>JAQXHU010000115.1 GCA_029007435.1 Bacteroidales bacterium
AAGCCCCTGGCCGGCTGCTACGGATGCGGCAAATGCGCTGAGACGAAGCGGTGCTTCCTGGACGACACCGTGAACGAATTCCTGGACAAAGCGGAAAATGCGGACGGATTCGTATTCGGGACACCGGTCCACTTCGCAGGAGCTTCTGGAGCGCTGACCTCGTTCATGGACAGGGCATTCTACGGCAAAGGCCACATTTTCAGGTACAAGCCCGCCGCCGTGATAGCAAGCTGCCGCAGAGGCGGAGCGAGCGCCACATTGGACCAGATCAACAAATATTTCGGGATATCGTCAATGCCGGTCGTATCATCGAAATACTGGAATATGATTCACGGCAACACCCCTGAAGAAGTTGTCAAGGATGAAGAGGGGATGCAGACAATGCGCGAGCTCGGCAAGAATATGGCCTGGCTGCTGAAATGCATAAATGCCGGAACTGAGGCAGGAATAAGCCGGCCGGTGATGGAAACCCCGGTCAAAACCAACTTTATCAGGTAGCTGTCAGTCGAGAACAAGTTCCACTGGACAATGGTCGGAGCCGAAGATCTCATTGTGGATCTCAGCACCGGCTATTCGTCCTTTAAGTGACTCGGATACAACGAAATAGTCAATGCGCCAGCCGGCGTTGCGCTCCCTGGACTTGAAGCGGTAAGACCACCAGGAATACTTGACCGTGTCAGGATTGAGACTTCTCCACGAATCAATGAACCCCGCAGCCAGAAGTTCGGAGAACTTGCCGCGTTCCTCGTCCGTGAATCCGGCATTGCGCCTGTTCGACGAAGGATTCTTGATGTCTATCTCCTCGTGTGCCACATTCAGGTCCCCGCAGACAATCACTCCTTTCTTCGCAGCCAGGCCGCAGAGATAATTCCTGAAGTCATCCTCCCACCTCATCCTGTAGTCCAGCCTGCGCAGTTCATCCTGGGAATTGGGCACATACACGCACACAAGATAGAAGTCCGGCATCTCCAGAGTGATAACCCTTCCCTCGTGGTCGTGCTCGTCCACACCCATATCGTACGTCACCGAAAGCGGCTCAAGCCTCGTATATATGGCCGTTCCGGAGTAGCCCTTCTTGTCAGCGTAATTCCAGTAAGACTTGTAGCCCTCAAACTCCAGGTTAAGCTGGCCTTCCTGCATTTTGGTCTCCTGCAGGCAGAAAAAGTCAGCGTCCAGAGCCTTGAAAGACTCCTCGAATCCCTTTCCCACACAGGCACGCAGCCCGTTGACATTCCACGAAATGAATTTCATAACCGCCTATTCAAGAGTCCATTCAACACCGTCTTTCGTATCCTTGAGCACAATGCCGAGAGCCTTCAGGTGATCCCTGATGCTGTCGCTCGTGGCCCAGTCTTTCGCAGCCTTGGCTTTGGCCCTCTCCTCGATGACCATATCCATAAGCCCGGCAATAGTCTTGCCTGCACGGCCGGAATCCCCCGACTCGTCAACAAGTCCGAGAACGCCATAGACAATATCGTCGAAAAGCCTGAGAAGAGTCTCCACATCTCCTTTTGACAATGTGCCCTTCTTTTCTTTCTCGGTATTGATAAGTCTCACTGCATCAAATATATGCGACAACGCAACAGATGTATTGAGATCATCGCAGAGAGCGGCGTACACCCCGTCGAACACCGCCTTCACCTGCTCATTCACGGCAGGGCAGGTGTCAGGAGCGGAGCCGGCTATGAACTCCCCGTATTTCAACTGCCAAGGCAGGCTGCCTTCCTCTCCACGGGCATTTGCATAGCCATCACCTCCGTCAATGGAAATTCCTGCAGCAGAGGCTATTGTTCTCAAGTCCTGGGCCGCCTGCATCACCTTGCGGTAAGCCTTTTCAGCAGCCTGGAGCGCCTCGTTGGAGAAATCCAGAGTGCCACGGTAATGCGCCTGCAATATGAAGAACCTGACAGTCATCGGGCTGTAGGCCTGGACAAGTTTCGGATGATCGCCGCTGAACAACTGTGGCAGAGTGATGAAATTGCCGAGAGACTTGCCCATTTTCTGTCCGTTGATGGTAATCATATTGTTATGAACCCAATAGCGAACACCCTGGGTGCCTCTCGAAGCCTCGTTCTGTGCAATCTCGCACTCGTGGTGCGGGAACATCAGGTCCATACCGCCGCCGTGGATGTCAAACTCCCTGCCGAGATACTTCTCGCCCATCACGGAGCACTCGAGATGCCATCCCGGGAAACCGTCTCCCCACGGGGAAGGCCATCTCATAATATGCTCAGGCTCAGCCTTTTTCCACAGGGCAAAATCGTACGGAGCCCGCTTGTCTCCCTGTCCGTCAAGAGAGCGTGTGCCCTCCAGAGTGTCATCAAGATTACGCCCGGACAGAACTCCGTAGTGATATTTCTCATTATACTTCCTGACGTCAAAATATATGGAACCGTTGCTCTCGTAAGCGAAGCCGGCATCAAGAATCTTCTTGACAGTCGCAATCTGCTCGATAATATGGCCGGATGCCCTCGGTTCGATGGACGGAGGCGCTACATTCAACAGGCGCATGGCCTCGTGGTAACGCAGAGTGTAGGCCTGCACAACCTCCATAGGCTCAAGCTGCTCGAGTCTTGCCTTCTTGGCAATCTTGTCCTCTCCCTCGTCAGCATCGTGCTCGAGATGACCCACATCCGTGATATTGCGGACATAACGGACTTTATAGCCGAGATGCCTGAGAAATTTGAAAAGCACATCATAAGTCACTCCCGGCCTGGCGTGCCCGAGATGCGCGTCTCCATAGACAGTCGGTCCGCAGACATACATTCCCACGTGGCCCGGATGCACGGGAACAAAAAGCTCTTTCTTGTGTGAAAGGGTATTGGTCAAATATAGGTCTCTCATATTTTCAAAATTTCAAATTGCTAATATATGAATTTTCCTCCAATTTCCATCGGAACAGCCGGCATCAAACAACTAATCAGGATTGTTCCCGGATACAATGGACATTGACTCCGACACATACGAAGCCGAACCGCAAAGAATCATTGTCAAGGTCTGGGACTCGTGCGACAGTGCCGCGAAGACAATGCCTATCTCGAACGGTATGCCATACACTGATGACAGGGCCAGGGCGACGATGTAATGGAATGCTCCGAAACCGCCGGGCACCGGAACGAGGGAGCTCAGGCTGCCGGCAAGCATCAGGAAAAGCGCATCCATAGGTCCGAGACTTTCAAGAGACTCCACGGCCCGAGAAATCCCATCTCCCATAATGGACGTGTCTATCCCCTGCAGAGACCATAGCACCGAAGCGCTCATCAGCCAGTACAACGCCCAGACAGCAATGCTGTAAGTTAAAAAAAGCCACCATTTCTCCATTTTCAGGCAGCTCACAGCCCCGTCCCACAGGCCTGTTATGAACCGCCATATGCCGGAGCAGAGCTTCCTCCTGTAACGGAATGCGTAAACAATATAGACTGACAGGACGCACACAACGGCCATACCGAGCAGGACAGCTCCGACGCTGAGATTGAAACGCCCGGAAAACGGCTTAAGAATCTTGTCTATAAAGAACCTGCCGAACCGTCCCCACATCGTAGCAGCCAAAAGGAACACAAGCATCAGCATCATCAGCACATCCCAGACACGCTCCAGGACGACCGTGCCCAAGACCTTATCATAACCAACTCTCCTGCAATGCTTTGCAAGAAAACCGCAACGCACGAGTTCGCCCACTCTCGGCAATGCGAGATTCACCAGATAGCCAATGTTGACGGCATTGAACACGGCCTTGCGGGACACAGGTCCCTCTATAGGCATCATAAGCTGTCTCCATCTCAATGCCCTTACCCAGAATGCGGCGATTCCGGCCGCAATGGCCACTCCAATCCATTCCCACCGGCAGCCGCGCAATGCATTGAGGAAATCTCTCCAGCTGACTCCCCTGAAAGAGAGATACAGCAGGAGGACCGCCAGAAGCGCCGACACGCCATATTTCAATAAATCCGACTTTCTGCTCATAATCCTGCGAAGTTACTCCAAAAAATGAGAAAAATTATTATTTTTGTCATTTGTAAAACAAAAAAACACTATGCGAACAATTCTCGGCATAGGCAACGCGCTGACAGACATTCTCGCGGTACTGCCTGACGACTCATTTCTGAAACTCTACCATCTTCCGAAAGGGAGTATGCAGTTCGTGGATATGGAGACCGGAAACAAGATTTTCGAGAGCCTGAAGCCGTACGGACTGCACTATGTGGCAGGCGGCTCCGCGGCCAACACCATCACCTGCACCGCCATTCTCGGAATGCCTTCCGCATTCATAGGCAAAGTAGGAGAGGACGAGCTCGGCCACCTGTTCAAGAGCGACGAGGAGCAATACGGGGTCAGGACATTGCTGCTCAAGGGCAAAAACCCTTCGGGCAGATCAATGGTGTTAGTGTCCGGAGCCAATGCCGAACGCACATTCGCCAACTATATGGGAGCCGCCCTCGAAATGGTTCCGGAAGACCTTAAGCCGGAGTATTTCCAGGGTTATGACTACTTCCACATAGAAGGATATCTCGTTCAGAACCAAGCTCTTATCCGCAAAGCGGTCGAAATGGCGCACGATGCCGGCTGCATCATTTCGCTGGATATGGCGTCCTACAATGTGGTCGAGTCAAACGACGCATTCCTGCACGACATCGCGGACAGATATGTGGACATTGTGTTCGCCAACGAGTCCGAGGCCAGGGCATTCACCAAGATGGAGCCGCGGGAGGCTCTCGATGAGATTGCCCGGCATTGCAGCATCGCCGTCGTCAAGGTCGGCAAGGACGGCTCTATGGTCAAGAGCGGGGACGAATACCATTACATAAAGGCCTGGCCGGCTGCCACAATAGACGCCACCGGAGCCGGTGACACCTACGCCGCTGGATTCATCTACGCCCACTCCCTCGGAATGCCGTTGAAGGTATGCGGGGAGATAGGTTCCATAATAGCCGCAAAGGTGGTGGAGGTCATCGGCACGAAGATTGATATTCCACGCTGGAAAGCAGCCAAGAAAGAAATCCGGGAGCTCATTGCGGCCAACGGAGGCTGTTGCGATGCAATAAAGGATTGACAGATGTTTGATTTTATCAAAAACGTATTCAGGAAGAGATACTTGCGCAGGAAGAAGAGCACCGTGGGGACCGGGTTCATCCCGCTTCCCAAGATTAACTCCGCCATTGTCTTCATCAATTCCGAAGACAAACATTCGGACGAATGCAAGGAGAGGGTGCTGGCCTATTTCAAGTCAAAAGGCATAAAAGTGGACATATTCTTCTTCGATTTCAGCAAGAAAAGCAAGGACGACAGACAGATAACAAGCCTGAACACCACAGTGCTCCGGAAAGACCTGAACTGGTGCGGAAGGCCGTCGAGGGACAAGACAAACCAGATGCTCCAGACCAACGCCGACTTGTTCATTTCCCTGCTGGACAACACTGATTTCCCTATTGAATATATGGCAAAATGCTCCACGGCAAAGTTCAAGATAGGACGCAGGCAGCTCACCGGAAGAACATTCGACCTGGTGATAGAGGACTCGGCCACCGGAAGCTACTCCCAGGAGGAAGCGTTCAACGAGATTACAAGATATCTTGAAACCATCGGATAGCCATCGTAAATTTTCACAAATTATGAGCAATATCAAGAAAAACATAGTGACCGGACTCAAAGGCTACGCAATGGGTGCGGCCAATGTCATCCCTGGTGTCTCAGGAGGCACCATAGCCCTACTGACCGGCATTTTCTCGGAGATAATCGAATCACTCAACTCGTTGATGGACCTGTCAGTATGGAAACTGCTGATAAAAGGCCGGTTCAAAGAGTTCTGGACCCGCACCCACGGCACATTCCTGTTTTCGCTGATGGTCGGCGTGCTTCTCAGCATTTTCTCGCTGGCCAACCTGATGGTCTATTGTATGTCGCACTACCCTGTCCAGACCTGGGCGTTTTTCTTCGGACTGATAATAGCATCCGCCGTCTATATGATAGCTGACATCAAGGGCTGGAAATTCCTCGACTGCCTTTTCTTCGCAGTTGGAATAGCTCTCGGAGTGGTCATCTGCACCCTCTCCCCGACAACAACGCCTGATGACCTGTGGTTCATCCTCATCTGCGGGGCGATAGCTGTCTGCACAATGATATTACCCGGAATATCAGGCAGTTTCATCCTCGTCATTCTAGGAAAATACGACTATATAATGCAGGCTCTCGGCGAGCTGAACATTCCGGTCATCATCGTTTTCGGCATCGGCTGCGTTGTGGGAATCCTTGCGTTCTCAAAATTCCTGCACTGGCTGCTCGGCAGATTCGAGAGGCAGACAATGCTCGTGCTCATCGGATTCATTCTCGGAGCCCTTGTGAAAGTCTGGCCGTGGAACGACATGACAGCGGTGGCCAAAGCCCAGTTCCTGAGAAACGGAATGGACGTCGCATCTGCCCAAAGCGCTGTCGATGCGCTCCTTGAGACCGGAGTCAACCTGAAATCCGTGATTGACCTCCAGACAGAAGGAGCGATTCTGTGGGCAATAATCGGCCTCGTTGTCGTGGCGGCCATCGAATACTTCAGCAAGAAAAGCCAGGCAGCCTAAAACCCGAAAGATATTCCGCCCTGGAAGGAGCCTTTGATGACATCTCCCTCAGAAGAGGCAGGAAGCAGATATATGAAGTTCAGACACAGCGATTTGCTTGATTTTCTGACAAATCCGAAGACATTGATCCCGGCCCCGAGAGATACGTGGGTCGGGACAACTGTTTTGTCGCCGTAATGATACACCGCCTCGAGAGTGAGAATCCTTGCATACGCATATCTCACTCCCGCTGTCGCGGAAATGTTTCCGGAGAAATAGCACTCTCCCTGGAGTCCCGCCCCGACAGTGTGCAAGGATGACGGGCTGAATTCATAACCGGCAGCAAGTCTGGCGGATGACGGCAGACGGAACTTATCCCCGGAAGC
>JAQXHU010000116.1 GCA_029007435.1 Bacteroidales bacterium
GCCATATCCGCAAGGAGTGCCGAAATCCGGCGTGCCGTCGGCCTTCCATGTGAACCGCTTCAGGTAAGTCGAACGGCCGGTCGTGTAAGTGTTGTCGTTCCGGTTCTTGGCGTGATAGACTATCCAGTCCTCCGTGCCGTCCGGAGACACGGTGAACGAGCAGTGGCCCACTCCGTTCACCCCATCCTTGTCCGAGGTGTCGTCACAACGGTAGAACACCTGCCCCGGCGATTTGGTCCAGTTCTCTTTCTTCATCGGGTCCGAGTTCTCATCCATCACCAGATATCCAAGCCGGTAATGTTTGGTCCACGAGCCGTTGCACGAATATACTATGAAAATCTTTCCGTTGCGCCTCAGGATGGCTGGACCTTCCTGGATTCTGCTGGAATGAAGCTCCCAGTCCTGGTCCGCGCTCGAAAGGAGCACTCTCGATGACGAAATCGTGTATGGATTCGACATTGTGGCTATATAAATGCTCTGGTTCGAGTCATTCGCTCCGGCAGCTCCCGACCAGACGGCATAGAGCTGTCCCCGCAACTCAAACACTGTCAAGTCAATAGCATATTTTGTGTTGGCCGCCACGGCTGTGATGCCCTCGGTATAGGCGTCACCCGTGTACAACATTCCCATATCTTCCCATTCACCCTCGGGGTCATCGGTCTTCGCGCGGAGGACACCGCTGCGCTGGAGTTTGTACGAGCCGCCAGACTCGCTTGAAGGGCGTCCGGCCGTGTAGTAAATGTACCAGCGGCCGTCAACCTTGTGCATCTCCGGAGCCCAGATATGGGACGTGTTCCAGGCTGTTGACGAATTGATGTCCGGCCGCCATACCTCCTTGGTGCCGACAAGCTGCGAGAGTTTGTCAGAATGGGAAATGTTGATGCCCGTCGCAGCCTTCACAAGATAGTATTTATTTCCATCTTTGACAATATAAGGGTCCGGCACTCCGCCGACCGGATTCTTGAAAGTGCCTCCCTGGACAATGGTCAGAGTCACGGAGCTGACCCCCTCCCCGGAGAAGCGGACCACTCCGGTCCTCAGGCCGCCTTCCGAATTGGCCTGATAGCTGACTTTTATCACCTCTCCCCTCGGGGCGGAGTCTTTCGAGAGCTTTATCCAGGACACATCCGTCACCGCCTTCCATTCACAATTGGCTGTGACATTCAGTTCGAATGTTCCGCTCGAATTATCCACCTCTTTGGAGTTCAATGAGATAGAAAGATACTTTTTCACTTCCGGCCCGCCGGTCTCTCCGGAATCATCCGGACCACTTTCAGATGCGCACTGCACCATCACCGCAAGAAGCGGCAATGACGCAATGCTTAAAAGAAGTTGTTTCACAGTCATATCCAGATCACAATTTCGATTCGTCAGGAAGGGACTCCATCAGGATTCTGAATCCTGAATGAGCGCCGGCATCCTGCTCGTTGCTGCACCGTCCCCTGGTATATACCGCAGAGTAGTTCAGATGCTTGTAGCTTCCTCCCCTGATCACTTTCGGGCCCTGGACAACTCTCGGCACAAGCGTGTCAACAGACACAGTTCCAACACTGTTCTTATATAGATTCTGGTCAAAATTGTCCAGACAGTAGTCGAAGTTGTTGCCGGACATATCATAGAGCCCGAGCTCGTTCGGAGCCTTTGTGCCGACCGGAGCGTTGGTCTTAGCTATCACGGCGACTTCTGTATAATCATCACTGCCGGAGTATTTATATCCGTGGCTGTACTTGCCTCCGCGGGCTGCATATTCCCATTCCGCCTCTGTGGCAAGACGGCAGGTGACGCCAAGTTCGGCTGAAAGCCATTCCATAAACTTATATGCTCCGAACCAGGTCACATTCTGGGCGGCGTGCCTTGCGTAAGCGCTTCTTGCAACATACTTTATGTTTGGATGGGTTCCGGAGTAAGTGAATGACCAGGAACCGCCGTTGGTGTTGCAGATATAGATTCCGGGGCTTTCCCAGCTTCTGTTGCCGTGAGTTCCCCAATATCCCTGGTAGATATTGAAGAATGTCACAAGCTGCTCGTTGGTGACGTGGTAGCAGGACAGGTAATAATCTTTTGTGAGTGTCACGGTGTGGACCGGCTCCCAGCCTGTCTCCTTGCCCGGAAGAGGGCTTATCTCATTGTCAGTATTCGGGTTGCCCATCTCGAACGTGCCGGCCTCGACGAGTTTCATCTGGTCGAGAGTGAAGCCCGGAAGGATATCGCCTGTAAGAGTTGTGAACTCCATATCGGTTCCATAAAATACACCTGACTCGTTCACGGCATAAGAGCGGGCGTGATAAACAGTGCCTTTCTCCAGTCCGCCGATGAGATTCCAGTAGGAGCCCACGAGGTTGCCGGATTTGCCTGAGACAATATGGCCCTCGCTCTCAAGTGTAGGATTCTCTTCCTTGCCCCATACGAAGCCCCTCTCGGTGGTTGGAGATCCGACGTCCATATAGACTTCTCCGAACATATATGCAGTATGGAATCCAGGGAGTATCTCTTTCGAAAGGATGAAGTTCAATGTCTCGAATGTCCTGGACTCGCCATAGACAACACCTCTGGAGGTGATGAAATACGGACGTACATAATAGGTGGTACCCTGCTGCAAATCAGAGAGTTTCGCCGTGAAGCCGGCTCCTCCCGCAGGAGCTTTCACCACATTGTCATCAAGAGTAGGATCGCCTTCGGTATTGTAGCAGATACCGTATTCAAGAATCTCGTTGTTGCCGTCATCAGCGATCTGCATCACAGCCGATGCAGTGGTGACGCTGATATCCTTTGTGGCATCAATCACACACCATCCATCAGTTGGCAACGCCTTGGTGATGAACGAGATGACATTGCCATAATAAATCTGTCCGCCGGCTTTCACATAAGATCTGCCATAATACTGTGTAGCAGGCTTGAGACCGGTGATGCCCACTGAGAAGGCTCCTCTGTCCACAGGTTCATCAAGAACGGCGCATAAGCCTTCAGCGACCTCCGGAGCCGGTTCAGTTGACCAGCAGAAGCCAACCTCGCTCACAGCCAGGCCGTTGTTCATAGTGATATAGCCGGAGCCCTCAGCCATTGTCTGGGAGACCTTGGAGAAATCGTTGGTGCTGACCTGGATAGGGCTCTCCGTGATTTTGTCGGCCGCGCAGGCTGCTGCCGCAAATGCGGATACCGCGAGGACTATTGTTTTTATTATCTTATTCATAGCACAATGTTCTATAATGTTTCAGACAGACACTATTTCAGAGAAGCCGGAGACCATCCCCAGTTCTGTACCAGTGAAGGACAGCGGTTGATTTCAGCCTGCGGTATAGGCATAAGATTCATCCTGTCAGTCCAGGCGCGTTTTTCTATGAGTCTTGAAGAGTAGGA
>JAQXHU010000117.1 GCA_029007435.1 Bacteroidales bacterium
AAGTGATGCTGTGAATCAATTTCCTGTTTGTGTATTTTCAATATGACTCTTATTTATTAATTTTGATTTTAGAAACAAACCACATCTGATGACAGGCATAAAACACATCTTCAGGCTACTTGGATTTTTGATTGCCGTCACCTTCAGGATTGATATACATAATTGAATCTATATATGCGTTACAACTTGAACCTCAAGACGTTGGCAATATGCATCATTTCAATTGCCGCGATATTGCCGGCTGGAGCCGATGGACAGAACATCCCGGATAAATACAGGCCCGCCGGCAAGATTTACCACAAAGGATGGACAGACCTTAACAAAAACGGCAGAAAGGACATCTACGAAGACCCTGCCCAGCCTGTGGAGAAACGTATTGACGACCTGCTGTCCCAGATGACATTGGAAGAAAAAACCTGCCAGATGGTGACATTATACGGTTACGGCCGCATTCTGAAAGACGACCTACCGACTCCTGAATGGAAAGAGAAGCTCTGGAAAGACGGCGTCGGAGCCATCGACGAACATCTCAACGGGTTCATGAACTGGAGAATGGCCCCTTCTGACAATCAGTACGTATGGCCAGCATCAGCACACGCCTGGGCCTTGAACGAAGTCCAGAGATTCTTCATAGAGGAGACCAGGCTCGGTATTCCGGCCGACTTCACAAACGAGGGGATCAGGGGTGTGGAGAGCCTGAAATCCACGGACTTCCCTACCCAGCTCGGCATCGGCCACACCTGGGACCGCGTCCTGGTCAGAAAGATTGGGGCCATCACAGGAACCGAGGCAAGGGCGCTCGGCTTCACCAATGTCTACGCGCCAATTCTTGACGTGGCCCGCGACCAGAGATGGGGACGTTTCGAGGAATCTTACGGAGAAGCCCCTTATCTCGTGGCAGAGCTTGGCATCCAGATGGCGAAAGGCATCCAGGAAGACGGAAAGGCCGCCGCAACAGCGAAACATTATCTGGCATACAGCGCAAACAAAGGGGCCCGCGAGGGAATGGCCCGGACGGATCCCCAGATTTCCCCGCGAGAAGTGGAAATGGTTCACGCATATCCATTCAGAAGAGTGATCCAGGAAGGCGGGCTTCTTGGAATAATGTGCGCATACAATGACTATGACGGAGTTCCGATCGAGGGAAGCAGTTATTGGCTCACCGAGAGGCTGAGAGGTGAGATGGGTTTCAAAGGCTATGTGGTGTCCGACAGTGACGCCGTGGAATATCTCCATTCGAAACATTGCACGGCTGCGGATATGAAAGAATCTGTAAGACAGGCTGTTGAAGCAGGTCTGAACGTTCGCTGCACATTCCGTTCCCCGGACTCTTATGTGCTGCCGCTCAGGGAACTTGTTAACGAGGGGACATTGTCAGAAGAAGTGATTGACAGCCGGGTAAGGGACATTCTGAGAGTGAAATTCCTGCTCGGGCTGTTCGACAGCCCTTATGTCGTAAATCTGGCGGAATCTGACAGGATTGTCGGCAGGAATGAATATAAAGAAGTGGCGCTCAGAGCGTCCAGAGAGTCAATCGTCCTGCTCAAAAATTCGGACAACACGCTTCCTCTTGATATTGAGAAGATTGGCACAATAGCGGTCTGCGGACCTAATGCGGCGGAGACATCATACGCATTGACACATTACGGACCTCTTGGCGCCGACGTGATTTCAACACTTGACGGAATCCGGAACAAGGTCGAAGGAAAGGCGGAAGTGCTCTATGCCAAAGGCTGTGAACTGGTTGACGAGAACTGGCCGGAATCCGAGATTTTCGATTTTCCAATGACTTCAGACGAGCAGGCAATGATTGATGAGGCTGTGAGGAACGCGGAGAAAGCGGACGTTTCAGTAGTCGTTCTCGGAGGCGGACAGAGGACTTGTGGAGAGAACAAGTCAAGGACCAGCATTGATCTTCCGGGAAGGCAGGAGGAACTGCTGAAAGCTGTGGCCGCGGCAGGCAAACCGGTCATCCTTGTGCTCATCAATGGCCGCCCGCTGTCGGTGAACTGGGCTGACAGATATGTTCCGTCAATTCTTGAGGCTTGGTATCCAGGTTCATACGGCGGCCAGGCGCTTGCTGAGATTATTTTCGGAGATACCAATCCGTCCGGAAAGCTGACCTGCACATTCCCGAGGACTGTAGGGCAGATTCCGTTCAATTTTCCTTGCAAGCCGAATGCGCAGATAGGCGGGGCGAACAGCAAGGGACCTTCAGGAGACCAGAGCCGTATCAACACTCCGCTTTACAGTTTCGGCCACGGCCTCAGCTACACCACCTACGAATATTCGGACTTGAAGATTTCGCCTGAACGCATCCAGTCGGCTGACGTGCCGGTGACGGTGAGCCTGACTGTGAAAAACACCGGTGAGCGGGCCGGCGACGAGATTGTGCAGCTGTACATCAGGGATGTGCTGAGCAGCGTGACGACTTACGAGAAGAATCTTGTCGGGTTCGAGAGAATTCATCTTGAGCCTGGAAAAAGCGCTGATGTGACTTTCAAGATCGGCCGTGAGGCTCTTCAGTTTCTTGACCGGAATATGAAATGGACTGTGGAGCCTGGTGACTTCAAAATCATGGCCGGCGCCGCTTCAGACGACATCCGCCTCACCGCAACCCTCACAGTGGAGTGATTATATCAGAAGGCCTCGGTCATGTTCATATAGAACAGGACACCCTTCGTGCCCGGGGCCTTTCCGACATCGAAGCGGAAATTCTTGTGCGGCTGCACCTGAATCCTGATTCCGGCTCCGTAATTGAATTTCCATTTGGTCCAGTCGGCCGGAGTATTGCCAATAGTGCCGGCCCCGCCCCAGACAACGAAACCGAGTTTCGAATAGAAACGGCCCATACGGTAAGCCTCCTCTGAACCGAACATATGCCTGTATTCAGCTATGGCATAAGCCATTGACTTGTCGCGGTACTGCCCCCAGTAATATCCTCTGAGGTCATTCGGAGT
>JAQXHU010000118.1 GCA_029007435.1 Bacteroidales bacterium
TCCTCGCTTGAAGGCTGGCGCTCGTTCTCCTGCTCAAATTTGGAGAGAGCCTTGTTTATCTTGTTAAGCGAGCCGACCTGGTTAAGCGGCAGCCTGACAATTCTGGACTGCTCGGCCAGAGCCTGGAGGATTGACTGGCGGATCCACCATACAGCATATGAAATGAATTTGAATCCCCTCGTCTCATCGAATTTCTCCGCAGCCTTTATTAGTCCGAGATTTCCCTCATTGATGAGGTCCGGAAGGCTCAGGCCCTGGTTCTGATACTGCTTAGCCACAGAAACCACAAATCTCAAGTTCGCTTTAGTGAGCTTTTCCAGAGCTCTCTGGTCACCTTTTCTAATTCTTTGAGCCAGTTCCACCTCTTCTTCAGGTGAAACCAGCTCTTCTCTTCCAATCTCCTGGAGATATTTGTCCAGGGATGCGCTTTCTCTGTTGGTGATCGACTTTGTAATCTTAAGTTGTCTCATCGTACCTTTTGGTTTATTCCTTTCCAAAAGCGAAGTAGGCAGCTTTTCCGTAAGATGTCACACCTTCAACATATACAGCCCTCTTCGCCTTCTTGACAATATTTATCACGTCTTCAGGTTTGCTTACAGGCTGGTCGTTCACGTACAGAATGATGAATCCCTCTTTGGCTCCCGCCTCCTGGACTTTTCCGGCGCCTACTGAAACAATCTCGACTCCGGCTTTAAGATTCAAGGCGGCAAGTGTCTCTTTTGAAGCCTCTTTCAATCTCGCTCCATAGAAAGCGACAGAACCGTCGATGTCCACTGTTCCCGTCTCAGTGGCGGTTCCCTGGAAAGTTACTTCGAATTTTTTCTTGTCCCCGTCCCTGATGACTGTGATAAGAGCCTTGTCGCCAGGGTTGTACGAACTGACCTTTTCCTGCAGGGATGAAGGTGTCGTTATGGCTGTGGAATCGACTGAGACGATGACGTCACCGTGCCTGATTCCGGCCTTGTCGGCAGCTCCACCTTTCAAAACCTCCTCTATATATACACCATTTGGAGAAAAAAGTTTCAATTCTTTCGCTTTTTTGTCATCAATCTGTGTCATAGTGACACCGAGAAGGGCCCTCTTGACACTTCCGAAGTCTATGAGGTCATCAGCAATTTTCTTGACGATATTTGAAGGAATCGCGAATGAATATCCAGTATAAGAGCCTGTCTGGGAGATAATCGCGGTATTCACTCCCACAAGTTCTCCCTTCTGGTTCACAAGAGCTCCGCCACTGTTGCCCGGATTGACGGCAGCATCGGTCTGGATGAATGATTCGATCTTGAACTCACCCTGGTAATGAGGCATCTGGCGGCCTTTCGCGCTCACGATACCGGCTGTGATGGTGGACCTGAGGTCATAAGGGCTGCCGATGGCGATGACCCACTGGCCGAGCCGGAGTTCGTCTGAATCCCCGAACGGCACTACCGGAAGTCCCTGTGCGTCAATCTTGATTATTGCAACATCGGTCGCCGGGTCGGTGCCGATGACTGTGGCCGGGTATGTCTTGTTGTTGTTGAGTGTCACTTCGACTTTGGTTGCGCCTTCCACAACGTGGTTGTTGGTGACGATGTAGCCGTCGGAACGGATGATGACACCCGAACCGCTGCCCTGCTGCTCACGTGATTGTGGAGCGGCCTGGTCTCCGAAGAAAAATCTGAAGAATGGATCGGCATTGTAGCTCTGCTGCTGACGGATTGTCACTTTGACATATACAACAGCATCGACTGCTGACTCGGCAGCGAAAGTGAAATCTGGATATTCGGTCTGTGACAGATTGACAGTACGGAACGCGGAACCATCCGAAACCACATTGGCTGTCCCTGCATGTTCGCCTGGAACACAGGCTTTAACTACTCCAAAAGCCGTAAGGCCGGCAACTATTGCCGATGCGCAGACGGTAATCAATGATTTTTGCATACTATCAAAATTTTTATTGTTTTACATATCAATAGAGAAAGCCGGCGGCTTCCTCCTGCATAGCGGCGGAAGTGATGCATTCTCACGAGGTTTCCGTCAGCCGTGTTTCTGAAAAATCAAATTATATGCCAAATTTCGGGATTTTTATTTACCTTTGTGGTATTGCGCAAAGCGGGCGCGATTATTGGAATTTGAACAATAAAATTGCATAAATATGAAATTTATAATTTCCAGTTCAGAACTGCTCAAGGGCATCCTGACGGTATCAAAGGCGATTCCAGCCAAAAGCACTGAGGCCATCTTGGAGGACTACCTGTTCTCATTGAACGGTAACATTCTGGAAGTCACCGCCTCGGACAAGGAAATAACAATGAAGACCACACTGGAGGTTGACAGCACTGAGGCGGAAGGAAAAATAGCCGTTCCGGCCCGCCAGCTGAACGATCTGCTCAAGGAACTGCCTGACCAGCCGCTGACAATCAGCACAATAAGTGAGAACCAGTTCGAATGCGCCTGGGCAAGCGGTGCTTCGACATTGCCATATTTCAATCCTGACGATTATCCTGAAAGCCAGAAAACCGGTGAAAGCGCAGTAACAGTGGAATTCCCTGCACAGACGCTGGCGGACGGCATAGGACGAACGATTTATGCATCTTCGGACGAGGACAACCGCCCGGTGATGAACAGTATTTTCTTTGACATCTCGCCAGATTCCACAACGCTGGTGGCATCTGACCTTCAGAAGCTTACCTGCTACACGGCCGATAACGTAAAAGCCGGGGAGCCTTGCTCTTTCATCCTCAACAAGAGGCACGCAGCTGTCCTGAAATCCATATTGGGAAAAGACATCGAGAATGTGTCGGTCACATTCGACTCGCGCACGGCTGTATTCCGTTTCGACAACACTACTGTGATCTGCTGCCTGGTGGTCGGAAAATATCCTGACTACAGGACCATCATCCCGCAGAACAACTCCAATATTTTGAAAATCAACAGGCTTCAGCTCCTGAACACTGTAAAGAGAATCGCGGTCTGCTCGCCAAAGGCGTCAAACCATATCAAATTCGATATGTCCTCCGGTTCGATAGAGATTTCCGCCCAGGATCTCGGTTTCGAGATTGCAGCCCACGAGAAACTCGCCTGCCAGTACGATGGAAGCGACCTTTCAATCGGATTCAAATCCACCCATATCATCGAGATGCTGTCGAACCTGACTTGCGAGGAAGTGGTGATGAAATTCGCCGACAAGAGAAGGTCGGCGCTGATGCTGCCATCTGAAGAAGATGCGCAGGCGGAGAAAGTGTTCGGCATCGTAATGCCTATTATGGTCAAATAATTATGAATCTCAAACTTGAAAAACCTCTCCTGTTTTTCGATATAGAAAGCACAGGATTGAATATTGCGTCCGACTGCATTGTGGAACTGAGTTTCGTGAAGGTGTTCCCGGACGGAGAAGAAAGAATCAAGACCTGGAAAATCCTGCCTTGGGATTATGAGCGCAATTGCCAGAGACCTATGAATCCGAGCGCCAGCGCAGTGAACGGAATCACCGACGAAGATCTCAAGGGCTGCCCGAAATTCGAGGATGTCGCAGATGAGGTCGTAAGCTGGCTGAAGGACAGTGACCTGGCAGGATTCAACTCCACCAAATTCGACCTTCCGATGCTTGCGGAGGAGATAGAGAGAGTCCGGAGATACCGCCATAAGACATTGGATATCAATCTTCACGAGAAAAAGATGGTGGATGTGCAGACAATCTATCACGCTATGGAGCCGAGAAATCTCAAGGCGGCCTACAGGTTCTACTGCGGAGGCCAGGATTTTGAGAACGCGCACACGGCGGAGGCAGACACAGTGGCCACTTACGAGGTGCTCAAAGGCCAGCTTGACAGATATCCTGAGCTGAAGAACAATGTGGACTATCTGGCCAATTTCGCAGGAAGGCCGAAGACTGTGGACTATGCCGGCAGGCTGGTAATGGAAAACGGCGAGCCTGTCATCAGTTTCGGCAAGCACAAGGGAAAGACCGCGAGGGATGTATATTTCAGCGAGCCTTCATATTTCGCCTGGATTCAGAACGGCGAATTCACTCTTGACACGAAACGGCAGTTCGAGATTCTCAAAGAGAAGTTCGATGAGGAAAAGAAAGAGGCTGCCCGCCAGAGCAAGAAACCGCTTGAGGGGAAGGCCTTTGACGATGCGACGGAGCAGCTGTTCCTCCACTTCGGCTGCAAGAAGCATTAGCCCGGTCATATGAATATTATTGTCAGTACTTTCAACGGACATTATGTCACCCGGCCCGACACCACCTGGGAGAAGGACAATGAGGATTTCTTTCCGCCAGATTTTGTCGGAAGACTGGATTTTTCCCCTGTCTTGTTCGCAAGAATATGCAAGCCCGGGAGGAGTGTCGGACTAAGGTTCGCTTCAAGATATTATGATTCTGTGAATTACGGCATTCTTCTATATCCGGCAGACCATATCGGTGACTGTCCGGAATGTTTTGCCGAGGCATTGACGCTGGATCACACCTCTTTCCTTCCGGCACCTATGACATCCGTCAGTGAATTGTCCGGACGTCCTTTCTCCATTATGAAGGACGGGACGGAGATTTTCTCATTTTGCTTGTCTTCACCAGAGATTTCCGGGACCGTGGAAAAGGCTGTCTGCGAGGCTACTTCCCGCATCTACATCCGGACAGGCGACCTTGTAGCCGTCGAGCTAGCTCCTGTCTCGCATCTGGCTGACCGGTCCGAAGGCAATTTCGGACTTGCCGGCACTCTTGACAATCAACCATTTATGTCTTTCAAGGTGCATAATGTGTAAATGATTCATATTTATATATGCATATTTTTTATGGAAAATATACATATATTTGTAATTACGAAAGACATTGGAATACCAAGGCAGAAGGCAACCATCGTTTAGCCATTGAACAGGAGGGAGAAATAATGTTGATTGTCATCGGTCTCAATCCAAGCACGGCTGACGAAAGACCTACAATGAAGAGTGTGCTTCGTTTTGTCGAGCACGAAGGGTATGATGGATACGTGATGGTGAATCTATATTCTGAAAGATGTACCAATTATGGCTCAGTTTGTCAAGCGCCTGTTGCTCATCCTCAATAAGCAATCCTCTGTCCTTCAGAACTTGAACCTGATTCGGCAGGTCCATCGGTGATTTTGTGTACCTCATACCCTATAAAAGCAAAAGACCCGCCCTGGTACGCTGTTCTACGGGAAGCGTGGCGAGTACTGTTGCTGCAAATATAGAGATTATTTTCGATATGACAAACTTTAGATGCATTTTAAGGATTCGTCACTCTCCCTTAGTTTCGCCAATATGCTAAACTAATACTTTATCTGATACAATATAACACATTGATTTGTAGTTATTAAATAATTTCGTATATTTGCAATGGAAACGGTGGCTGCTGCAAGATTTTGTAGCATGAAAGTTATACCGTCCATAGCATTCAACGAGTTAAGCACTTCGTGCTTTTCCCTGCTATCGCTCGACAATGTCTGCAAGCAGCCTCTGCTCTCGCTCACCGCGTCGGTTCTCGACTGGAATGCCCTCGCCGGCACCCAGAAGGGAAAGAGCGTGCTCGGAACTTCTTCCAAGATTTCCGGAGCGAACCTCTATTCGAGGCTGAACTGCTGGATCGTGAAATGCGGCGGAGCCGCACTCAGCTCTCCTCCTACCCTTGTCGGAGTGGAAGCTCCGTGCGAAGCGGAACTTGCACTCTCCACAGACAGTTTCACCTTCCAGCTGCCTGATCCTCCGGCAGAGACCGCAGACCTGAAGCTCGTCATTATGGCATCAGCTCCGCAGAGCAACGGTGTCACAAAGGCCTACTCGAAGGCCGTGACAATCGGCTCACCACGCACAATCGTGGAAGAGGCCATCGACATCAAGGCCGACTATGAGGCAGTCCACGGCGCCGTCACCACCGCAGCTCCAAAGGTGTTCGCTATCGCGCCACTTTCTACGCCTCGGCAGAGTGTGCAAGCACCCTCTGCTCTCGGCTTAATCGAAAGGTTCCTCCGCTACTTCTTCGTCAACACGAAGACCGGCGAGAAATCCGGAGAGATGCTTGGACAG
>JAQXHU010000119.1 GCA_029007435.1 Bacteroidales bacterium
GAGCTGCGGCCGCTGTCGTCGGAGAGCACCTTCGCCAGATTGCCGTTCATATCGTACCAGTAATACTGGTTTGTCACTGTCTTGACTCTCTGGTCAATAAATTTGTAGCTGTAGTCCGCATCTATCTGGAAACCTTTGAAAGGCGTTATCTTCACAAGACCTGTCACAATATACTGATTGTTCCTCGTGTCCGTGTTTCCTCCTTCCGCCGCAGCCTGTGCAGGGTTGTCGATAGTCCACCTGTCATATCCGGCCCAGTCCCCTCCAGGATTGTATATCGGGTAATAGTTCGGTACGTTGACGTCCCAGGAGCTGTCATAGCGGAGAGACACATCCTTGTGCACCAAGGTCATATTGGTGTTAACACCGACCTGGAGCCAGTTGTTGACATCGAAAGTCAGTTTGTTGTTGTTTGTAATCCTTGTATATACGTCCGGATAGAATTTCTCATAACCCTCCCTGGTGTAATAGCCTACGGAAGAGTAATATTTGAAGCCGTTGCTGCCGCCGGACACGTTGACATTGTACTGCTGGGAGGTGGTCACCTTCTTGTTCAGCACATCCATCCACTTGGTGTCTGCCAGATAGCGGTAAACGCCCTCCGGATCGGAAGAAGCGTGATAGTAGTCAGGAGTGTTCTCCGGGTCGGTGACATAGCGTTTCTGTATCATCGCCCATTCCTCGTCGTTGTAATACGCTCCTCCATTGTTGTTGTAGGCGCCATCCTGTAGCATCTGATGCCACTCGAGGGCGGACACGTTCTTTGTCCAGGAAGTCGGGGTATTGATGCTGCAATTGGCATTGAACTGAATCACAGGCTTTTTCGTCACCGTTCCGTTCTTTGTAGTGATGAGCATCACGCCGTAGGCGGCTTTCGCTCCGTATATAGCTGAAGAAGCGGCATCTTTCAATACAACGACATCTTTCACGTCAGCCGGATTGACCATATTGGGATCGCCCTCGACTCCGTCAATGAGGATGAGCGGACCGGTAGAGCTGAAATTGGACTCACCCCTGATATTGAATTTGGCCTCAGCTCCTATGGCTCCGGACTCCTGGGTGATGTTGAGGTTGCCAATCACACCCTGAAGGCCGGAGAGCAGGTCAGTCAATGGTCTGTCCTCCAATACTTTTGAGCTGACAGACGCAACAGATCCGGTAAGGTTGAGCCTTTTCTCCGAGCCATAACCGATAACGACACTCTCCTCAAGACCCATCAGGTCTTCCTTGAGGACAACGGAAATGTCGGACGCAATGCCCACATTCACCTTTTTGGTGAGATAACCGAGTGAGGATACCACCAGGACCGCATCCGAATTGGTGTTGAGCGAGAAATTGCCGTCGATGTCTGTGACGCTTCCGTTAGTGGAGCCTTCCTCCAGGATTCCGGCCCCGATTATCGGCTCGCCATTCTCATCGATGACTTTGCCTTTGAGCTTCACCGGAACAGAAGGTTTCTTCGCAGCGGCGGAAAGAATGACCCTGTTGCCGTTGACTGTGTACTTGATGCCCGTGTGCGACAATGCCGCAGACAAAGCTTTGTCAAGAGTGGCGTTTTTCACAGAAACCGTGACCGGCGTGTTCCGGTCGATGGTGCTGCTTTCATAGAAGAACTTGCAGCCGGTCTGTTTCTCGACTGATTTGATAAATTCCGACAGGGGCTGGTTCTTCATATTCAGAGTGACCAGTTTTCCCTGGGCGGAAATCGCCGGGCTGGCCAACAGTCCTGCCAGGGCCAGTACGGCAGTGATTATCAATTTTTTCATAAGTATGAATATTTGTGTGTATTATGTGGTTGTTTCTGTTATTAGGAGCGGTTTCATTTCGGAACTACTCATCGCGGACTCCGATTTTTTCGAAAGGTATAGGCTGGAAATCCGGAAGTATCTCCCTGACCTTCTTCATATCAAGCCCTTTCATCGGGTCTTCCTCATCAATCAGGCCCGGATTCCGGCTGATATCGTAAGGGTATTTCTCATATCCGTGAAGATAATTCCGGCTGTTGAGCACATAGGCCTCCCATATCCTGTCCACTTTGTAATATAAATTATTGCGGACCTCAATTCTTTTCGGGTTCTCCGGACGTTCTTCATAATAATTCTTGAGTTCCGGATACTCATTCACATACGGAGTTTCCTGATACTTCACGTTCTCGAACTTCTTCTTGTATCCGGCACAGTAGCTGCCTTCCTTTCCGTTGATGGCGTTGCGGTCATCGATGGACAGGGCTGCGACAGAGTTCATAAAAATGCAGTTGGTGTAACTGATGTCGCTTCCTCCGCCAATGTTCGCCCCGCTGGTCTCGATATTGTTGAAAATGCATCCATATACATCCACTCCGCAAGCCCCGTCATCGTGGTATATTCCGAAAATCCATTTCTTCCATCCGCTGCGGACATTGTGAATATAGGTGTAGTTTATCTTCGAGCCCCTCTCCGTGGGATTGCGGCCATAGTAGATGGCGGCCTGGTCGGCAATCTGGCGGCAGACATCATAGATGTCGCAGTACTCGACAAGCTGGTTGTTGCCATTGAGGAGCACCGCCATGCTCGGGGCGTCATATATCTCGCAATGCGAAATGCGGTTGCCGCATTCCCCGAATTTGACAGCAGGCCTGTAAGACTTGTCCATCCGGTTCACATTGTGGATTCTGCAGTCCTCCAGGAAGCACTCTCCCGGAGTCAGCGAGAGTCGGTCTCCTCCATAAAGTTCTACGCCTCCTGATCCTACATCATATATTTCACAATGTCTCAGTCCATTGCGCACGGCGTCAGCACCAGGTCCGATATGCACGGCGAGTCTGCCGACTCCACGGATTACGCAGTTCTCGAGAACGCAGTCCGAGCATCCTTCCATCACCACTCCGTCATTGCGGCCTCCCTGGAAAGTTATGTTGCGGAAAAGCACTCCGGAACAGTCCGTCAGAGTGACCATCGCAGTGTCCAGCATTGACAGTTCAAGATTTTCAATGTTTTCCGGCGGAATGAAATACATACGTTTCCGCCCGGAATCAAGCACATATTCGCCAGGAACGCTCATTTCCTCAAGTACATTCATCATAGCCCAGCGCTTGTGCCCGCCTCCCTCAATGCACCTGCTGAACCCGTATTTGGTGGTGAGGCCGAGCTTCATTCTGTGTTCCACAGAGTCAATCTTTTCCACAGGAATCATATCCTCCGCGTAGCTGGCGCTGAAATACCCCCAGAGCCAGAGTCCCTCATCCCCTGCGAATGAATAGACCTCATCATTGTCTATCCGGATTTCCGGAAGCTTCGGAGGCGCGGTCAAAACTGTCCCCCTCCTCGGGGTGACACCGGAACAGAAAACCTTCTGAATCTGGATTTCCCGGTCTTTCGGCCATCTGGAGAGAGTCATCGGTCTTCCGTCCACGAGAATCTCGGACCAGGACGAGGATGGACGACGTCCGAAGCCTTTGGCTGAAATGCCGTGAAAATCCTCCGGATTGTCCTGGAAATCAAGCATCAGAGCCTTGTCCCTGACTGATGGTTTCAGCCTTGACACCACTCTCTCATCGTCGATTTTCCTGAAGTCACCCGCAGTCAGGCGGACACCTCCCGAAATGACCACTTTCTCGTCCCTGTAAGCGGAAACTGACAGATTGGAGACACTGTCAAGCCTGATTCCGTCAGAAATCTCGTACCGGCCCTCACGAAGATAGACTGCGGCTCCTTCTTTCCCTGCCAGTTCCAGGGCTTTCCCGATGGACGCCACCGGGCATCTCCTGCGGCCCGCCGCATTGTCATCCCCGTCCACGGAGACGAAAACTCGTTTGCCGCAGGAGGCCAGTGTCAATGCTGCGGCAATAATCAAAATACTGTTCCTCATCATCTTATCACAATTTCCATTTCATCCAACGTATTCTCCTGGCAGACAGTCAGCGAAAGGACCCCGTCCTCATAGCTCCAGTCTTTCATCTTCTCCCCATTGACCATCACCTTTGACGGCTTGCATACACCATTGAAAGACAGCTCATAAGTCCTGCTTTCGAACACCCTGTCATAACTTCCTTCCCGGCCCCTCACCGTGAACACAATGTCCTTTTCATTCCTTGCGCAGTCAAAACGGGTACGGGCAACCTTCCCCTCCTCATAAGCGTATGTCACTCCGTCATCCTCATACAATGTATAAGTACTCTCCCCTTCCGGATAGACCTTCAAAATCAGGGTGTCGAGCGGATATTCCCCGATGTACTGCATCTGTCGCTGATATGGGATTATGGCGCCCTTCCGGATGAAGAGATGCCCGTGCCTGTTGGACGGAATCCCGATCTTCCTGGTGGTGCCGTCCCCTTCATACTCATTTCCTGTCCAGTAGTCAATCCATTTGCCGTCAGGCAGATATATCTCATCGTCAAACACTCCGACAAGCAGGTTGTCACCAAGCATATATTCATCCACCATATCATCCACATTCCTGTCATCCGGAAAAGCGAGAGGCATTGCCATCATCGCCGGCCTGGCCGTGAGCGAGCCTCTCAGGGCGGCTGAATACAAATACGGATACAAAGAGTGCCTGAGTCTCAGGTAGTCCACATAGGAGGCCTTGTTCTCTTTGGAATAATACCACGGCTGCATCAGCATTATCCAGCTGTTGATTTCCATCCACGGAATCAGGGAGTCGAAATGGAGGGCCTGCATCTCGGTCACGTGGTCGAAACTCAACGCGTCGCAGGAGGTGCTTATGAATCCGCTGCAGCTCAGATTGACCAGGTCATACAGAGCCATCACTCCGCCGCCGATGTCCCCGCAGGTCGAGGCCGTCCATCTCTGGGTCCCGGCCCATCCTCCGCAGTAATGGTGGAACGAGCGGCGTCCGCCTGTGAAATCCCTGAATGTCAACTGCATACGCTTCGGCATAATCACCTGGTTAAGATTGTGCATCTCGCTGTCTGACCTGCCGTTATAATACTGGCGTTTGTGATGTTCGGCAGCAGTCCTGCCCGGATCCAGCTTGAATCCGTCAACCCCCTGGGCAATAAAACGGGTGAGATGGTCAAACCAATGCTCCTGTCCGGACATCTGCCCTCCTGTGCGCATAGCGATGTCATCCTCCTCGTCAACACTGTGGTCGGTATTGACACAGAGCCACAGGGCAAGGTGATACCCCATCTCGTGAAGCCTTCCAGTCAGCAGGTTGTTGCACTCGTTCCTCGTTTTGGAGGCATAGAACGGCACTGCGAACACCTTGTCGTAATCCCAGTCCTTGGCCGTGCTATAATCGTACTGCTTGGACATCCACTGGGGCTCCACCCATATCATATCCATCGGGATTTCCTCATCCCTGAACCTGAGCGCATCATTCATAATATCAATCAGATTCTCTATCTTGATTCCGGCGAATGTGATTCCGTAAGCCCAGTTCGGCAGCATTGTCGCACGGCCTGTGATCCGGGTGTAGAGATCCAGGGCGTCAAGCATATCATCCCCCATAATGAGATAAAAGTCAAAGTCCGGCTGGGTATTGTAAATCCAGAGTCTGTCCTTCTCGGTCACCCCGACGTCGAAATAGTTCCTGACAGTGGTATTGTTGTACACAGCCCATCCGTCGGAGCTCATCAGGAAAGGCACAGGCATTCCGGCGTAATTTGCCTTGCTCCAGATTCTAAGAATCTCACCGCGGTGCTGGACGTGCTCGTGGCTGGCATTGCCTCCGCCATAGAACCTCTCGCCGTCTTTCAACGAGAATCCGAGCAGGCTGTTCTTGGAGACATCCCCGACGTCGTTTGTCCGAACCAGCACAGTCTCTCCTTCGAGATCTCCGAGAATGGCCTTTTTCACTTTGCACCACTCATATTTTTCGTCCAGCATATCTCCCATTGTCTTTATTCTCGTGTCGGACGGAGGCAGGTATTTTATTGAATCAATGACCGGGTCCCCGTTTTTCCTCAACACGCTCAGCGACATATTGTTCTTGTCAAACCGCAGGATGTGCGAGGAACTCGAGAGCGTTGCCGAGGACTCGTTTTCGGAGAAATCCGACCGGACATTCTCCCAATCCGTCCTGATGAGGCTGTAACGCTCCATCAGGGATTCCGGGAACTGGTCCGCTGCGGTGATTCTCACTCTGAAAATATCATCCGCACATACCTGGAGGCTCACATTGAAGCCGTCC
This sequence comes from Bacteroidales bacterium, assembly GCA_029007435.1. GTDB lineage: Bacteria > Bacteroidota > Bacteroidia > Bacteroidales > UBA932 > Cryptobacteroides. Next base: position 6,133 of record JAQXHU010000119.1, read on the forward strand.
GGAGTCCGGAAACGGTATTCCTCAGCAGCCGCCCCGAACGAGACCAGGACAGCTATGAAGATTAGAAAGCACTTGAATGTTTTCATCATTATTTCGGGTTATGTATTTTAAAGTTCAATTATTTCCGATGGGAAGGTCAATCCCCGAAGGATGCAGGCCGGGTCCGCCACCGCCGGTATATCCCCGGCTTTCGCCTGTCTTCCAAGGAGATACCCAGAAGGCATAGAGCGAGCCGCCAGCAAGATGGAACCTGAACCTGACAGGGCGTCCTGCAAGAGACGACAGATCCCTGCGGCCCTTCCAGGTGACCATCGCTTTCGTGCTGTCAATATTTTTGAGAACCCTGCATTTCTCTCTCGAGAATCCTTTTATTACATTCCCATCAACATCGAGCACCTCGACAGAAAGCAATGAAGCACAGGCGTTTACGAAGAGATATTTTCCATCGGAGCGCACAGGCAGGGTGACAAGATAAGCCCCTTCCGGGACCGCATCCATCGAGACAAATCCGTCCCTGCGCAATTTTGCGAGGCCCGTGGATGTCCACCCGTCCCACATAATGTCATTCCTCCTGTGGCCTCCGCAATAGAAATAAAGACTGTCCCCGACAATAATCGGATTGCCTGCGGCTGCCTGCATATTGCCCCAGTTCCAGGCATCCTCTTCCTGCACACTTTCCATAAACGGCCTGTGGTCCGGGCGGCTGAAATGGAATCCGTCACGGCTGAAGGCAATGCAGAATTCATTGAGTTTCTGAATCTTTCGGTGTTCGCACTGATTATTCTCAGGACCTCTCCAGATGGCGAATTCCCCTATCATCACACTCTCGTAGGCATTGGCATCGACATTATAAAGCGCCGGCCCGTCAGTTTTTTCCGCAATGTCGGCAAAAGGATGCGGGGTATCTTTGTCATCAGAGCAGAGCCAGTACACATTGTTCACACAAGGGGCCACACCAAGCGAAGCCGCCGGCAGAGTGTCTATCTCGTCCTGGAAAACCCGGGCGTTCCGGACCAGGTCCTCGATGCTCTCATTCTCCATATAGGCCCTTGCGCGGTGGTTTTTCATCACCACGATTCTCAGGCTGGCCACCCATTTTTTCAGGAACGGATTGTAGAACACCGTACTTCTGTCCTGCAACGGCCCTGACGAGCAGATCTCATCTCCCCAATGTATTCCGTCAGGGGAATAACGGAGGACATATTTGCAGCCGTCGCTGGTGTCCACATATATGGATTTGAAACGTCTGGACGGGTCTTTCTCCGATTTGTCCAGCCAGACTGTCTGGCTGTCGTGCTCAGCGCATATCACTATGCTTGTGCCGGGAACAAGGTCTGAAGAAGGCTTCTCCCAGTGCACTCCGTCCTCCGACTCGGCATATGCAGTATAATCACCGCCGTCCCCATTTCCCGACCTGAGCCATATTTTGAATTTTCCGTCAGTCTCGTCGTACCACACGCCACCGCTGTACGGGTCGGCATACGGGACGCCATCCTTATAATCTTTTCCCGTTTTGAACTCCCATCTGTTTTCCCCTTGAATCACAGGATTGCCGGGATACATTTCCGCCGTGTGCGTGGTGCGGACCATATTGGTGGATGCGATGAGAAAATCGTCCACGAACAACTGCCTGCCGACATTAATGTCAATGACCTCCGGTTTGTTGAGCAGATACGGCACCGGCATTGTGTTCCGGGAATCAGGATAAGGATAATGCGGGGGCCAGTCCCCGGGGAGCACGATTCCATTGTGCAGCACGGTTTCTCCACCGGCAGGCTTTTGTGCTGATCCGGTGGCGGCAGACAGCAGTAGAGCCGCAGTTGTCAACAGTGTCTTCAGGCGCGTTATCGTATGTGGTTTCATACTCTTTGAGTTTTGTCCCGTTGGTTACATATTTCAATGAGTAGAATCCGGCTTTTTCTACTCATTCTATTGAGTGAAAATATGTGACGCAGATATGGAACCGCAATTCGGTGATTCTGCGGAATATTGTTATATTTGTGGCAATCACATATTTAATTATATCAATGCAGACTGCGGAACTGGAAATATATATGAAGGTTTGTTCGGGCGACCAAAAGGCATTCGAACAATTCTTCAGGCATTGGTTTCCCGTGCTCAAGGCATTCTGCAACGCCTATGTCAAAGACGACTGTCTGGCAAAAGATATTGTGCAGGAGAGTTTCATCGAATTGTGGAAGCGGAAAAACACCATAAGCAAGCCGGCATCCCTGGCCTCATATCTGTTCACAATCGTCAAAAACCGCTGCTTCAAAGAAATAGAATCAAGACGGGCACAGCTCAACATCGGGCAGAGAAAAGATGAGGAATTCCTTAAAAATGAGGTGGACTACTTCATTGATTCGATGACCTCATTGGATATGATATGCATTGCCGAACAGCGGAAAGCTGTAGCGGAGATAATAAGAAACCTCCCTGACCAAAGCCGGAAAGTGGTGGTGATGAAAGTCTCGGAGAAGCTGACCTGCAAGCAGATAGCTTCGCTTTTGAACCTATCGACAAGAACTGTGGAAAATGAATATTTCAGGGCGGTAAAAGCCATAAGGGACAAAGTGAGAAAGCTTTGCCTTATATAGTAAAACAATTTTGGATATGGAAAACAGACTTGAGAAATATCTGGCCAACGATATGGACAATGAAGAGCTCCGCACTTTTATGGAGCAATCCGCTGAGTCGCCTGAAGGCAAAGACGAGCTGCTGTCAATGAAACTTGCTGAGATGCAGACGGATGCGTTTCTGACTGACAGCGGGGAAATCGAACAGTCCTGGAGGAAGACCAGCAGAAGAATCAACAGGACCAGGACCTGGATTATATCATCGGTCTCCGCAGCCGCATCGCTGTTGGCAGTCGCAGGATGCTGCTATATGTTCCTCTCCAGAACGGCCTCAGTGCCTGACTATCTTGCCAATGGAATCTGCATCGAGACCGGCCCGGGGCAACGCACTTCGACAACACTGCCGGACGGGACCATAGTTCATCTGAATGAATGCTCAAAACTGTCATTCAACCCGTACGGATGGAAAAAGGAGCGCGTGGCGGAACTGGAAGGACAGGCAAGCTTCGATGTCTTCCACTATGACGAAGTGCCGTTCTCAATCCGCACTGAATTCTTCACTGTCAATGATATAGGCACTTCTTTCGAGATATCCGGCTACGAAGGAGACGAGATTCACTTCGTCCGCCTTATAAGCGGGGAAGTGTCCGTGGATATCAGCGGGTCCGGCTGCCCGGAATTCCTGTCGCCAGGCCAGACGCTTGTAATGAACACATTGACCGGGGACTCCCATATCGAGAAAACAGAGGAGAAAAGCGACAGCTTCACCTGGCAGAACGGATATATCGTGTTTGAAGACAACACTCTCGCCGAGATGAAACAGGTCCTGTACCGGCATTTCGGCTATGAGTTCATCATTTCAGATGATTGCGGAGAATTCCGGTACACAGCAATATTCGAGAATGACAGCGTCAGCGAACTGATGGACATCATCCAGACTATGAGCCCGGCTGTCAGGTATTCCATCGATACCGGCGCCCGCACAGTCACCGTATGGAAATCCAGAGATTAACATCAACCAACCACATAGCGATATGAAATCTAAAATCCTGTTGGCCATCGGCATCGCAGCGCTTATGGCATCCTGCTCCGGCAAAGAGAAAGCCTCCCACGTGTTTTTTATCGGTTTGGACGGATGGGGCTCATATACAATGGATTATGCAGACATGCCGAACGTAAGGCGGCTTATGGACAATGGCGCATACACATTGAAGAAACGGACTGTCCTGCCTTCACACAGCGCATCCAACTGGGCGTCGATGTTTATGGGAGCCGGACCTGAGATCCACGGATTCTACGAATGCTGCTCGACAACACCTGACCTTGAGCCGAGGTTCATCTCAGAAAACGGAATCTTCCCGACCATCTTCCAGCTGCTCAGGAACAGGGAACCGGATGCCGAAATCGGAGCGATATATGAATGGAAAGGAATCGAGTATCTGATAGACACCCTGTCGATGAACAAATTCGCAAACATTCCGCAAAAACAGCTATGCGATTCCGCAAAGGCCTATATCACAGCCAAAAAGCCCAAACTCGCAGCCTTCATTTACGATGATCCGGACCACGTCGGACACAGATATGGCCACGACACTGAGGAACTTTATGCCAAGATGACTGAACTGGACGCCTGGATCGGAGAGATACTTGGAGCCATTGAACAGGCCGGTATAATGGACGACTCCATCATTATTGTGACATCCGATCACGGCGGAATCAAGCATTCGCACGGAGGTACCACTATGATGGAAATGGAGACCCCGCTCATCATTTATGGCAAAGGGATCAAGAAAGGATTCCGTTTTGACGACATAAGTATTGCCCAGTGCGATGTTGCCTCCACAATAGCATACATTTTCGGTCTCGAGCAGCCTCAGGCCTGGTACGGCAGGGCCATCAAATGCATATTTGATTAAAACTCGAAATCGAGGCCGATGGTGAAACGGCGGGGCTTGCCGGTCTGGAAAAAGCTGTTGCCGACAGACTTGAAGTAGAAGGTATCATACTGTGTATCAGTCAGATTGATACCGCGGACAAAGAATGAGACATAGGACATAGAGAGCCGTGCCCCGGCACCTAAAAGAGTGTATGCGCCCTGGCTGAACTCTCCCGCCTCGTCCCAGACAATTCTTCCGGTGCGGCTTGCATCGGCTGACAGTTCGAACGAGCGGAGATGCCTCCCGGCCAGAGGGAACCTGTAGGCGGCCCTGGCTGACAAAGTGCTTTGAGGAGAATAAGGTATCCTGTTTCCGGAATAGTCAGCAAGCCCGTTGTCATATTCCTTGAACACGGCGTCAAGCAAACTTCCCGAGAACTGCACGGACAGGCCTTTCCAAGTCCAGAATGCCTCAGCCTCAAGTCCGCAGCTGCGAGAGCGGCCCGCATTGGCCATCATCCTTCCGGTGCTTTTGCCCGACGGGAACACGGTTATCTGCTGATTCCGGCAGTCCAGATAGAACAATGACGCAGATGCGGAGAACCGGTGGCCTCCCTTTGATACTGACACCCTTCCTCCAATTTCGTAATCAATGCAGGTCTCAGGCTTGTACGTGGTGCTGGACGCGGTCGGTGCGGTGTCCTCCCGGTCAAGATGGACGCCCACTTTGGCCATCATATCCGTCATCATCTGGTTCTGGAGGATATCTGAGAATATCTGGGTATTGAAACCTCCTGACCTGTAGCCTCTTGAGACATTGCCGAACACCTGCCCGGAGACATTGCCCGACGGGTCGCCGAGGTTCACCAGGGCGGAGAGTTTCGGGAGGACCTGGAAATAAAAGTTAGTGATTCTTCCGTCGTACCTGGTGGAAAGAGGATAATAGTCTTTCATCGCCGGAGCAAGGATGAAACTGATGTCAGCCCTGCTGTCGTAACTCATAAAATTGCCCTCGTGGTCAATGCGGAGGCCTGCGGTTAGGAGCCATCTTCCCAGCCTGAAATACGACTCGTGATAAAGAGCTGTGTTATATGTCGTTATCCCGAACTCACTGGAAATCGGGAACTCATCCTCAAATATGTCCAGCTCGCCGAACGCATCCGGAATCCCGGCATTGGCGTTATCAAGAATCAGAGTCCGGATGCCGTCCTCAAGAAATACTACGGGCGCGCTCATCCGGTTCCGTTTGGCAAACGCAAAGAAACCAGTCTGGCTGTCCCACCATTCCGGTCCGTTCTCAGGCCTGAATATAATTTCCTGAGTGACTGCATATTGCCTCTGGATCTGGTTCAATGTGAACATAGAAGAAGGGGTGAAATCCTGGTCCAGGTCCATCGAATCAAACAGCAGCTGGAGACTGGTCACCGAGTTCAGGCTCCAGCCGTCCCGCTTGATTCCGGCCCGGAAACCATCCGTGACACTTAAGCGTTTATAAGCGGATATATCATTGTAATTCACCGGATTGAGCACCCCGTCCTCCCAAAGCCTGTACGGGTAACCACCCTGCTTGTGCAATGAGACCGAGAACGAATTGTCCATATTGACATTGTTCCGGCTCAGTTCGCATCTCATCCTGAAATACAAAGCATCCGACCGGTCGCAGTCCCAGCCTGTGTACTCATTTGTATAGAAGCCGTTTGAATGGCGGTAACCAACCACGGCCCCGGAGCGGCCCTTATATACAGAAGCCCGGAGGTTCACCGTAGATGCAGAACCGTATTCCACAGCGCCCCTGAAACCCTGGTACATTGAAGGGGTGAGAGTCTCGACCGAAAGGATGCCTGTCATAGAGTTCCTTCCATACAGCGTTCCCTGCGGGCCACGGAAGACATCCACCCTGCGCACGTCAAGCATCTGGAAATCATAATTGTTCTTGTCCAGGACAGGGACATCGTCGATATACAGTCCGATGACCGGATTGTCGATTCTCGAACCGAGACCGCGCATATATACAGATGATGTCATCGCCGAACCGTAATCAGGGATGAAAAGCCCAGGGACAATCAGGGACAGGTCCTTCGGAGCATCTATACCCCGGTCCTCTATCTGGGACATTGCCACGGACGTCACCGGAGAAGAAATTTCAGGAATAGCGAGAGCCTGCTTCAAGGACGACACGACCACGGCCTCGCGGATAGTGTCCCTCTCCGCAGGCAATGCCGTCAGCACAAGTGACAGAAGTACAGAAATCATATCACTCGTTCCGGTATTGGCTCGGGGTCTTGCCAGTGTGTGACTTGAAGAACTTGTAGAAAACCGACTGGTTAGGGAAATTCAGCTTGCCCACTATCTCCTTGATTGACAGGTCGGAATACTTGAGCAGATTCTTCGCCTCCAAAATCACGAACGCATCAATCCAGTCCGGAGCCGAACGGCCGCTGACCGTCTTCACAAGCTTCGAGAGATACTTCGGGGTGAGGCAGAGCTTGTCGGCATAGAACTTCATATTGCGTTCTGACGTATGGTAATCCGTGACGAGGCGCAGGAACTGGTCATATACGTTCTTCGCCTTGGCGGACGGGGCGTGAGGCTTGTGCTCCGCAGCTGACAGTTTGCCTGTCCAGATGGAACCGAGCACGTATGATATTGAGGAAATCAGGGCACCTATCGCCTCCTTCTTGTTCTGTATGTCGCTGTTAAGCAGCACTGAAGCGAGGTCAAGATATTCCCGGCACACCTTTCTCTCGTTCCGGTCAAGGAGAATGCAGGGATTGTCGAGCAATGCCATACTGTCATTGAAAAGCCGGTTGAAGTCGAACCTTACGCCGGACATAAAGTTCTTGGACATAGCGACCACGATGAAATGCAGGTCCCGCTCGTCCGTCTCCACTTCAGAGACTCTTATGATATTCCCGGGAACATTGAGGACCAGCGAGTTGGCTCCGACCTGAAAAGAGTCCAGATTCACTTCGAGCTGGATTCTTCCAGAGATGCAGAATATGATGATATAGCCGTCGAACCTGAACGGATATTTGAAAAAGCTGAGAGCCTTGTCGTATCTCAGGTCGGCAATCATAAGGTCATCTCCAAGAGCCGCTCCGGGCATATCAGGGAATCTGCTCTTGAAACGTCTGATATTGATATTGTGCAGAATTTCTTCCATAACCTATGAGTCAAAAGTCATATACGCAAATATAACTAAATTGGTTTATATTCGCAAAACACTCATAAATTCGACTTAACGGACAATCATTTCTCAATATTGTATATAAAACAGCGGAAATTTCGACCTTATTGGCAACTATTTTGCAGTTTTTGCGAATCTCTATGGAGTTTCAGAGCGAAAACATATATGAAAATTGTGAAATTATGACAATAAAAACACATCTTTGCGTCCTTGCGGCGGTGATTATGCTGCCTGCGGGCATCTCAGGACAACAGGTTCTGACCTTGGAACAATGCCGGGAAATGGCAATCCGGAACAACAAAAGTCTTGAACAATCCAGGACAAAAGTCGAAATGGCAGGTTATGACAGGAAAATAGCCCGCGCCAATTACTACCCGAACGTCAGCGCGACCGGCGCCTATATGTACAATGAGAAGAACATCGCCCTCATAAACGAGCAGATGTCTGACAATCTGACAAATGCCGGAACTCTGGTCCAGGGCGGGATGTCAGAGTTCATAGGCGGTCTCCAGCAGGCCATAGCCTCGAATCCGGCGGCAGCTGCTGAATATATGCAAAGCCCTATGTGGCAGACGGTTATGGGCGCACTTCAGCAGACCGACATCAGTTCGGCCCTGAACCAGCTCGGCTCCGAGATTGACGATGCCTTCCACCTTGACATACACAACATTTTCGCGGCGGGCGTATCTCTCCAGCAGCCTGTGTTCATGGGCGGGAAGATTGTCGCCGCCAACCGTATAGCAAAGTTGGCGGAGGAACTGTCCAAAGCGCAGTATGACAAAGAGTACCAGGACCTTGTCACCACCGTGGACCAGGCCTACTGGCAGATTGTATCCATTGCGGCCAAGAAGAAACTTGCGGAGAACTACTCCGATCTCCTCTCGAAAATGGAGCGGGACGTGAAACTGTCAGTGGCGGCGGGAGTCGCCACGAAGTCTGATGAACTGTCAATTAAGGTAAAAACCAATGAGGCAGATATGATGAAGACCAAGGCAACCAACGGGCTGGTGCTGGCCAAGATGCTGCTCTGCAAGGAGATAGGCATTGACCTGAACTCTGATATCGTCCTCGCTGACGAGGGGCTTGACGACGTCCCGGCTCCGGAAATGATGGAAGAGAAGAGCCTGGATGACATACTCATAGACAGGCCCGAGACCAAGAGCCTTGAGCTCGCAACACAGATATACGAGCAGAAAATCCGGGTCGCACGCGCTGATATGATGCCCAAGGTGGCCCTGACTGCCAACTACCTAGTGAGCAATCCGAACGCATACAACGGTTTCCAGAACAAATGGGGCGGAATGTTCAATGTCGGAGTGGCCGTGAATATCCCTATTTTCCACGGAATGGAAGCCACGCAGAAGACCAGGAAGGCCAAGGCAGAAGCCAGATTGTACCGCAGCCAGTACGAGGACGCCTGCAATCTCATCAACCTGCAGGTGACCCAGTTGCGCAAGCAGCAGGAAGAGGCCCTGGAGAAAATTGAAATGGCCGGGAACAATCTGAAGAGCGCCGAGGAGAACCTCCGCACCGCATCTGTCGGATTCGAGAATGGAGTGGTGACGTCCAACACCGCCTTGGCAGCCCATACAGCCTGGCTGCAGGCCCACTCGGAAGCCATCGACGCTGGCATCGAGCTCCAGATGGTGAATGTCAACCTCAACAAGGCTGAAGGTCGTTATAAATCTGATATGGAATAATTTATGGCACAGATTAAAAAATCTTACAACCTGACCGCGGGCATTGCGGCCCTCATAGTCATCATTCTGATCATCGCAGTAGCCGGATATTTCGTTTCCAGACCGAAACCGCTCACTATCCAGGGCGAAGCAGAGGCTACGGAGTACCGGGTTTCCGGCAAGGTTCCGGGACGGATCGAGGCCCTGTTTGTCAAAGAGGGCGATACAGTGCACAAAGGCGACACCGTCGTGTTCATCGACTCACCTGAAGTACGCGCAAAAATCGAGCAGGTGACAGCGATGAGGAACGCAGCAATGGCACAGAAAGACAAAGCATTGAACGGAGCGAGGAAGGAACAGATTGCCGCAGCTTATGAAATGTGGCAGAAAGCCATTGTAGGCGAACAGGTTATGAAGAAATCACTGGACAGGATGAAAGGCCTGTACGAGCAGCAGGTCGTGTCTGCCCAGAAATTCGACGAGGTGGAGGCCCAGTACAATGCGGCAGTAGCCACCACAAAGGCGGCTAAAAGCCAGTACGATATGGCCGTGAACGGAGCCAGGGCCGAGGACAAGGCGGCAGCAGCGGCTGTTGTGGAGCAGGCTGAGGGAGCGCTGAAAGAAGTCACCTCCTATCTGGGCGAGCTGTATCTCACCTCACCTGCCACCGGCATCATTTCCGCCACATTCCCGAAAACCGGGGAGCTTGTAGGACAGGGAGCCCCGATTATGACTGTGACAGACCTTGATGATATGTGGTTCACATTCAATGTCCGGGAGGATTACCTCAACGGGCTCGGACAGGGGGACAGAATCCTGGTGCGCATACCGGCACTCAGGGACAGGGAGTGCACGGCCATAGTCAACTATTTGGCTGTCAGGGAATCATACGCCACCTGGAAGGCCACTAAAGAGACAGGGCAATATGATGCGAAGACATTTGAGGTGAGGGCCGTTCCGGAGGCGCCGGTAGAAGGCCTGCGTCCGGGGATGTCCGCCATTGTCATAAACAGTAAAATGAAGACCGGCAGATGATACGCTGGAAGAACATACTCGCGGTGATCAACAGGGAGCTGAGGATAATAAGGAACCGTCCGATTTACCTGTTGGGCTCCGTCTTGACCATCGCTTTCAGCGCGGTGTTTTTCCTGACATTTTTCAAGTCGGGGTTGCCTGAGGACCTGCCCGTGGCGGTGGTGGACCTCGACAACTCCTCGCTCTCCCGTGAACTCACAAGGCAGATTGATGCGACACAACTGTCAAAAGTAGTGAAATATAATACTTTCGAAGAAGCCCGTGCGGATATGCAGAGCGGCAAAGTCACGGGCATCTGCCTTATACCGGAAGGGATGTTCGCAGATGTGCAGTCGAGCAGAAGGCCTGTAATCACATATTATATAAACGGGCTGTATTTCGTAGGCGGAGCATTGACCTACAAGAACATAACCTATATGATTAATCTGGCCGGCGGAGCTGTCCAGAGAGAAGTGTTGCGGGCCAAAGGAGTGAGCGAAGATGCAATAATGGGACTTATCCAGCCGATAAACATTGATTTTCACCAGATTGGCAATGTCTATACGAACTACGGATATTACCTGACGAATGTCCTCCTGCCTGGAGTGCTGGAAATGGCGGTTATCATCATCCTGATATATTCACTCGGCGCGGAGCTGAAATACGGGACATCGAGGCATCTGCTCAAAACGGCCGGAGACTCGCTCCAGACCGCACTCGCCGGAAAACTTGTCGTTTATACATTGCTGTTTTTCAGCCTCGGATTGATTATAGTGCTTTTGCTGTACGACTGGATGAAGTTTCCAATCAACGGGTCAATATGGTATATAGCCCTGGATATGATGCTGTTGGTGCTTGCCAGCGAGAGCGTCGCCATCTTTATAATAGGACTTTTGCCTGTTCCGCGCCTGGCATTGAGCATCGGGGCCCTGTACAGCATCTTGGCTCTCTCATTTTCAGGATTCACCTTGCCTATAGAGGCGATGCCTCCATACATCCAGGGACTTGCGGAGGCGTTCCCACTGAGGCATTATTTTCTTTTCTATTCAAGGGAGGTTGTAATGGGGACCGGGTTCGCCGGATGGTGGCGCGAGGCGGTCCACCTGCTGCTGTTCCTGTTCCTGCCGGTATTCGTCCTGATGAGGCTCAAAAAAGCCTATATTCTGCAGAACTTCCCTAAAAATTGATTCGGACAATGAAGAAGGACAATTACATAAGCCTGTGGTTCAAGGATTTCTGGAGAATGTTGGGGCACGAGCTCAAACTTATCTTCTCGGATTCCGGGGTGATGATCATATTCTTCCTGGCCGGGCTCGCCTATCCCCTGCTGTACAACGTGCTGTATCTGAACGGGAATGTGAATGACACTCCGGTAGCGGTGGTGGACGAGGCCGCCTGCGCCGAAAGCCGGAGATTCATCCGGGAGATTGATGCGACCAGGGAATGTGCCGTGGCTTTCAGATGTGTCAATATGGATGAGGCTGAAAGGCTGATGAAGGAGGGCAAAGTCAGGGGAATCTTCTATTTCCCTGCGGATTTCGGGGAGAGGATTGCAAGAAAAGAGACTGCCATCCTGTCAGTTTATGCGGATATGAGCAGTTTCCTTTATTACAAGAATGCGCTGACATCCGGCAATATGGTGATGCTCCAGGAGATGCGCAACATACAGATTGAGCGATACACGGCCGGCGGAATGCCGGTGGCCCAGGCAGAGCAGCTGGTCCAGGCTATTCCATACGAGGAGAACAATCCCTACAACAGGACGTTCTCATACCAGTATTTCCTGATATCCGCGATTCTGCTGGTCATCATACAGCAGACTCTTTTCTACGGAATGTCCCTGTTAGTGGGAACCGCAAGGGAGGAGAACCGCAGCCTGTCATCGCTTCCTTCAGGTCTCAGAGGCAATGGAGTGGGACGCGCAGTAATTGGCCGCGGTGCAGCTTACTGGCTGATTTATATGGCAATAGGACTGTATATAGCCTGTATCGTCCCGGCGTTGTTCGGAATCCCGCAGAGAGGAGAATTTTTTGAGATACTGGTCCTTCTGCTGTTCTTTGTCACGGACTGCGTGCTGTTCTCCCTTTCCTGGAGCATTCTCATAACCAGACGGGAATCGGTGTTCCTGCTGTTCCTTGTAGTATCCCCTGTCTGCCTGTTCCTGACAGGGTTCTCGTGGCCTACGACGTCATTCCCAACGTTCTGGAAATGGTTCTCGTACATTTTCCCGACCACTTTCGGATGCCAGGGCTTCATCAACATCAACACTGCAGGAGGCGGGCTGGAATCCGCCCGTGTCCAGTTTACAGGAATGACTGTCCAGATTGTCGTGTATTATTTCCTTGCCTGCGCAGGTGTCTATATTGAGAACTGGATGGTGCGTCACCGGGAGAGAATCGCCGGGGCGAAACGGGAGCTTGCCCTCAGGGCCGGAGTGGATCTTGAAGAGGACAGAAGAATAATCGCCGGAGAACAGGCTCAATAATTGCAGTGAACTATTACATTTAAAAAACCTGACATTATGAAGAAGTATGTATGCAAAGTCTGCGGGTACGAATACGACCCGGCAGCAGGCGATCCGGAGAACGGAATCGCTCCAGGAACCGCTTTCGAAGACATTCCGGAGGACTGGGTATGCCCTCTCTGCGGCGTCGGAAAAGAAGATTTCGAGCCGGTTGACTGACAATTGCCACAGGTGCATAATGAAACGGGGTTGACCAAAAGCCAGCCCCGTTTCGTATATTCAAAGTAACCTATTCTTCAGTTTTTTCTTCAACTTTCACATAGTCCATTCCATACTCTCCGAGGACGGCGCGGCTGTAATTCAGCCCCATAGCGTCATAAATCTCGAATGTGTGGGTGAGAGAAGCCTTGAATCTGTCGAAGTCCTTGTTTTCAGGTGAGCACCACTGAACCTCGCTCAGGGCCGACATTCTCGGGAGAAGCATATATTCAAGATATTCAGGAGTAGCGATATATTCAGTCCAGAGGTTGGCCTGGACACCGAGAATATGTTTCCGGGCCTCTGCAGGAATATCCTTATATGGATTGCATACATATACAGTGTCAATCGGGAGGTATCCGCCAATCGCGAGCGGCTCGATGTCCTTCTTGTCAGACTGGTAGTAGTCGAAATACATATAAGTATTAGGAGTCATAATCACGTCGAAGCCTTTCTTTGCAGCCTGGATGCCGCCTTTTGCACCGCGCCACGACATAACAGTCGCACCCGGAGCAAGTTCGCCTTCGAGGACCTCATCCCAACCGATAATCTTGCGGCCGTGGTCATTGACATATTTCTGCACACGGGCTGTCACATAGCTCTGGAGATACTGCTCTGCCGTGTGTTCCGAATCGGATTTCAGGCCGAGAGCCTTGATGCGCTTCTGGCAGTCAGGGCAGGTCTTCCAGGCCTTCTTGGGGCACTCGTCACCGCCGATGTGGATATATTCTGAAGGGAAAAGCTCCATCACCTCGTCAAGAACACCCTCGATGAACTCGAATGTAGCCTCTTTGCCCGGGCAGAGAACCTCGTCGGCGATTCCCCAGATCTGACGCACCTCATAAGGGCCGCCTGTACATCCGAGCTCAGGATATGAAGCTAGAGCGGCCACCATATGACCAGGAAGGTCAATCTCAGGAATCACGGTGATGCCAAGGTCAGCGGCATAAGCCACGATTTCCTTGATCTGCTCCTGGGT
>JAQXHU010000120.1 GCA_029007435.1 Bacteroidales bacterium
TCAAGCTGTCTTACCTGATAATATCCTGAGAGATAGTTCTTTGCATTTACAATCCTGGCAACAAGAGTGTCCGGAATAACCTCACCTGTACGGTAATCACGGGCAAATGAGTCCAGATACTCAGGTTCAAAAGCCCAGTTCTCCATAATCTGGGACGGCAGTTCGACAAAATCCCTGGAGACGTTGGTCCCGCAAAGTGATGGATAACGGCCTTCAGCGAACATTCCGTGAAGCGAATGACCGAACTCGTGAAGGAATGTATTGAGCTCATCGTGAGTCAGCAGCGACGGAGCACTTTCCGTAGGTTTTGAGAAATTCATTACAATGCTGACCAACGGACGTTCCTCCACGCCGTTCCTGATACTCTGGCCCCTGAACTCTGTCATCCACGCTCCGCCTCTCTTTGAAGCGCGCGGGAAGAAATCAGCATAGAAAAGAGCGAGATGCTTTCCATCCGCGTCCTTCACATCATAAACCTTCACATCTTTGTGATATACAGGAATATCCTTCCTCTCCTCGAATGTCACGCCATAAAGCTTCCCGGCGAGAGAGAAAACAGCGTCAATACAGTTCTCAAGCCTGAAATACGGTTTCAGCTGCTCGTCATTCAAAGAGAACTCAGCCTGTTTGTACTTCTCTGACCAGTAGCTGAAATCCCAAGGCATAAACTCATCAGGGTTCAGGCCGGCCTTCACTGCCGCCTCGGCGAATCCATTGGCTTTGGCATAGTTGAACACCGCCCCGACATCCTTTTTGGCAAACGGGAGAGACAGGTCAAGCAGTTCGGAAAGGAAACCGGTCACAGTGGCCTTGTCCTTTGCCATATTCTCCTCAAGCACATAGTCAGCCCAAGTCTCATATCCGAGCAGGTTGGCCACCTTTATCCTCAGTTCAGCTATTTTCCTTACATTCCCGGTATTGTCGTTATCCCCGCCAACGGCCTTTGTATTGTAAGCAAGATACATCTGGCGGCGGAGATCGGGACGCTCGGAATTCTGCATAAAAGGCGAATAGCTTGGATAATCAAGGGTGAACACCCATCCTTCCAGACCTTTCTCTTTCGCTGTCATCGCGCCAAGGTCGCGGAGATATCCAGGAAGCCCTGCAAGGTCCGTCTCGTCAGTCAGATGAAGCTGGTATGAGTTGGTGGCGGCAAGAACATTCTTTCCAAACTGGAGATTCAGCAGTGAGAGCTCTTTCATATAATTGGAATACAGTTCCTTGTCCTCGTCATTGAGATTGGCTCCGTTCCTTGCGAACGAACGGTAGGTGTTCATCAGAAGCCTCATCTGGTCTTTCTCAAGGCCAAGGGATTCCCTCTGCTCATATACAGCCTTGACACGTTCGAACAACGGCTTGTTGAGCGACACATACATCTCATACTCAGTCATAATCGGTGACAGCTCCTCAGCGATTTCCTGAAGCTGGTCACTTGTGTCAGCCTCCAAAATATTATAGAATATCCCGGACACACGGTCAAGGGTCTTTCCGCTGTATTCCAGCGCCTCAATCGTGTTCTCGAAAGTCGGGGCCTCAGGATTGCCCACAATGGCATCTATCTCAGCCTTGGCTTCCTCAATGCCCTTCTTGAAAGCAGGCATATAATGTTCGGCCTTTATCTTGTCAAACTGTGGCGCGCCGTATGGAAGCGGCGACTCTGAAAGCAATGGATTGTCGTTCATTTTGCAGGATATTACTAGCAGAGCGGCGGCAAGCGCCGCTGCTGACAATGATTTGATATTGTACATAACTGTCATATGTTGATAATTCTGCAAATATAACACATCTTATTCATTTCTTACAGGATATTCTCCGGCTTTGAGCCTGGTTATCCTGCATATTCTGGTCGGGGTCATATAAAATGATATATCATAACAGCAGCACCTGTCGTGCCTTGGCAGACGCATATGGGCCGTCATATACTCTGAATTATACCCGCGCAGTGCCAGCTCCGACCGGTCCGCAGAGTGCACATTCTCCTTCAGGAGCGAAGACAGGATATCGTAATTTCTGTCAAGGATCGTGCTGACCCTGAGCTTCAAGTCCCTGAATTCGTGTCCCTTGCGATTGTTGTGACGATTCTTGCAATAATCACAGCAATACTTTCTGTCGGAACGGCCTCCATATATGACAGCGCCGCATTCAAGGCAATGTCCCTGCGACCGCTCATCCACTGTAATTTTGTAATCTGCCATATTTTTCATCATTTTCCGCAATATGGGCAATCCTGCAAGAATAAGCAAGACCTCGCAGCGGTGCTGACAAAGTTTTTTATGAATTTTAATTTTTAAGATTTTCATTAATAATTAAAAAATAATTTTAACCCCGCCCCAGCCGCAGCTGAATATTTAAAATTCATATATTTCTTATGCTTTTTTTTAAATTTCCTTTCCCGGTCAACAAAGACGTTGTTACTTTGCCTGCGGACCGAAAAGCGCGCAATTCAGAAGTCCGGATTATTTAACATTCAACATTATGGAACAACTGAACAAAATCGAATTGAGAGGAAACGTCGGGAACGTCAGACTCCAGACCGTGGGCACGAACGAGGCAGTACACTTCTCCCTCGCCACTAATTATGCTTATAAAGGCAAAGACGGGACTCCGGTGATAGAGACAACCTGGCACAATGTTGTCGCCTGGAGCGGAAAAGGCATGCCGGACTTCAGAAAGATTGAAAAAGGCGCCTTTGTATATGTCTCCGGAAGGCTCAGGTGCCAGAAATACAACACGGCGGACGGAGTTGAAAAACAGATATATGAGGTGCTGGCCAACAGGCTGGCCATCATCGAGGAGGACGGGAATCCGCAGCCAGCTTTCGGAATCTGACAATCGGGATATAGATGAAAAAGACAATCTTGTTTCTGGCCATCGCCGTCACAATAGATGGATGCGGTGTGAGACATAAGATGAACAGTCTGAGAGGGAGCAACATCTACGCTGACATCTCTCTGGCCGTCCAGAACTCCGCTCCTCCTGAATATGAGATTGATGAAGCGGAGGAATCCCCTCACGTTATAGATTCTGTCCAGGTGGGGCCGATAATAATGAACGCCGTTAAAGACGAGAATGGGGAGATGACTGCCACGGATGTCATTAAAGCGGCGATGGTCACTGCAAGATTCAGGAATATTGCCGAACGCCACGGAAAAGTCGATCTCGAATTTCAGGTCAATGTGCCCGAAGAACTGCTGGACAGCAGATGGCAGCTCCGTCTGAACCCGGATATGTTCATTATGGATGACAGCGTAAGACTTGACCCTGTGGTGATCACCGGAATGGATTACCGCAAAAAACAGCTGAGGGGATATGAACAGTACAGAAAATTTCTGGATTCAATAATCTCAGACCCTGACAAACTGCTCAACAAAGCCCAGCTGGAGATTTTCATAAAGAGAAATATTCCGGAGATATACAGATTCCGCAGCGACACTTCTTTCGTATCAGACGAGACTTTCGCATCCGCTTACGGAGTCACTGAAAAGGCTGCAATCGAGCATTACACCAAAAAATATCTTGTCCTCTCAAACGAACGGAAGAAAGCGAAGAAGGACAAGATGTACAGCAGATATGTAAAAGCGCCGATCGTGACTGAAGGCATACGCCTCGACACCGTGATAATCAGCCCTGAAGGTGAATTCATCTACAATTACATACAGACAATCAACACCTGTCCCGGACTGAGGAAAGCGGAGATAAAGCTGTCAGGAGAGATACTCGAAGCCGGAGAAACCGCGTTCCGTGTGCCGGAAAGTCGTCCTCTGACGTTCTATATCAGTTCTTTGAGCACTTTGGCCGACCAGTCGGAGAAGTATCTTATGAAAGTGATTCCGAGACGTGTGGAGGCAAATACTGCCTGCTATGTCGAGTTTCCGTCCGGAAGGCACGACATCCTGCCGGAACTCGGAAACAACCGGGATGAGATATCCAGGATAAAGAAAAACCTGTGCGACCTGGTATCGGACAATGAATTTGACCTGGACTCAATCATTGTCACGGCCTCCTGTTCGCCTGAAGGACAGAAAAAGTACAACGAAGACCTGTCCCGCAGAAGGGCGTCCTCAATCTCTGGCTATTTCAATGATTTCCTGAAACATTGCAGGGATTCAATCCGGCGAGAAGAAGGAGCAGTGCTTCACATTGGAGAGACCGGCGGAGAGTACACTAAAAGGGGAAAGGAGGTGCGTTTCATTTCCAGAACAACAGGAGAAAACTGGACTATGCTGGACTCAATGATAGGCAGGGACACGGTTCTGACCGCATCCGAAAAGGAAAAGTATATGGATATCAGGAATGAGCCCGACATTGACAAACGTGAACAGAAACTGTCACAGACGCCTTTCTACAGATATCTGAGGGAGACTCTATATCCGAGATTGAGGACAGTCAGGTTCGACTTTCATCTGCACCGGAAAGGGATGCTGCTTGACACAGTCAGGACGACAGTGCTTGACACCGCATATATGTCAGGAGTCCGGGCCATTACAGACCGGGACTATCGGAAGGCCATCAATATACTGAGACCTTATGGAGACTACAATCTCGCAGTCGCCTATTGTGCGATGGACTACAATACAAGTGCTCTCCAGATACTTGAGAAACTGCCTGAGACCGACAAAACTCTGTATATGCTCGCCATCATATACAGCAGGACCGGGAGGACAAAGGACGCCGTCAACGCTTACAAAAAAGCCTGTTCGATGAACCAGGCACTTGTGCACAGAGGAAATCTGGACCCGGAAATTTCCTCGCTCATAAAGAGTTACAAACTCAACGGGTATAATGGACTTTAAACAACCAATTAACAATTCCAACGATGAGAAAACAAATACACATTACCGCGGCTGCAATGATGGCCGCTATGGGCTTCATTTCGTGCGGCACTGAGAATGCAACAGACATCAGGCTTCCGGAATATGCTGAACTTACCGTGAATCTGGCCGGAGGTGCAAACCTGGCCGCAGCACAGTCAGGAAATACCAGGGCCGCGCTTGACACTGACAAAGAATTCGCAGTCAATAATGTGCAGATATTCGTTTTCAGAAAAGACGGAAGTCTGGACGCATATTCAAACGGAGAACAGAAAGACGGAATCAAGCTAACCTGCACGACAGGGGAGAAAACCGTGATCGCTGTAGTGAACGCACCTGATATGTCCGGAGTGATCAGCAAGGATGAACTTCTCGGGACCAAGAGCCTGCTGACACACAACACACTGTCAAATTTCGTAATGACAGGAGAGAAGGAAGAGGACATCAAGGGCGACAAGAGCGTCACAGTGAACGTGAAACGTATCGCAGCAAGAATCAGCATTGAAAGCATTGAGGTGGATTATGAATCAGACGCCTACAAGTCAGCGGAAGTGAAATTGACCGGCATATATGTGATCAACGCTGCCGGTGAAGCGGATTACGGCCTGACTGCGAAACCGGGAATATGGTACAACAAGGGAGCTTATTCACAAAGCGGGGTTGACGCGCTGATATACAAGAATACAGGCAGCACCTCCCTTTCTGAAAACTCACCATACAACATTGCCGAATACTTCTACGTTTATCCGAACGACAAGACCTGGGCTGTAGATTCAGAATGGCCGGCGACCAAATTAGTGGTGGAGACCACAATTAACGGGAAAACATATTATTATCCAGTCAAGTTTCCTGACATCATAAGGAACACAAAATACAGGATTCCCAAGCTGACCATCACGAGACCGGGTTCAGAAAACCCTGATATTGAAGTGGTTTCAAACGACTGTACATTCTCCATCGTTGTTGACGACTGGGACAAAGGCAGCGAGGATAATGTTGTGATATAATCAGGCCATTGAATTCTGCACAATTATGACATTGCGACTGATAACAGCCATTGCGGTTCTTGTGTTTTCCGCAGAGTCCTGCAGTCTCAAGGAAGACAGAAAAGCCTGCCCATGTATGCTGACCGTATATTTCGGAAACGCCTCAGATTCAGATGGAGAGGCCATATTGACAGTCTCTCCGGCACAGTCCGGAAGAGACGTGCTGCTGTCCGGCGGGCAAGGCTTCCTGATTCAGGAGTCCATCTTCCCTTCAGACTATCAATATGGATATTCAGAGGAAGTTCCGCGGACACACATCACCGTCTCGGCAATTCAGGGACTGAAGAACAGCACACTGTCCGGAAACAATGTCATAATTGCCGACGGCTCAGATTCAGACAGGCTATTCATTTATTCAGAAACTATTGACTGCCAATGTGAGAACGCCTCCGCGACAGCGAGACTTCACAAGGGCTGGGCATCATTGGAAATCTCCACCGGAAACTACGGAGAGCTGTCAGGAAGACTGGAAATCACTGTGAGCGGGAACATTAACGGCATCGATGTCCTGTCAGGAAAGCCGGCTGAGGGAAAGTTCGAATGCCGGGCGAGGCTGTTCGACGAAGATTTCGGGACATACGAGCTGAATCTTCCAAGGCAGATAAGCGGCAAACGGGACCTGTTCATAAAAATGACAGACATCAGTGAAGGAAAAGAACTCCTGCACTGCTGTCTGTCAGATATTCTTGAAAATGCCGGCTATGACTGGGACAAAGAGAATCTTGACGACATACGCCTCGATTTTGACCAGATTGACTGCTCCTTCACCGTCAGGATATGCGATTGGGAAAGCGGAACTGACGGGCCGGTGGTCATATAGCTATCCCCGGATATCAGAAATGGACCTTAGTCACGGACGTGGAGGCCACACTCCCGGTGGTCAGGATCCTCCCACCACCAGCGGCCCGAACGAATATCATCGCCAGGAGCCACAGCCCTGGTGCAAGGCTGACAGCCTATGCTCGGAAAGCCCTTGTCGTGAAGTCTGCTGTATGGAACGGCATTCTCCTTGACATAGCGTTTCACCTGCTCTTCTGACCAGAGAATCAGAGGATTGAGTTTTATTACATCGTCGGCCTCATCATATTCCACCATCTGCATTCCAGCCCTGGTGACAGACTGGGAACGGCGCAGGCCGCTAATCCAGACATCAACGCCCTGTAGAGCTCGCTTGAGAGGTTCAATCTTCCTTACAGAACAACAAAGATGTCTCAGCTCAACGCTGTCGTAAAACAGGTTGATGCCGTGCTCCCTGACCATTTCCTGAACCTTATGGAAATCTGGAAAGAAGACCTCTATGCTGATGCCGTACTGCATATTAGTCCGGTCAATAAGTTCGTATGTCTCAGGAAACTGGCGCCCGGTGTCGAGAGTGAAGATACGGGAATCCTTACGTATCCTTACCATCATATCCGTCAGCGCCTGGTCTTCGTAACTGAGACTGGACGACAATGCCGCAGCACCCTGGAATTCAGTCAGAAAATACGCAAGAACCTCTTCAGGAGCCTTGTTTATGAACTCCTTATTTTTAGAAGCGGCGAAGGCTTTTTTTTCCTCCGCCGTCATAGTTCTGAACTCTTTGTCCATATTGTGATGGTTAAAATCCGGGAGCTAAATTTCGTCAGGAACAATCATTCCGGCTCCTACCGTGTCATTTGTGCCCTCCTCAACGAAGATAAGGCTGCCCATCGTCCTGTTGTCCTTGTAGTAGTCGAAGACAAGCGGGTCTGCCGTCTTTATGCGGACCCTTGCTATATCATTCATAATCAGCTTGTCCGCTCCATAAAGGCGCTCCCTTGTATTGATGTCTATCTTGTATTCGATCTCCTTGACGATACCCACGGTCTGCTGGGAAGCGTGACGGATTACATAGCGCTTGCCCTGCTGCAGAGGAGAATTCCTGAACCAGCAGACATTCAGCAGAATATCCTGTTCCATCATCGGCTGCACTCCGGCCTCGGACACAATCACGTCACCGCGGCTGATGTCGATGTCATCGGAAAGAGTTATGTCAACTGACTCCGGAGACACGGCTCTCTCCAGGCTCTTCTCTCCGAGATAGATGCCCGTGACAGTGGAAGTCATCTCTGAAGGATAGGCCTTGACACGGTCCCCGATTTTCACTGAGCCCTCGGCAAGACGTCCCGCATAACCGCGGAAATCCGGGAATTTTGACGATATCGGCCTGACGACATACTGGACAGGAAGTCTCATCCTGTCATCCGCCTCGACCGGAAGCTGCACTGTCTCAAGGAAATCCAGGAGAGCCTTGCCCTCATACCAGGACATATTTTCAGACTTGTTGACAACATTGTCGCCAAGTTTGGCCGAAATCGGAATGAATGTCACATTGCCAAGCTCAATAGATGAGGCCATCTCCTTGTAGTCAGCAACAATCTTGTCGAACACCTCTTCAGAGAAGTCCACGAGGTCCATTTTGTTGACGCAAACCACTACCTCTTTGATGGCAAGCAGGGATGCGATATAGGAATGGCGGACAGTCTGCTCCATAATGCCGTGTCTGGCATCAACCAGGATGACAGCCAGATCAGCAGTGGAGGCTCCTGTAACCATATTTCTCGTATACTGGATATGGCCCGGAGTATCAGCGATGATAAACTTCCTCTTTGGAGTGGCGAAATACCTGTAAGCCACATCGATAGTGATTCCCTGCTCCCTCTCCGCACGGAGACCGTCAGTGAGAAGGGCCAGATTCACCTCTTCATTGCCGCGGCTTCTCGATGCCTCCTCGACAGCCTCAAGCTGGTCCTCGAAAATAGACTTCGAGTCATAAAGAAGCCTTCCGATGAGGGTGCTCTTGCCATCGTCCACGCTGCCTGCTGTAGTGAAACGGAGCAGCTGCATATTAAGATATCCTTTAGTATTCTGTGTTTCCATTTATTTCCTATCCATTAAAAATAACCAGCTTTCTTACGGTCTTCCATAGCCGTTTCCGAACGTTTGTCATCAGCGCGGCCACCCCTCTCCGTCACCCTGGACGATGCAATCTCGTCAATGATGTCCTCAAGGCTGTGGGCGTGGGAAAGAGTCAGGCCCGTGCAGGTGACGTCACCGATGGTCCTGCAGCGGACCTCCTTCTCCTCGACAGTCTCCTCAGGACGGCGCGGGATGATGTCCGGATCAGCGGCAAGCCACTGGCCGTCACGGAAGAACACCTTCCTTGTATGTGTATAATAGAGACTCGGGAGCTCGATACCCTCCTGATAGATATACTGCCACACATCCATTTCGGTCCAGTTGCTTATAGGGAACACCCTGAAATGCTCTCCCGGATTTTTCATTCCGTTGTAGATGTTCCACAGCTCCGGACGCTGGTTTTTCGGATTCCACTGGCCGAATTCATCCCTGTGCGAGAAAATCCTCTCCTTGGCCCTGGCTTTCTCCTCGTCGCGCCTTGCGCCTCCGCAGGCAGCATCGAACTTGTACTTTGCCAGAGTGTCCAGCAAAGTCACAGTCTGGAGTTTGTTGCGGCTCGCATTGTAGCCGGTCTCCTCAGTGACACGTCCCTGGTCAATAGAATCCTGGACTGAGCCCACAATGAGGTCAGCACCAAGCTTTTTCACTAAATCATCCCTGTAAGTTATGGTTTCAGGGAAATTGTGTCCGGTGTCAATATGGACCAACGGAAAAGGAATCTTTGCAGGATAAAAGGCCTTGTAGGCCAGATACGTCAGCACAATCGAGTCCTTTCCTCCGGAAAAAAGGATGCACGGACGCTCGAACTGCGCCGCTACCTCCCTGAGAATATAGATAGACTCAGCTTCAAGTTCTTTCAGATGAGTTAAATGTTCGCTCATTTCAATTCTACTTTTATTACACAATTCTGCAAATATACACAATCTAACTGAAAACTCCCGAAAGATATTTCTTTGTCAGCTCCTCCTTAGGGTCACCGAACACCTGTTTCGCATCCCCGGTCTCTATCACCTCTCCCAGATAGAGGAAGACGGCGTAGTCGGCGATTCTCAAGGCCTGTCGGAGAGTGTGAGTCACCATTATGATGGAATAATTCTCTTTCAGCTTCACGAAAAGATCCTCCACAGTCTTGCTGGATACAGGGTCCAGGGCGCTCGTGGCCTCGTCGGCAAGGATGAAATCCGGCTCTACGGCCAGACTGCGCGCCAGACACAGACGCTGCTGCTGGCCTATGGACAGACGCATAGCCGAACTCTGGAGCCTGTCCTTCACCTCATCCCAGAGACCCACCTCGGTAAGATAACGTTCAACCACCTCGGCAAGTTCCTTTTTCTTTGTATGCATTCCGTGGATACGGCATCCGTAAGCCACATTGTCGAAAATTGACATCGGAAG
>JAQXHU010000121.1 GCA_029007435.1 Bacteroidales bacterium
TTCCGGAGCAGCCCCCTGAGTCCCTGTCCAGACATCCCTGGCCTCATAAGTGGTCGAAGTGCCGGCAGCCTGCACATTCTCCAGCATGAAGAACTCAATCCCTCCGGAGCCGGTCACCTCAATGTCCTTCACATTGCCATACTCATTGCCGTCGAAAATATTACCTTCGGGAGCAATGTCAGTTTTCCGGCTCATCATAAATGCATTCTTCGGCAGATTGTAAACCGAATAGGAATGCGGAATGAACTGAGGATTCTCATTGACGCCTGCCACCTGGGACTGTCCGTTGACAAAATTGAACTCGATATGCGAGATGAGTCTCGTAAGAACAACCTTGATGGATGTCTTGTTCGTCTCCGAAACCTCAGCAGCAGGAACAACCTTCTGGCCAGCCACATAGCCAGTCATCGGAAACTTCTGGCTGCCCGTTACACCTGTGGCGAAGCTGGCATTGGAAGCGAAAGCAGCGGCCAGGGCGTCCTTGTCCATTGCCACCAGGTCATTCTCTTCAAGGCCGCAGAAAGGGCTGCTCCAGTTCGCCACGGCATACACCTCATACGTGCCGCTGAGAACAGGCTGGCCATAGTAATCCTGAGTCACCGGCGCCGCCAGCTCATACAGCCGCTGGCCTCCCAAAGTCGGGGATGACGTGCTGACATCCTTCAGGTCCGAAGCTCCGAATTTCAATACCATCTTCCTTCCCTTCTCCGAGAACATAATGAGCATCAGCTCGTTAATCTCACTTTCATAATCATAGATGCCCTTTGTCATTACGACATCACGGCTCCTGCCAAGATCAATGACAATGTCCAGCGAGGCCGGAAGGCCGTCCACAACTTCCAGATTGTCCTGCTCCTTCTCGCATCCTGCGAAAAGTGCGGCAGCGCAGCAAAGCGCCAGAATAGAATAAAACTTTCTCATAATGCCTGACGTTTACTGTGTCAATCAAAACTTACCTGATTTTCAAAAGAGTCGTATTCCTTGACGGTAATCTCGACCTCTTTCTCGCTGATTTTCTCGACCACCTGCGATGTGGCCATCAACGAGTTCTCCAGGTGAACCTCGCAGCGTTCCGCAACTGGCGGGACATAAAACTTCTTATTCATTGCGATTTACTTTTTAAAGCCGGATTACGACAAAAAACGGGACGCCAGAAAAAAAGGCTGCGCACACTCATTTCTGAATGGCACAGCCGTATTTCTGAACTCCCGCAATGAAGTAATCTATATTTTCTAACAATAACTAAGTCATGTTCAGTCCCAGCAAATATAAATTTTACAAAAGTCAATCGCAAACAAAAAATTGAATATTCGGAATAAAATCTCTATCTTTACCAAATTTAGAGCCTTTTTGACAAAAAAAGCCCCCAGTCCTGTACCAGACTGAGGGCGCGATTTACTTGACGCTTCACAGCGGCTTTCAATCATTGCGGGTTATCGCTGCCCTGCTCAGGCTTGGGTCGTCGTAGAACATATTGCCTACGCCTCCCTTGTAGTCCACCTTGAGCAAAGAGGCAGGAACTTTATAATCTTTTACCAGACAGTCAAACACTGCCTGAGCTCTTTCACGGCTGAGACGCTGGTTGATGGCGTCATTACCTGTGGACTCATCAGCATATCCTGTCACAGTGTAGTGCAATCCGTTTGACTTGATAATCTCCGCGAGCATAGCGAGATTGGCCTTGGACTCGCTGCTGAGCACGCTCTTGCCGAGCTCGAACACAACATAGTAAGGAGCGGCGATCACATTGACCTTCTGAATCTCCTCAGGTTTGCGGTTCTTGAGAGAATCTATCTCGTTGTTCAGACGGTCACGCTCCGCCTGGGCCGCAGCCAGCTGGTCCATGATGTCGGAAACATCCTGGCTCACAGTCTTGACAACAGTCTTTGAGCGGTTCCATCCGCGAGGTGCGAATTTGTATGCGAATCCGAACGAGAGCGAGAGAGCTCCGTCAACACGCCTGCCACTGACCTGTTTGTCGAAACGGTCATTGACGAACATAGAACGGAGGTCAATAGTGAAATCCCATCCCTTGGAAAGCCTGAAGGCGTTCAGAAGTCCGAGGTGTCCCACAATCTCGTTCTTTGTAGGGGCGTCATAGCTTCTGGCATATCCTACTCCGAGATATGGGCTGCAATTCCAAACTCTGTCAGGCTTGTAGCCTGCGAACAAGTTGCAGAAATTGACGAGAGCGTCCGCATGGAGGTCAAAGAACTTGAATGAGTTCTGCTCATAGCCGCCATTCGATGCAGGCACGCCGCCCTTGTAATTAAGACCGCTGTACACGAAACGGAGACCCACATTAGGGGTGAACCATTTTCCGAAATAAACATCGAGAGCCGGGGCAATCCTCTTGCCGAAAGAAATCTGGCTGTCGCCGTCTCCGAAATAAACCTGGGCACCGCCAGCGACACCTACAAACCAGTTCGCGCCGACTTTGGCGGTCTCCACCCTGTAGCTGTCCTTGCTGTACTCAACATTCTCCTCGGTGACAGTCTTCACCGTGGACTGGGCAAATGCAGGAAGCGCGAACAACACGCTCACCGCGCTGAGTATTATTGTTTTATTCATAACGTTCAAAGATTTTCATTAATTATTCACCACGAACCACTACAGAGCCTGCCGCGAACTTCACATCAGCAGTCTTTTCCTCAACGGACTTCCTGATGCTGCCGGACTTAACCTTGAACTCTTTTACAAGGCAGTCAGCGACAGCATCCATACGTTCAGCAGCAAGTTTCCTGACATCAGCCCCAGCACCTGCCGGAACATACGCAGTAAGCGATACGGAAGAATCGCTCTTCTTGAGGATCTCAGCCAACATTCCAAGGTTGACCTGATATTCTTTTGAAAGCGCGGCAGTATTTGCAGGGAAGAACACCTCGTAGGAAGAAACGACCTTGTTGACATTGACAACATTGGTACCAGGGTCCTTGCTGCTGAGAACCTCAGCTTCCTTGGCAAGCTTGTCGTTGCCTTCCTTGAGATTGCGCAGCTGTGCGATAAGCTCGTCAGCATTGACCTCGCCATATTTGGTGACAGTCTTGGAACGGCCCCAACCGCGCGGTTTGAATTTGTAGGAAAGGCCGACAGTGGCAGCGAGAAGGCCCTCGCCTGAACGTCCGCCGTGCTCACCGTCAAATGCGTCATTGACATAGCCCATCTTGAGGTCAAGGTTGATGTCGATGGCAGGGCATACGGTGAAGGCGTTGAAGAGACCTCCGCGGACAAGCAGCTCGTTGTCAGTCGGAGCATCGTAAACTCTTGCCCAGCCGATACCTACGTACGGGCTGCAGTTCCAGACCCTCTTGTCCTTGTAGCCGAGGAGGATGTTGCTCATATTGAACATAATGTCACCGCCCAAGGTGAAGGTCTTGAATTTCTGATAATCAAGCCAGTAGCCGTGGCCGCCCTTCTCTCCTGGAAGTCTCTTCCCCGTGGAATGGACGCCTCCGGTATTGCCTGTAAGGTCAAAATCCTGGGTCGCTCCTTTATAAGAAAGTCCGCTGTACATAATGCGGAAGCCGACACTCGGGGTGACCCATTTACCCACGGCGATGTCCAGGGACGGGGCAATCCTCTTGCCGAACTTCACCTGGTTGTCGTGGTCTCCGAAATAAACCTGGCCGCCGAATCCGGCACTGATGAACCAGTTTGCTTTAGGGCCGGCAGTCTCTACCGTCCTTTTCTCAGTGGAATACTCGACCTTTTCCTGCGACGTCCGGGTCACTTCCTGAGCCAGCGCCGGGAAAAGGGTCAATGCGCATAAAGCGCCTGTAATCAACAACTTTTTCATATTGCAATAATTAGTTTAATTAATTTTTCCAAAATCATTTATGGGACACACCGCTAACTTTTCTTCCGGGATTTCATTCGGAACCAGGAATATTTGCGTTTCTTGTCCCCATAGCCGTAACCATAACCGTAGCCGTAGCCATACCCATAGCCGTAACCGTAGCCATAGCCGTGACGGTGGTATTCCGTTCCGTTGAGAACGAGCGCCAGATTGTTCAGTTTCTTCTCCTCGTACATTGCCTCGATGTCAGGCAGCTGACGGCGGTCAAGCCTGCCCGCGCGGACAACGAACACTGTCATATCGGCAATACGGTTCGAAATCGTCGCGTCGGCCACCATACCCACAGGCACCGAGTCGGCGATAATGTAGTCATAACGCCTGCGGAGTTCTTCCACCAAAGCATCCAGCCTGCTGTCCATCAGGAGTTCTGCCGGATTTGGAGCCACGGCGCCGGAAGAAATGATGTCAATATGGTCGTTCTTCGGGTCTTTGCGAATAATCTCGTCCACCGTGATGCTGTCATCCGCAAGAAAATTGGTCACGCCGACTCCCCGTTTGCCATAATGGAGACTGAGTGTTCCCTTGCGGATATCCAGGTCAAGTATCGCGACTTTCTTCTTCGCCGATGCGAGAGTTGACGCCAAATGCCTGGAAATGAACGTTTTGCCATCCCCCTCACTGAGCGAGGTGCAGACAATGACCTGAAGCGGCCTGTCCTTCTTGGACATAAATGTCAAATTGGTACGGACAATCTTGAAAGCTTCCGAAATGATGGACGGATCGTCCTTCTCCTGCGGCACGCTACCAATGAACGGCAGGGAGAGTTTGTCCTGCAGGTCCTTGCGTGAATGCACCCTCGTGTCGAGGAAGAGAATCATCAGCAGGACGACTCCGGGAACGGCCAGTCCAAGGAGAAGGCCTAAAAGCAGAATCTTGTTCCTGTCAGGAGAGATAGGGCCGGCAGGCCCGCTCGCCCCGTCAATCACCCTCGCATTGTTGTCCACCATAGCCTGTGAAAGGGCGTTCTCCTCTCGCTTGTTAAGCAGGAAGAGGTAGAGCGACTCCTTGATTTTCTGCTGGCGCTCGATGGAGAGCATCTGGCGCTGTTTCGTAGGAATCGACGCCACCCTGTACTGCGCCCTGTTCTCGTGGGCCTGGGCATCCGACTTCCTCACATTGAGGCTGACTATCATATTGTCCACAGCCCTTATAATGGACTGCTTCATCGCCCTCAAGGTGTTGTTCAGTTCCTCCACAACAGGGTTCTTCTCGCTGCTGTCCTCAATCAGCTTGTCCCTGCGGAGCTTCGCCGAGTTGTACAGGCCGATCTGGTTCTCGATATTCATATCGCTGATACCTGTATTGGACGGAATCAGGTCAACTTCCTTGGTCGGATCGGTGAGATAATCCTTGATGTACTGGGCGAGACGCAGCTGGGTGTCAAGCTCCAGCACGCTGGTGTTATATTTCTGGGACTCACCCATATACATACCTGCAGCCGATCCGAGGTCCACTATCTGGTTGGCCTTCTTGAACGCCTCCAGGTCGGACTCCACGCCGCCGAGCTCACCCTCGATGATGACGAGCCTCTCATTGATGAACTGCGCCGTGTTTATCGCCACCTGGTTCTTGTCGTTGATGGCCTCCTCATTGTACACCGAGATAAGCATATTCAGGACATCCTCAGCCCTGTCAGGCGAGCCGTCCTTGATGGACAGGGTCAATATGGACGCCTCATCCTCCTCCTGGCGGATTCCAAGGTTGCCGAGCACGGACGAAACGACCGAATTCATAGGATTCTTGGTCACGGTGATGTCCGTGTTGCGCCATTCCGGTGAATAGAAATTGGTCCTGGTGACTAAAATCCTGTCGCCGCCAACGGTCACAGTGTCATTGATATGGACCTTGTACTTCTTGTCCTCATCCTCTCCATAGACCGAGCGGAGCATCACGTTGGCCGAGTCCAATGGCGTGAGTATGAATGATGCATAGCGGTTCGGCAATGCCTCCGGGAATGTCACGGCCACAGGAGAGCGGCTGTAGAGTTCCTTCATCCTGAATCCGGACTTGACCTTGTAGCTCACATCCGAATGAAGCCTCGTGACCACTTCCCTGACAAGTTTCTTGGACTTGAACTGAAGTATCTCGTTCGAGACATTCACTTTGTTGATATAATTGTCATACCTGTCCAGTCCCGCAGACGTTGTCTTGTTGGACGGGTCCTTGATAATCACCGTGGCCGAACGGAAATATGTCAGAGGGGTGCTGGCGTATTTGTACCAGGCGATGCCTCCGAACACAATGACGGAGACAAGGAACCATTTCCATTTCGAAAGCAGGAAGAACAGTATGTCGAGCACACTGACTTCATTGCCGCCGTTGTTGTTTCTGTTGTTCTGCATATCCGTTCCTTATTTAGCGCTGTTTATCGCCCAGATGACCGAGCATACAGTCGTCACGAGCGAGGTGGCGAGGGTCACATACTGGAGTGTCTTGTCCTCGCGGTCTTTCTTCTTATACTTCGGCTCCACGTAGATTATGTCATTCTGCTGGAGGAAAAAGCACGGGGAATTGAAAATATCCTTGCTCCTGATGTCATTGAGGAATATCTCCTTGCTGCCGTCAGTCTCACGAATCACGGCAATGCGGTCGAGACGCGCCTTGGAAGAAAGGTCTCCGGCATTGGCAATGGCCTCAATCAATGTGATACGGCCGTCATTGACTGTGTATGAGCCGTTTCCGCCGATGGCGCCAAGCACCGTATATTTGAAATTGAGGAAATCAATCGTCACAAGCGGAGCCTTGATATAATCCCCGTCAATAATCTGCTGCTTGATAAGCTCGGT
Source organism: Bacteroidales bacterium (assembly GCA_029007435.1). Taxonomy (GTDB): domain Bacteria; phylum Bacteroidota; class Bacteroidia; order Bacteroidales; family UBA932; genus Cryptobacteroides. The sequence continues at coordinate 6,643 of JAQXHU010000121.1, forward strand.
GGCCTCGCTGATGTTCAGGCCGGCCAGATGAATAGTGCCGAGAATAGGAAAATCAATGTTTCCGTCAGTGTCAACCCTGTACCCTTTGTTGTCCAGGGTGGCCGAAGACCGGGCCGTGCCGTCAGATGAAATCTGTACCGAGCCTGTCTGGATATTGAACGGCAGGGCGAGCTCCGGCTGCTTGCAACTGACTGTAATAGCCAGTCTGTCATTGCATTGAATAACAGCCTCGTGCCTGTAATCAAACGGATACTTTTTCCCGGCCTCCATATCGTTCAGATACACGAACTTCTTTCCGGAGGCACAGGAGGACAGCGCCAAAACCGCTGTCAATCCCGCAATTATAAGCTTTCTCAAATTCATTATTGTATTAAGTTTTTACATATTCCATTTTTGCAGAGAACCGCGGCCCCTGCGTCCGGGAGGCATCTCAGCAGCCCCACCGGCACCTTGTCGCAAATCTCCGATATTGTGTCGTGCAGGCAGTCCTGCAGACGTCTGTTGCCTTTCACGGCCGAGCAACTCGGCAGAAGCGAGACGAAAGCATTCACTTCCTCCAACGGGGTGAAGGCATTGCTCCCGGCCTGCTCCAGCCTGACAATTCCCCCGAGCGGAAAGGAAACGTTCCGGTAGCAAGGCGTCTTGCCACTCCAGGGTGTGCCGTAAACGTATACCAGTCCGTTCTCCAGACGGAGGGCCGGATTGTCGTCATTCACCAGCTCGCATCCGTCAAAAGTCCTGAGCCACAATGCGGAATGAGTGCTTTTGCCCGTCCCGCTGCTTCCAAGGAACAAGTAGGCCTTTCCGTCAAGGGCCACTGACGAAGCGTGCACCGATATACCCCCGTGCAACAGCACCGCCTGTGAAAACGCGATACGGAGCATTGAGCCCAATATCGCCGGCGCATCCGGGGAAGTCCAGTCCAAATCTGCCCTTACATTTCCGAACAGGCTGTCCGCCAACATTTTATGCACCGGTCCGTCTTTACGGCCACGCAGTTCTATCAAATATCTTTCTTCATCAAGCTCCGCCGCCGAGAACAGCACCATATTGCCAAGATCAGTATCTGACTCGTCAATCTTCCTCATTCCGGAAAGCCGCCACGTCTCCGGAGCCGTTGTGAACGAGAAGACGGGGTTCGCATCTCCAGTCCACCTGAAAGGGGTGAATGAGGGAAGGAGGCTGTCAGTGTCTGTATCAGCAGGCAAGGTTACACTGAAGTCCAGGCCTGCAACTCGGTAGTATTCCAATGCAGTGTTTATTGTCCTAAAAAATTCATTTATCATTTTCTCCTGAACTGGCCGGCGGCAAGTGTGGCAATCGTCCAGAAAGCCTCAGCCGGAGCCAGCGAAAAGGAGAAAGTTAATTGTCTCAAATAAGAGGCCAAAGTTCGGAATTTTCTGGACAAAACGGACAAAAAAATATGTGAATTTGCAAAATTGTCGTTTTGTCTATAATGCCCGAAATTTCCTCCGGAGAGCACATATTCAGTAAATGCCACATTATCAAGCGAAGACCGCCCAGATGGCAAAAAATGCACCGGCAATCCGATATACTCTGCCAGAAATGAGTCAAGCAGACAACCCCACTTCAGGATACCGGCCCTGTCATACATTTTCCTGACATCATCCGGACAATATCCGCCGGCGTCATAGGCCCTTGACAGATCACACAGCTGCCTCAGTCCTATTCCGAGCCCGAAATAATGCTTCATAATATGGCTGCTCATAATAAGCAGATTCAGCATCGGGGACGGAACTCTGACGATACGGCCGCCGATTTCAGTGACGGAGAATCCGTGCTCTTTCTCAAGTTCCTTCAACCATTTCCGCCTGAGAGGATTGCAAATATCAAAAAGCTTCCGGTGATGTTCCACCTCGACATCCTGCCATTTGTAGCAGAAACTTCCGTCAGGTTTGGTTTCAGCCGGAATGCCTCTGGACAAGACCAGCTCCGCCGCCGCTTTCCATTCTTCTTCCGAGCTGAAATACAAATCAATATCCCCGCAGGTCCTCGAATATGAATCTATATACAGTCTTGCCGCCGCCTGGCCTTTGAGCAGGACCGGATGCAGCCCGTTCTCCTCAAGAAAACGGAAAAGTTCCGCCACTACCCCGTCCATCATACGGCCGGTTTTCTCTGTCATAGCCGAATACGCAGTCCATTTGACTATGAGCCCGTCTGAGGGCATATCCCTGTCAGGAAGAGTTTCCAGGCCCCGGTATGTGATTCCCGCAACTGTCTGACGGACAGACTCATCGAATATAAGTTGCCAATCCCTGCCAGAAAGCTTGAAGTTCCAGCTGTTTCCAGATGAGCCCCAAAGCCCCCTGCGAAGCAGCTCGAAAAACGCATCCCTGACAGAATTTTCAATCATAGCAGGCCGAATCTCCTCCATTCTTCAATGAGGGCGTTGACGTCCCGCAACGCAACCTCAGCATCAACCTCGTAATTGTCAACAAGATACGAGCACATATCCTCAGCGGAGAACTCTTTCCCGGAGAATTCCTGCCAAAGCGCGGCCGCTGTATCGTTGAGAGTGAAGACATCTGTCATATTGACATTGTCCCCGTCATCCCTCACAATCATATATCTGCGCCCCATTTTCCTGAGCCGCAGGCTGTTGTCAAGTCTCATACTAAAAATGCTTTCCTGTGATGATGGCCACCGCAGTCAGGAAAATTATCTTCAAATCCGACCATACTGAATAATTGTCAAGATAGTCGAGGTCCATCTCGAGCCTTTTCAGCATTTTCTCCATCGTGTCGGTATAGCCGTTGTACAAAGTCGCGGCGGAGAAGACTCCCGGGCGTATCTGAAACAGCCGCTCATAATCGGGATTCTCAGCCATAATCTTGTCAATAAAATATTGTCTCTCAGGGCGGTAACCTACCATACTCATATCCCCGGCAAGGACGTTCCAGAGCTGAGGAAGCTCGTCCAGATGATGTCTCCGAATAAACGCCCCGACACCTGTCAGCCTGTCATCGCTTTCTCCGCACAGGGCAGGAATTCCGTCGTGCTCGGCATCCGCCACCATCGAGCGGAATTTGTACAGCGTGAACGGTCTGCCTCCCAATCCTATCCGCTCCTGCCTGAATATAGCAGGGCCAGGACTCTCAATCTTGATGGCTACCCATATCACCAAGTACAGCGGAGACAGAATCACCATACCCATAGCGCTCATCAAGATGTCAGCCGTCCTCTTCAAAAATGCGCCTGCCGGGCTCATAGAGTTTTTACACCCCCCATTGGATAATTCTTTTTCAGCATAATTTTCCATTATCAGTCGTTATTATAATTTTTCATAAATGTCAAGGCAGTCAGAAATCATTCTCTCACGGGTGAAATAGCGGCTGAATCTGCCATACGCCCCTATAGAGTAATTCTCATAGGCATTTCTATCATCAGCGATGGCTTTTATCGCCTCCGCGATTCCTTTGGAGTCTTTTATCTCCACGTTTATCCCCGATACACCGTCCTTGTTGACCTTGGAAACGCCAGAGCCCGGAATCTTGGTGGCCACCACAGGGACGCCGCACGACATAGCCTCGATCTGGACGATTCCGAACGCCTCGGTCTTCTGCACACTGCTGAGACAGAACACTTTGCAAGCTCCGTAATAGGCCGGCAGGTCCTCGTCCGGGACACGCCCGAGCAGAATCACCTTGTCCTGAAGGCCCTTTTCAGTGATTCTTGTCTTAAGCTCATCCTCCAGCGGACCCGAACCGCCGATAAGGACAACGTAGTCATCCGGAAGGAACTCCGCAGCGTCAACAAGATAGGAGAATCCTTTGTATTCCACAAGACGCCCGAGCGAGAACACTATCTTTTTCCCTCTGTATCTGTCCTTCAAGACCTCCACAGCCTTTTCGTCCGGTATGACCGGGTCGATCCCGATATGAAGCGGAACGAATTTGCCGCCGGCGTTTTTCAGATGCGGGGACTTCTGCAGATAGTACAATGTGGTTCCGATGATGCGGTCCGCCCTCCTGACGAGCCAGTTCTGGAGAGGTTTGAAAAAATGCAGCAGGAATCTCTGCTTCAATATGTCGCTGTGCCAATGCAGGACGACTGTTCCCTTGTATCCCGACAGCGCCAGCGCCAATGCCGCCATCGGGTCAGGATGATGTATATGCACAATGTCGTAGTAACGGCACCTCTTGCGCAGCTGCCATATCATCGCCGGCGAAATCATTGTGGCCGCCAGTTTGACCAATGTCCTGCACAGAATCAGGTCAGCATTGTCATTGAGACTCAGAGTCCGCGTCTTCCCATCAATGGCAGCACACAGCATATCGCACCTCACCCCCGTCTCTGACAGTCCGGTAGTAAGGTCGTACATCACTTTCTCGACCCCGCCTCTCACGGGGTAAAATTTTCCAAGCTGTAGTACCCTCATTAATGATTTACTTTTGCAACAACCTATGGTATAGGGAGATGTAATCGGCTATCTCACTTGCTATAGTTCAATAGAACAGAAAACAGCGCTTCCCACGAATCCACGAGATTCCCATCAATCTCTTTTGTCTTTACAGGTCCAAGGCACTCATAATTTCCAGTAATCAACTTAATCATAACATCTTTCAGTGCAATTGGATCATCATATTGAAAAAAAGTCACATAATCACATCCTGCTGCCGCTTCTGCAGAATATGGAAGATCCGCAAGAATCATAGGCTTGTTCAATTCACCAAATTCAGAAATCGGAAGCCCCCAGGTTTCTATTCTGGACGGGAAAACCAGACAATCACTGGAAGAATATTCTCTGAAAAGTTCTTCACGAGGTAATTGCCCGATAAAATGAACGGACTTCAAATGGCTCCAATGATTATATAACCATTTAGAATACCTGTTTTCGCTTCCACTTACTGTGACATTGAGCTCAAAGTCCAAATCCGGACGGTCTTGCTCAATCAATTCCACTGCACGGAACAATGTCTCAAAGTTCTTATGGCAATCTGCAGATGCTGCATAGATAAACTTTCTACATACTTCCGGCAAAGCAGCATCTCTACGAGTGCCTGCCACTTTTCTTGGCGGAAAGACAATAAACTTGTCTTGAGGGACGCCAAGCAGCTTGGACAACGATGTTCTCAACCACTCAGCCTGGACAATCAAATAATCATTGCTGTGGACATTGATCCGATATGCAAAACGAGTGAACAGGCTGAACAACACTATTTTATAATCAAACCACAGATCCTGGAGTTTCGGCCTGAGAAATGGGAACGAAGTCTGGCAATAAACAGCCTGTCTATCTGCATGAACGTTCGGTGTCGTATCGTGAAGAGACAACCACAAATCCACTTTACCAATGGACTCGGATACTTTCCGCATTGTAACATATTCACACCAAAGCCTGCGAAACCAGCTTTTGACAGTCAAAGGAAATTCGAGATACTCCACATTCTCATATTCACAAAGACCCCGGTTGTGAACCAACGCCACAATATGGTACGCATCGTTGCCCTTAGCAATATGTGAGAGCGCTTTCAGGCACTCACGAAGGACTGTCAATGTTCCACCCTTACGTATATTAACCGCAGATACGACTATCGTTTTCATTCTTCTGTCACGAGTCCTTTAAACAAACTATCCCATTGGGACATAACTCTTTCTTCTGAAAATTTTTTTGATTTATTGCGGGCACTGGCACCCATAGTTCTCCTCAAATCCTCGTCCTGCATCAATGCCAACATCTTTTCAGCGAAGAGGTCAAGATTCCCGTCCTCAACGAGGAAACCGTTTTCTCCATCTGTGATTACATCTCGAGGGCCACATTTACATGCAAAAGATACTGCCGGTATTCCATAAGCCTGAGACTCCAGAAGCACCATCGGCAATCCTTCATATCTGGATGTCATGGCAAGGATAGATGCATTCTCGTAGACTTCAGACATATTTTTCATCGGTGGCCTGATTGTTACGGAATCGCGTACTCCGGCTTCATCAATTAATTGATTCAACCATAATGTATAACCTTGATCTCCACCGCCTATTATCTCCAATTTCCAGCCAGGCATCTTTGATGCAATTCTGCTCCAGACTGAAATCAACCTGTCAAAACCTTTCTGATGAGACAATCTGCCAATCGATATGACCGTTCTCCTGTCAAGATGTGAAACTGAATTCGGGAAAACCGTCAAAGCATTTGGGATGACTGATATATTTCCTGCGTCAGAGCCCCAATCCTCCATATCTTCTTCGGTCAGCGTCACAAATCTGTCATACTTCTTAATTGTACGTCCATCCAACTTCGTCCTTATCAGGTCTGCCAGATGCCATAGTCCATTCCTGCCATACTGCAGCTTCTTCATCTTGGAGAAATGCACTTCAAGCACCTTTCTCGCCTTGATATCCATTCCTGAAATCAATGATGCCTCATTACCGAACATCGAGATGACGATATCAGGTTTCTCCCGGTCAATCAGGCGCTTGAGCCTCCGCTTATGGCGAATCTGCTTGAATGGGAAATGTATCAGTTTGTTAAGAAACGACTTTCCGTTATTCTCATCATAGTTTATCCCAAGATCAAAGAACCTTATTCTATCGTTCATAGGGAAATATGCAGGCAGGCCTTTCTGGTCCGTCGTCACGACCGACACCTCATATCCTTGATCAACAAGCCAATTCACCTTATTGGCCAGCACACGCTCCATTCCTGCAGAATTAAATGTCGCCGGGATGTTATATAGAAGTTTCATTGTCATTCAATACTAATTCAGCAGTATCATCCTCCTGCAACAATTTCTGCGCTCCGAACAAGGCAAATATGAGGAACAAGTCTGTAGCAACCTTGAACCAGCATATGAAATTCACAAGCATAAGGAACACGAAGACTATCTTATTGTCAGGATAGATCTTCATAATCATAGTTCCGGCTTTTATGATTACAGCGGAAAAAGCTATAAGCCCGATAATTCCGAAATAGAATATGAACCTGAGATATCCCACATCAGTTCCCATATAATATCCTCCGACGATTTTTCCTATAAAATACGGATCAACATCACGAGGGGAGGAGAAATAACCATCCCCTATTATCCATGTCTTGAGATTATCAGGGAATACATACATGGTCTGAAGTTTGTCGGTCGATGCAGTTGCAAATTCTCCATACTCAAAGAAATTGAAGAATGCCTCAAATGCAAACCTGAGATTATGATGGACCTGTTGATTCGTATTATATAGCAGAGCAAGAACAGGGATTGCAAAAACAAGTACCAGAAAGAACACCTTGAGAAAAGACATAGCCCTGTCCATATATTCATGATGATTATAGAATAACATGATGACCAAAAGCAAAGCACTGAGTCCTTCCCCTACCATCGTCGTACGCGCAATCATATTCCCGACAACTGTAATAATGATAAAGGCAGACACATAGACGAAGTACTCTCCAAAAGTACATTTGATAGAACATGAAACATAGGTAATGAGGAGCAGGACTGCAGAAAAACGTATTCCAGCCACATCCAGCGCAGCTCCTATACCATATAATCGCTTCACCTCAGTCATAAAAGTCTGCCCTTGTTCAACATAAGTATCTATGAATAATTTGGCCGAAGGATTCATGTCGAAAAGAAGCGCGAAGAAACACTGAGCCACGCAAATTGCCACAAGGTAATTGACAACAATCTGCAATGATATACGCCCGTGAACTTGTTTCATCACGAAGCACACAAAATACGCAGCGGCTATCCACACCCACATGGACACCAGATATGTGGCATACGCCGTATCCGGGGTGTTGTTAATCGTAATGGATGCCCATCCAATAATGGACACAAATGCAGCTATGACTGACAACACCAGAACATCCTTGTCAAAGAGGGAATTCCTGCGTTTAGACATATTGACCAGCAAAACGGCAAGGCCCATAACCGCAAGAGCCAATTTTGTATTCACCCCAGGCAGAGCTTTGAACGAAAACGGGAAATAAAAAAAGCTGGTCAATATCGCCGTAAAAAATATATATAAGAATTTTTGCATCTGCTATCTATATATCACACCATATATAAAGGAGTACACTAACCTATAGTGTATCTTCAACACTATGAACATCTTTATCTTAGCCGCAGTTTCAAGCACCTTCCTGCGGAATGATGCCTGTGGATTCTTCCATATATAATCATTGGCCTCCGGATACCATTCATTCCATAGCCGGTACATCTCGGAATCAGCACTTATCAGGAAAGGATACTTCGTACTCAGTTTGAAGAATGCTATATCTTCCGAAAGGCAGTCCATGAACATCCTCTCGAGAAAAGTAACAGTATTATTTACATTATACTTTATATCAGAAAGTTTTGACGGGCTCAATGAATTAGTAAAAGCTTCCCCCTCGCGTTTTACATAATGGTACAGAGGAGCAGGCACATGGACGACCTTTGAGGAACAAGCCGCAAGGCAAATCATGGTCATATCCTCTCCCATACTATGGCCTTCCGGGAACATTACAGAAGACTCATCATAAATCCTCTTTCTTGCCAATTTGTTCCACACATTATACTTGGCACATCCGGCCAACATACCCTTCAGATAACCTGTCGGCTCAGTGAAATGAGGCTCCTTCATATATCTTTCCTTGTGGCCGAATGTCAGATACCAATCACACCATACAAAGTCAGCATCATTCTCCTTAGCTGCGACATACATCTTCTCCAGCATCTCAGGCTCAAGATAATCATCGCTGTCACAATGAAAGACATATTCTCCACTTGCCAAAGACAGCCCTGTATTCCTCGCTGCCGGAAGGCCTTTATTTATCTCATGCCGGGCAATCCGAACAAAGCCACTACGCATCGTATATCGCTGCAACACATTGCCAAGCACATTCATGCTCCCATCAGGAGTAGCATCATCAACAAAAATGTACTCAATCCCGTCCAGGGTCTGCTCCAGCAAGGAAACTGCACAACGCTCGATATACTTTTCGACACCATATATCGGGACAATAACGGAAACCTTGGGCAATTGATTCTCTGTATATTGTTTGTTTTGAAATCCTTTCATATATTTGCGCCTGTAATTATGGACAGCGCATGAGAAATAAGCGCCTTATGACGTTGAATACTAATATCAGAGCATTTATTCATAATACGGATAGGTGCTCTTTTTCGTACGCTTCTAAATACTATTGATACATTCCTTCCAATAGCGAAATTAATATTCACCCAAATTAATCATCTTTACGAAAACACCTCACGTACAAGTGTTTGAGCCGATCAACGACCTTGTCTCCAACAAGTCTACGAATATAATATTTCAATCTAAGCAGGCAATACTCATTGAAACTCTTTGCCCTTATCCTTGAGGCATAAATGAACACATTCTCGCCACAAGTTTCACTGATTTCCGGTAGAACGAGGCATTTGTCCTTATACTTCTCTGTAAGAGCTACCAACAATGCCTGATCATGTTTATGCCGGGCAAAGAAAGGATACTGATCCCGCATTTCATCTTCAGAAGGATCCATAATTACTTCCGGGTGTTTTAAAGAAATATCAAGCCAATCCTTTACAACAGGATTACTCTTCCCTCTACACATTATGAATCCTCCCCAGATTTTATTCCTTTCCCGCCAGGAATCACTTCCACAGTATTCATCAAGAAAAAGCAGCGTAGCCTTTTTCCCCCAATGTTTTATCTTTGTAGATTTCGATCCGAATTTTTCCCATTCAGGATAAATATCCCTATATCTGAAACAAAGAAAGTCATATTCTCGCATCAGGTCAAAAAACATCCCCCATTCAGGCCGGGCTTTAAGTGTACATCCGGCATCAACATAGCAGACCACATCCCCTTCGTTATATCGCTGAAGTGTCTCATATAAAATACACGGTTTCCATGCCCAATATCCTCCGCCATAACTATATTTCATCAATGGCGATGCTTTGATATATTCTGGAAGAGTCTCAGGGGTATAAAGCAGCACCTCATCAAACAGGCCAGAGCTTTTCGCTTGAGAACCAATACGCCTCAACGAATAAGCACAATTTTCATCCGAATATGCAATAAATATTCTCTTCATGTGATTAAGCGAATAATAGTTTGACTATCTCATTATTTCTCTGACGAATAAGGAGGATAGCACTAACCG
>JAQXHU010000122.1 GCA_029007435.1 Bacteroidales bacterium
TGCCAAGAGGCTGGTTCAGAACCTCATTTCATCGGAACGGGGCTGCCCGTTCATTGAGACCACTCCCAAGACAATCGCGCATCCGGCTATCAAGAAGGCCGGCAGATATCTCAATTTGTGGATAGAGGCTGCTGCCTTTTCAAAGAGAGAAGAGAGAAATTTGATTTCCGGGGCCGGGCAGAATAGAATGAACAAGGTCACAATGCAGCCAATGACAAGGCCGATGACAAGTCCGGCGGCCAGAACCTTCCGGTTCCTTCGCTGTTCAGAGTCAACGCATTTCTTGATTCCTTCCACCTTTTCGAGACGAGCGTTCGTTGTAATCAGGAACTGCCCTTCCTCCGGCATCTCCGGTTTGTTGTCGCGAAGATATTTTTCAATGTCCGTCATAACCGTATGAGTTCTTTGAGATGGTTGCGCCCTATGGAGAGATAATACTTCACTGTTCCGGATGGAATGTCCATTATGGAAGATATCTCATTGATTTTCAAGTCCTCAAAATAATGGAGAACTATAGCGGTCCGTTCTTTTTCCGGGATTTTCAGCAGCGCCCTTTGCAACTCTTCATTCCTGAATGCAACATCGGATTCGCAGTCTCCGGCCACGTGAAGAGCCTCTGCGGAATCCAGTTCAGAGGTTCTCATATGGGCCTTCCTGAGATTGTCGATGAAGCAGTTGTAGGCAATCCGGAACAGCCACGCCTTGAAATTGCCCGAGAACCGGCCAGACATCACGAATGCCCTCATCAGGGCTTCCTGCGCGATATCGTCTGCAAGAGCCGCATCCCCGCACAGAGATGCCAGGAACCGCCTCAGCTGCCCCTGACATTTCCTCGTTTCAGATATGAACCGCTCCCGGGTCATTATCTACCTGCCTTCTTCCATACGTTTCTCTTCTGTAGCTATCTCCTTGTCCATCAGTTTCTTCCCGACAAAATAGGAGATGAACAGGGCAATTCCTACGGATAGAAGCACACCTGCCGCCAGGAGGAATAACAGTTCGTCGTGATTCATTCTCTGTTCTCCCGGCAATTGCCATTGCGGAATCAGGGCGAGGAGCAGGAAGCCAATCCCCATAAAGGAAGTCACGCATGCCCCGGTCAGTTTTTCCATAAGACGTTCCTTGATTGTCTTCTTCGATTTCTTGCTCTCGAACATCCCGGGGTCAATCTGCACACCCTTCTCAATCGCCTTGAGCATTATCTCCGCCTTGCGGTTCGTCTCGTTCTGCCTGACACGGCTGGTAATCCATACTATCACTATCGGAAGAATGGCGCAGACGCTGATAGGAATCAATACGTCAATGAAATCAGCAATAAGTTTGTAAACCATAGTAATAACAATAATATATGTTAAACAATCCCCGTAACCCGGGCCGGTTACATAACTATAACGCAAATATAGTCCTTAAGGTTGGAAAACTTGATTGCCGGCGATTACAATGTATCAACTTCCGCCAAGTCACGAGCGACACACGAGCGGCATCACGAGCGGCATTGCCTAAACCAACCATTATGCTCAGAAACTGAATCAACAGGTCGAGAATGAGCTGGTCTGACAACACAAATGACAAGAACTGAAATCGAACATATACTGTCAGCACAGCGAGGGAAGATGCTCAATTTGTCTAAGCGCTTTATGAAAGCGCCAGCAACGGGATGACATCAGTTACCAGGATGCACATAATCAGAACTGACGGAAAAAAGGCGGATTCCGCAAGTGCATATTCGACCGAAGTCAATACAAATTGTGAAGGTTCTAAAATAACCATCATAGGAAGCAACGGAGAAAAAAGCAGCGTCGTTCAGAAGATGTCCGGTGCGAATGGCGCTGAAGTCTATCTGGCATATTGCAACCAAGATAGACACCAGCAGATATCACAACTGCCAAAAGGCAAAAATCGGGCAATAATTGCTCTCCGGAAGAAATGGTGCAGGCTAAGCCAATCTGCTGGAGATATACGCATAGGGCGAAAGGCCCAGATCATAGCAAACCGGGAGGCGAGCCCTATGCCATTAAGGAATCAGCCCACGACTTGCAGCCATAGAAAAACATAACATAATAGCCAACGAAATTATTCTGACAAGTCCAATCCGAATATTATTTAGTATTCAAACTTCACCTTTCCCTTGATATCAGCTGCAGAAGCACCGACATATACGGTGAATGATCCCCGCTCAGCTATCCATTCGTGCTTCTGTTCATCAAAATATTTCAGGTCGTCATCGCTGACCGTGTACGAAACTTCTTTAGACTCTCCCGGTTCAAGCGCAACTTTCTCGAAATGCTTAAGTTCTTTCACTGGGCGTATTACGGATGCCTTGTCATCTCCAACATAGAATTGCACAACTTCCTGCCCGGCAACATTGCCGGCATTGCTCACTGTAACTGTAACTGTGCGCCCATCAATTGCCGGTTTGCCGTACTCGAAAGTGGTATAACTCAAACCGAAGCCGAACGGGAAGCGGACTTTTGTCTTGAAATAATCAAACCAGCGATAACCAAGGAGAATGTCCTCGCCGTAAACCTCAGTCTCGTCCCTCTTCATCCCGTTACCGGGCTGGGAGCAGAAATCAATGCCTTTCCAACCGTTCATTGCAGCCTTCAGCATCAGGGTGGACTCCAGAGGTCTGCCATCCTCGCCACCGTAAGGTTGAGGAAGCATATCAGGTGAAACTCCGGGATAACCGACAGCACCCATCTTGTGTGCCGGATAGTCAGTCAGATTATATGCGAACGAGAACGGTAATTTTCCTGACGGACAGACATCACCTGAAATGATATCAGCCAGAGCGTGTCCTGATTCGCTTCCAAGATACCACGACTGAACCAGTGCCGGAGCCTTGTCGAGCCAAGGCATATCGTAGGCATTGCCGCTCACGATTACCAGTGCGGTATTGCTGTTTGCGGCAAGCAACTCTTCTATAAGCCGGTCCTGTCCGAAAGGAAGACTGTAATTTTCACGGTCTCCGCCTTCGCTGTCCTGTCCGTGGTTCTTGTTCAAGCCTCCCACATAGATGACGAAGTCTGCCGATTTAGCTTTCCCGACCGCTTCGATGCGGAGCGAATCATAAAGAGCTTGAAGCGAATCATCCACCTGGCCGAACTTCGCACTTCTGGAAACATATCCTTTGGCATAGTCTATAGTACACTTGTCTCCGAAACGTTCTTTAATACCACGAAGAGGCGACACCTCATCGCGTGCCTTGAGCTCACTGGATCCACCACCCTTGCACAAACTGCGGATGGCATTTTCTCCTACGACCAGAATCTTCATACCCTCTTCAGGAACAAGAGGAAGAATCCTCTCGTTTTTCAGAAGGACAATGCCTTCCTGGGCTATTTTGCGTGCGGCAGCGACGTGCTCAGGTGAATTCATCGAGCCGAAACCTTGATTCTCAGACATTGCGGTACGAACAATCAGGCGGAGCATACGGCGGGCCTTGTCATTGATGATGGAATCCGGAACTTCGCCCCTGCGGCATTTCTCAAGATAAGCGGTTCCAAGATAATAGTCATCGTATGAATTGATACGGGCTTCAGCGGAAAGGCCATCCATGAAACTTCCCATCTCAAGGTCAAGTCCATTGAAGATTGCTTCATCCGTATTATGCGCAGCACCCCAGTCGGTAATCACCACTCCGTCAAATCCCCACTCTCCCTTCAGGATTTCATTGATGAGGCGGGCATTATGAGTTGCGTGCTGACCAAGATAGCGATTGTAGCTGCCCATTATACTCCAGGCTCCTCCTTCCACTACCGCAGAGCGGAAAGGGCGGAGATAGAGTTCATATAACGCTCTGTCTGAAACCCTTACATCTACGTAACCACGGAAAATTTCCTGATCATTGAGTGCATAATGCTTCACGCAGCAGGCAACGCCGTTAGACTGAAGGCCCTGAATATAAGGCACGCACATCCGGGAAGCAAGATACGGATCCTCTCCCATATATTCAAAGTTGCGTCCGTTCAAAGGGGTACGGTACAAATTCACGCCCGGGCCCAGAAGTACATTCTTTTTTCGGTACCTGGCCTCTTCGCCGACCGACCGTCCATACAGAGCGGCCAATTCAGGCTGCCAGGTGGCGGCAAGGCAGGTCAGCGCAGGGAAAGCCGTGCAGGAATCATTGGTCCATCCGGCGTGATCCCAATTGTTCCAGTTGATTTCCATCCTCACACCGTGAGGACCGTCACTTGTATAAATCTCCGGCACACCGAGACGCGCCACACCGGGACTCGAAAATTTCGACTGGGCATAACTCAGGCGGACCTTCTCCTCAAGTGTCATTTGGCTGAGAATTTGTTCAACCTTAGTTTCAATGTCATCCTTCTGAGCAAAGACCGGAGTCAAAACACTTGCCAAGAAAACTATACTTAAAATTCTTTTCATACAAAACATTATTCTTTGGTAACCTTTGTAATCGTGTATCCGTCACCTACAAAAAGTACGCCGCCCTTTCCTACGTGCCAGTCAGGCAGGGCCTCAAGACTGACCTTGTAATAAGAGGTCTTGCCGTCAATTTCTATGGTCACGTCAATTTGTATTTCGGCATTGGCTCGGAATTGAGCGTAACAGGTCTTCCGAGAGCCTTGTTCTCATTGAAATCAAGAGTGATTGTGCGGGTGAATCCGTTCCCCTTCAATGCGGCATTGAATGTTCCGCAGTTGACTGTGACGTCGTTTGGGTAAGGGATAACCGTCAAAACGGAGTTTTCACAGTTGCATAAGCACAATGCGGCTGCTGCGGCAACCAGTAGAAATTTTTTTTGATTTCATAACGTGCCCTGTTGGTTAATTGCCACAAAGATAAAACGAATATTTGATTTTATAACTATTTTACCTATTTTTACATATTATTGGAAGCTATCAAAGCAGAAAACGAATAAAAATATAATAAAATGCAGAGAATCATAGAATGTGTTCCTAATTTCAGCGAGGGACGCGACAAGGAAGTTATCAATGCCATCGTCGAGGCCATCCGCAAGGGAGGCAAGGTAAGCATTCTCAATGTTGACCCGGGCGAGGCTACCAACAGGACAGTCGTGACATTCACAGGAGCACCGGAAGAGGTGGTGGAAGCCGCATTCCAGGGTGTAAGGAAGGCTGCGGAGACCATTGATATGAGACAGCACCACGGGGCTCATCCACGTTCCGGAGCCACTGACGTACTCCCGCTCATACCGATTTCCGGTATCACACTGGAGGAATGTGCGGAACTGTCAAGAAGGCTTGCTGAGCGAATCTACAACGAGCTTGGAATCCCCTGCTACTGCTACGAAGCGGCCGCATACAAGCCTGAAAGAAAGAATCTTGCAGTCTGTCGTGCAGGCGAATACGAGGCCCTGAAGGAGAAAATCGCAGACCCTGGCAGACGCCCGGACTTCGGGCCGGAAACTTACAATGATACAGTGGCCAGGTCAGGTGCCAGCAACATCGGAGCCAGGGATTTTCTCATTGCCGTGAACTTCAATCTCAATACCACATCCACCCGCCGGGCCAATGCAGTAGCCTTCGACGTCAGGGAAAAGGGACGTCCGAAACGGGAGGGCAACCCGCTCACCGGAAAAATAGTGAAGGACAAAGACGGAAACCCGGTGATGATTCCGGGGACATTGAAAGGATGCAAGGCAATCGGCTGGTACATAGATGAATACGGCATTGCCCAGGTATCGATGAACATCACCGACATCAATGCCACACCTCTCCACGTTGCCTTCGAAGAGGTATGCCGTGCGGCACAGGCGAGAGGTCTCAGGGTCACCGGAACCGAGATTGTCGGCCTCATTCCCAAGCGCACACTCATCGACGCAGGCAAATATTTCCTTGAGAAGCAGCAGAGATCAACCGGCATCAGCGAGGAGGAGATAATAAAGATAGCAGTGAAGTCAATGGGACTGGACGACCTGAAACCATTTGACCCTAAAGAGAAAGTCATTGAGTATCTGATGATTGACGAGAAGGAGCAGGCGGAGAAGGAAAAGCTTGTCAGATTCAGCTGCAAGGAGTTCGCTGTCGAGACGGCATCCGAATCTCCGGCACCGGGAGGCGGCTCGATTTCCGCATATATGGGCGCATTGGGAGCAGCATTGGGCACAATGGTGGCCAACCTTTCCTCCCACAAGCGCGGCTGGGATGACAGATGGAAGGAGTTCTCCGACTATGCCGAAGAGGGACAGAAAGTTATGGACGAGCTTCTTGTCCTCGTGGACGAGGATACTGCAGCTTTCAACCGTATAATGGCCGCACTTGGAATGCCGAAGGGCAATGAAGAAGAGAAAGCGGCAAGGGCAAAGGCCCTCGAGGAAGCTACCCTATACGCCACCGAAGTTCCTCTCCGCACTGCAAAGGCTGCCCTTAAGGCTTTCCCGCTGCTTGAGGCGATGGCTGCGAAAGGCAATCCGAACTCCGTTTCAGATGCAGGCGTGGGAGCGCTTGCGGCAAGGAGCGCCGTGCTTGGAGCACGCCTCAATGTCAAGATAAACGCTGCCGGCCTGAAGGACAGGGAGAAGGCTGGGGCACTTACAGCCGAATGCGACAATGTGGCTTCTGAAGCCATCGCATACGAGACAAAGATATTGGAAATAGTAAACAGCAAGATATGATGACGGATTTCAAAAAGGCGATACTGGAAGGCATCCCGAATGACCTTCCTGAGCCGAAACCATACGACAATACCATAAACCACGCCCCGAGGCGCAAGGACATCCTGAACGAAGATGAGAAGGTGCTCGCAATCAGGAACGCATTGAGATATTTTCCCCAAAGGCATCACAAGGCTCTCGCTGCCGAATTCGCCAGGGAGCTCAATGACTACGGACGTATCTATATGTACCGGTTCCGTCCGGACTATCCGATGTACGCCCGGCCGATAGAAGAATATCCTGCAAGATGCACCCAGGCAGCTGCCATTATGGCAATGATCCAGAACAACCTGGACCCGAGAGTGGCCCAGCATCCGCACGAACTGATCACCTACGGCGGCAACGGAGCCGTGTTCCAGAACTGGGCCCAGTACCGTCTGACAATGAAATATCTCGCCACTATGACAGACGCGCAGACCCTCGTGATGTACTCCGGCCATCCTCTCGGCCTCTTCCCGAGCCACAAGGATGCGCCAAGAGTCATCGTGACCAACGGTATGGTCATTCCGAACTATTCCAAACAGGACGACTGGGAGAAATTCAACGCCCTCGGAGTTTCCCAATACGGACAAATGACAGCCGGCTCATATATGTACATCGGGCCTCAGGGCATAGTCCACGGGACCACCATCACAGTAATGAACGCAGCACGTAAGCAGTTGAAAGCAAGAGGTATTGAGCCAACACGGGAAAATATGAAAGGCCTGCTCTTCGTCACCGCCGGACTTGGCGGAATGTCAGGAGCGCAGCCTAAGGCCGGTGTCATTGCCGGAGTGGTGAGTGTCATTGCGGAAATCAACCCTCTCGCGGCCGAGAAACGCTACAGCCAGGGCTGGGTGGATGAACTTCACCGCGATCTCGACGAACTTGTTATAAGAATAAGAAAGGCCGTAGAATCCAAGGAGAGCGTCTCGCTCGCTTACATCGGCAATGTGGTAGATCTCTGGGAAAGACTCGCAGACGAGAATATAAATGTTGACCTCGGCTCCGACCAGACATCCCTCCACAACCCTTGGGCAGGCGGATATTACCCTGTCGGATACTCTTACGAGGAATCCAGGGAAATGATGGCAGCTGAGCCGGAAAGATTCAAGGAATGTGTAAAGGCATCACTCCGCAGGCACGCCGCCGCAATAGGCCGCCTCGCTGACAGGGGGATGTACTTCTTCGACTACGGCAATGCCTTCCTGCTTGAAGCCTCCAGGGCCGGAGCCGACATTCTCCTGCCTGACGGAAAATTCCGCTATCCTTCTTATGTCCAGGACATTATGGGTCCAATGTTCTTCGACAGCGGCTTCGGCCCGTTCAGATGGGTATGTATGTCACAGGATCCTGAGGACCTTGCCCTCACCGATGAGCTTGCAGCGAAAGTACTGAAAGAAATACGGGCCAATGCGCCTGAGGAAATCCGGGGCCAGATGGACGACAACATCCACTGGATAGAGGAGGCCTCGATGAACAAGCTTGTAGTAGGTTCGCAGGCCCGCATTCTCTATGCCGACTGCGAAGGCCGCACCAAAATAGCCCTTGCATTCAACAAGGCCATAAGGGAAGGCCGGCTCAAGGCTCCGGTAGTTCTCGGACGTGACCACCACGACGTTTCCGGAACAGACTCCCCTTACAGGGAAACATCAAATATCTACGACGGGTCCTGCTTCACAGCAGATATGGCAGTCCAGAATGTCATCGGAGACAGTTTCAGGGGAGCCACCTGGGTATCCATACACAACGGCGGCGGTGTCGGATGGGGAGAAGTCATCAACGGCGGCTTTGGAATGGTCATTGACGGAAGCGACGATGCGGACAGGCACATACGTGAAATGCTTATGTGGGATGTGAACAACGGAATCGCAAGACGAAGCTGGGCACGCAATGAGGCAGCTGTCAATGCAATACGCAGGGAGATGGAACGCACTCCCCTGCTGGAAGTTACGCTTCCCAACGAGGCGGACAGCGAAATGGTGAAGAAGGCATTGGAAAACAAAGACTGATGAGATGGCACATACAATATCTGATAAAGAACTCAAAATCATTGACATACAGAGAATCATAAACAGCGGGGAAAAGCTTGCACTCGGCAGTGAAGCCAGCCGTGCCATAGTCCGCTGCCGGGAATATCTTGACTCCAAGATGGAGGACATTGATCATCCTGTTTATGGAGTCACCACAGGTTTCGGCTCGCTATGCAACATCACAATACCGGCGGACGAGCTCTCCCGTCTCCAGCACAATCTCGTGATGTCGCACGCCTGCGGCACAGGTGACACAGTCCGTCCCGAGATAGTCAGGATAATGCTTCTGCTAAAGATCCAGTCCCTATCATACGGGCATTCAGGAGCACAGTTGGAGACAGTACAACGCCTCGTGGATATGTTCAACGAGGATGTCCTCCCGGTGGTCTATCAGCAGGGTTCGCTCGGAGCATCCGGAGACCTTGCCCCACTCGCCCACCTCAGCCTGCCGTTAATCGGAATGGGAGAAGTCATCTATAGAGGAGAGCGCCGCAATGTCGCCGGACTCTGGCCTGAACTTGGATGGAAGCCATTGACACTCAAATCGAAGGAAGGGCTTGCCCTGCTCAACGGAACCCAGTTTATGGCAGCCAATGCCGTATGGTCGCTGATTCAGGCGGAGAGATTGTCCGACTGGGCCGACAAAATCGGGGCAATGTCACTTGAGGCATTCGACGGAAGGATTGAGCCTTTTCTTCCGCAGACACACAGGGTCAGGCCGCATAAGGGCCAGCAGGTCACAGCGGCACGTTTCCGCGAACTGTTGGAAGGCAGCGAACTGATTTCAAGGCCGAAGACACACGTCCAGGACCCATATTCTTTCCGATGCATCCCGCAGGTGCACGGGGCCACCAAGGATACCATAGAATATGTCCGCAGCGTCATCGAGACAGAGATAAACAGCGTCACCGACAATCCGACTGTATTCCCGGACGAGGACCTGATAATCTCTGCGGGCAACTTCCACGGACAACCGATTGCGCTGCCGATGGATATGCTCACATTGGCATTGTCTGAGTTGGCAAGTATTTCAGAAAGAAGAATTTACAAGCTCATAAGCGGACACCGTGGCCTGCCTTCGTTCCTGGTCGCCAAGCCGGGCATCAACAGCGGATTTATGATTCCGCAATACACAGCGGCCTCAATTGTCAGCCAGAGCAAGGGTCTCTGCTTCCCCGCCAGTGCGGACTCCATTCCTTCATCACAGGGCCAGGAGGACCACGTAAGTATGGGTGCCAATGCCGCCACAAAGCTGGTCCGCGTAGTGGAGAATACCGAGAGGGTGCTTGCAATTGAGCTTCTCAATGCTGCCCAGGCATTGGAATTCCGCAGGCCGGGACATTCCTCCCCTGCCATTGAAAGCATTTTCGAAGCATACCGCAAGATGGTCCCTTTCGTGGAAGAGGACATTTATCTGTCTCCATTGATTGCCAAATCAGTTGAATTCCTGAGAAAATGAGGACATTGATTCACAATATCGGCAAACTTTGCGGCATTTTGCCGGCTTCAGTCCGCCGGCTTGAGGGGCAAGATATGTCCCTGGTGAAATGCATTGATGATGCCTGGCTGGAGATAACTGACTGCAAAATAAGCGGTTTCGGGCCAAAGGAGAGTCATCCGGAGCTCAATGCCGATGAAGTCATTGATGCGGAAGGCGGTTATGTAATGCCGACATTCTGCGACTCGCACACCCACATTGTCTATGCCGGGAGCCGGGATGGAGAATTCAGGGACAAGATTGCGGGCCTCAGCTACGAGGAGATTGCGGCCCGTGGAGGAGGGATTCTCAATTCTGCCGACCTCTTGCACGAGACTTCCGAAGACGAACTTTTCCGCCAGTCACTCGCCCGTGTCAAGGAAATAATGGCCAAGGGAACCGGTGCAGTGGAGATAAAAAGCGGATACGGACTCAGGACGGAGGACGAGCTCAAGATGCTCAGGGTCATAAAGCGGCTCAAGGAGACCGTTCCGATCAGCATTAAAGCCACCTTCCTCGGGGCACACGCCGTAGGCCGCGAATACACTGGGAATCAGAAAGGTTATGTTGACCTCGTATGCAGCGAAATGTTGCCAAGAGTGGCTGGGGAAAGCCTTGCCGACTATGTGGATGTATTCTGCGACAAGGGGTTCTTCACTCCGGAAGACACATCACGCATACTTGAGGTGGCCGCCAAGTTCGGGCTGAGGGGGAAAATCCACGCCAATGAACTTGCCGTCTCGGGAGGGGTGCAGGTCGGGGTAAGTTATGGAGCTTTGTCAGTGGACCATCTGGAGAGGACCGGCGAAGATGAGATTGAATGTCTGAAAGGAACGGAAACAATGCCTGTAATGCTTCCCGGAGCATCATTCTTCCTCGGAATGCCTTATGGCCGGGCAAAGGATTTCATCAATGCCGGGCTTCCGGTCGCACTGGCCTCAGACTACAATCCAGGCTCTTCCCCGAGCGGGGATATGCGCTTCGTAATGGCATTGGGCTGTATCTGTATGAGGCTGACACCGGAACAGTCCTTCAACGCCTGCACTATCAACACCGCATACGCTATGGGCGTGGAGGACAGGCTCGGGTCCATTACCATTGGCAAACTCGCTTCGTTGATAATCACGGAGAAACTGCCTTCATTGGCCTTCATCCCTTACAGCCATCAGACTCCGTTCATCCGCAGGGTCATTTTCAGCCGAGAAGCACATCCAGGAACATCATAAGGGTGAAGCCGAAGGCAAACATTATCGTCCCCACATTGGAGTGATGACCTGAGGCCATCTCCGGTATGAGCTCCTCCACAACAACATACATCATCGCTCCGGCGGCAAGGCTCAGCAGAAACGGCATAAAAGGGGTTATGAATCCGACAAGGAGGGCTGTCAGCAATGCCCCTGCCGGTTCCACAACACCTGAAAGAAAACCGTAAAGGAACGAGCGGGGTTTTGAGACGCCTTCCGCAAGCAGCGGCATTGAAATGATGGCGCCCTCCGGAAAATTCTGCACCGCTATTCCGATAGCGAGGGCAAGGGCCCCGCTGAATGTCATCACCTCATTTCCGCTGATCCATCCGGCATAAGTCACTCCAATAGCCATTCCTTCCGGTATATTGTGGAGAGTCACCGCAAGAACGAGCTTCGTGGTGCGTTTGAGCCCGCTTTTCGGTCCCTCGTCCTCCTGCCCGTGATTATGCAGGTGCGGGATAATATGGTCCAGTAGCAAAAGGAAAAGAATACCGGCCCAGAATCCTGCCACCACTGTGGCAATTGAGAAAAACGTTCCACGTGACGGCATTTCCATCGCCGGAATCAGAAGGCTCCACACTGAGGCAGCCACCATCACGCCTGCCGCAAAACCCGAGAGTCCACGTTCAACAGACGGATTCAGAGATTTGCGGAGAAAAAAGACGCAGGCCGCTCCAAGGGTAGTTCCAAGAAGAGGTATCAGCAATATCAGAAGAGAACTTTCCAATTCCATCTCAATGTGCGCTCTAATATCAGGTACGGAAGTTCGCTTGCAAATCAGAAGAATGTGACAGTCTTCTGCTCGGCTGCGGAAAGAAGGCTGTTGGCGAGACGGCTCACGCCGAAACGGAAGAGAGACGGAGTCAGCCACTCACGTCCCAAGACAGTGGAAACAATTGAATAATAGCACAATGCGTCCATCAGGCCGGAAATGCCTCCCGCTGCCTTGAAGCCAACCTTGCGGCCGGTCTTCTCATAAAACTTCTTGACGCACTCGCACATAACATAAGCGGCCATCGGAGTGGCGTTGACATCCACCTTTCCTGTGGAAGTCTTGATGAAGTCGGCTCCTGCCTCCATTGCGAGGAATGACGCCTCCGCTATATTCTCGGGGCTTGAGAGCAGACCGCTCTCGATAATGACTTTCAGTACAATTTTGCGACCCGATGCCTCACCGGCCTCATCAACGGCCTTTCTGCAAAGACGTATAGCAGATGCGGCAGCCTCACTGTTCCCGGACAAAAACGCATTGAGGGACAATACAATATCCACCTCATCCGCACCTGATTCGACAGCCATACGGCATTCAGCGGCCTTTATCTCGTCAAAGGTCTGGGAAGTCGGAAAGCATCCGGCCACTGCAGTCACGTGAAGAGCGCTGTCCTTACGGTTGTCACGGACAACCGAAGCGAGATTGGGATATACACAAACTGAAGCAGGAAGAGGGAAATCCGGGAATGTGTCCTGATATGTGTTCACCTTCACCATCAGTTTCGTTATTGACTCAGGAGAATCTGTTGTATGCAGAGAGGTCAGGTCCATCAGGCTGAAACAAGTCCTGACTATCTCATCCGACACTATATTGTCCAGATTGGACGCTATAAGGTCAAGGCTTCTGTCAATCGCCTCTTTGTCGGGAGCATATCCGTATTTCGAACATAAACTACTCATAATAAATATCTTTTGAATGAATTATCCTTTAATCTGAATCTTGAATCCTTCTTTTATAAGAGGATCCACCGCCGCAGTCATCCTCTCCACGGAATACTTCTCCAGGCCGTCGGCAGGAACAGGACGGTCAATCGTGTAAACCATTATTTCCCTTGGTTTCAATTCCCTGACAATATCCATCCAGCCTGAAAGATTCTCTTCTGACAGAGAGTCGTAACCAGGACCTTTCAGGAACATTGTCTGAAGGATGAAATCGCCTTTGAACTCTTTGAGCGCCTCGACTACAGCCCTTACCGAATAGCCCGGATACGGCTGGTTGATGAGAGCTGCGAGTCTGTCAGAACTTGCGTCAAGCTTGAGAATCGGATTGTCCACCTTCATCAGGGCCCGCCTTATTTCCTCCCTGCCAATCATTGTCGCATTTGACAGGACCGACACTACGGAATCAGGGAAATATTTATCCCTCAATTCAATAGTGATATCTATCATCTCCGGGAAATGAGGATTCAAAGTAGGCTCCCCATCGCCTGAAAACGTGATTGAGTCAATCGGAGTACCGGATTTCCTGCATTCAATGAGAACCCTCTCCAGTTCGGAACGCAGTTCTGAAGGCAGCGGAAGCCTGCTGTCATCCCGTCCGTCCCTGTTCCAGCCGCATTCACAGTAAACGCAGTCGAAATTGCACACTTTCCCGTTCTCCGGAAGCAGATTGATTCCAAGAGACGAACCGAGGCGCCTGCTGCGGACAGGCCCGAAGACAAGCTTTTCTCTAAGCATAAGTAATTATTAAACAATCCTATATGAACGGCTGGTAGTGGTAAGCCGGCCATTCGGGTCCAAATGGTCAATAGTCACGATTCCAGGCCGCGCCCCTGGAACAAACCTGCCGAGATCTTTTCTGCCCAGGAAATCAGCCCCGTTGGCAGTGGCCCATACCAGCATCTGTCCGAGCGGTATATCCGGGAAATTCTCCTGGAGGCAGAACAGTTCCCGCACCATATCCAGATCATCGTTGCTCGACAGGGAATCAGTACCAACCGTAAGGCTTATTCCGGATGAAGCAAGAAGCTGTACATCCGGCAAAGCATTATGTATAAATATATTAGAGCAAGGGCAAAGGGCCACGAACGGATGACGCATCACCTTCTTCACGGCATCAATTCCCTCCTGATTCATACACACTTCGTGCACGAGCAGGATATGCTCATCAAACGGGGCAGGATGCGCTTTCTCAAGTCTGTCAATGAAATACAGCAACGAAGAAGTTCCTGTCACTGGAGGAAGACTCATTCCTGCCCTGCGGCGGTTTTCATACATCTTGCCCGAACCAGAAATCAGCATCTCCTCTTCTTCTTCGGACTCATCACTGTGATATGAAAGGAAGCCGGACTTCAAGCCTTCAGCAGACACAGCAGTAAGCAGTTCAGGGCTGGTGGTATAGCAGGCGTGAGGAGTCGGAGCGGCATCCAGGCCGATACTGTCCGCTTTCCTTTTCAGAGCAGCCACGGCCGCCATAACAGCGCCGCAGTCCTCCGGCTCAGTGCCGAAAACTTCAAGAAACGTTCTGGTGTACATCGGGGAAGCTTTTTTAGCCTCGAAAGAGTCATCGCAATTGCTGATGTCAGCCATCGCTGAGACTCCCCGCTTCCACATTGTGTCCAGCCAGCGTGAGATACATTCTTTTTTCTCCTCTAAAGTCACAGTGTCACGCAGGGCATTGATCTGGTCAATGAAACCCGCCATCCCTGTCCCTTTCCGGAACTTGTCCTGCATATATGACAGTTCAAGATGGCAATGGGAGTTAACGAATCCCGGCACCACTGCTCCCCTGAACCTTTCTCCGCCAGGCGCTTCAACACCTCCTGCCACGGCGGTCACCGTGCCGTCTTCATCATATTCAATGTAACCGTTCCTGACCGGCTCGGATGATAAACCGGTATATATGTAATCCGCATATATTCTTCTCATCGCTTCAATTTTTTCTCGATTACAAGCTCCTCGTCATTAATTCTCGGAGGAAGCAGTTTACGGTTGAGTTTCCCTGATTCATCCTTATTTCCGGCAGGCGGGGACAAGATTTTCCTGTCAATCTTCACTGGTTCAGCCGGCACCGCTTTCTCAAGGGAGTCCCGCACTGAAACGGAATCCGCTACCGAAAGGGTGTCAGCGTCTCTTACACTGAACACCGGGCCGTAATACACTGTATCAGGAAAAATGCGCCGCCACTCATATAGTCCGGTTGAATCCGGAACAATCCATACCGTGTCCTTGCGCACCGAATCCCGTCCATCGCCGAGGAAAACCTCCGCCCTCCGGAACGGCATAGCCTCTATCGCCCGCCGGATACTGTCAAGCCTTGACTGTCTGCGCTCCTCCACGGTAAGTTCGTCTATCCTCTTCTGAAGAATGCCCTTGACATCCTCCAAAATCTTCCCGAAAAGCTCAGGATCTTCCATATAATGATTGACACTGGTGACATAATCTATAGCCTTGTAGCCGTGCTTTTCCAGTATCGGAGCATAGACCAGCGACGTGTCTGCGATTTTCGACTCTGCATAATTGTCCCTCAGCCACTGGTCAGCCAAGAGCATCCCGGCATAAATCTCAGCCAGGTCGTCACGAGGAATGACCTTGCCCCGCTCCCCGCAGGAAAACACTGTGAGGGCAGCGGCAATGGCCAGTACAATATGCGGAAGTCTCTTCATATATTACCTCAGGACAGCACCGAAGGAGTTCTGGAATGTGGCGAGAAGACGGTCAACAGCTTTCTCGATCTCCTGATCAGTAAGTGTCTTGTCCGGATCCTGGAATATGAAGTTCATAGCGTACTGCTTCTTTCCTTCCGGAATCTTGTCTCCCCGGTAAACATCGAAGAGCGAAACCTGCTTGAGAATTTTCTTCACAGCCTTGTGGGCAGCTCTTGAGAGGTCGGCATACGAAACAGACTCATCAATCAGCAGCGCAAGATCTCTTCTGACCTCAGGGAATTTCGGCATTTCCTGGAATTTCACCTTGACTCTCGCCGCAAGTTTCAGCAGGGTCTGCCAGCAGATCTCTGCCGCGAACACAGGCTGGCGGATATCGAATCTCCGTGCCAAGGCAGGAAGCACTGTTCCGATGGTGGCAAGCTGCTCGTGCGTTCCCGGCAGGCTGTAAACGATGCCCTCCGCGAAAATATCGGATGGAGCTGCCTGCGCCTCAAGCGAATAGATGTCCACACCATATCTCTTGAGAAGCAGTTCGAGATAGCCTTTCAGTTCAAAGTAGCTGCCTTTCTGGCCTCCGTTCCTCCAGGACTTGGCCGTGGTCCCGGAAATGAACATAGCGAAGCACTGGTGCTCCTCGTACGATGCGAGGGTCTTCCCGTCAGTTTCAGGAAGTCTCTGATATACAGAGCCGTATTCGAAAGTCTTCAGTGAATTCACCTGACGGTTCAGATTGTACGAAATAACCTCCAGGCCATTGAGAATCAGGGTCTGCCTCATCACATTCAAATCTGCGCTGAGAGGATTCACGATGCGGACGCATCTCTCCTCCGGTAATGTCGCAAGTCCCGCATAGTAAGCGCTCTTGGTGAGAGAGTTGTTCATTGTCTCAGCGAAGCCGTTGGCGGCCAAGAAGTTGGAGATATAGTTACGTACAGCTTCCGGATCCGGAACCGGCGTGGTTCCGACAGACATTTTCATACTGTGCGGAAGTTCGATATTGTTGTAGCTGTAGATTCGGAGAATCTCCTCCACGACATCGCATTCGCGGTAAACGTCAATCATATATGACGGGGCAGCAACCTTTGCTCCGGAAGGAGCGCCATTTGCGTCAGTGTACTTCTCTATGAAATCGTATGCGAGCCATCCGAGAATGTTCTCAATGACGTCGTGACCAATCTTCTTGCCGATGAACTTCTCAATCCTGTCATAATCAAGGTCAATGACCTTTTTCCGGATTGGCTCGGGATAAGAGACCTGGACTTTTCCGACAACGGTACCGCCGGCAAGTTCCTGAATAAGCAGGGCAGCACGTCTGGCAGCGAATGGAATGATGCCCGGGTCCGCTCCCCTCTCATACCGGAACGATGCATCTGTCTGGAGTCCATGGGTCTTGGAAGTCTTGCGTATTGAGCCGGGATCAAAGTATGCACTTTCAAGGAACACATTGACAGTATTTTCAGTAACGCCCGAATCAATTCCGCCGAACACTCCGGCGATGCACATCGGCCCTTCAGCATTGGCGATGACCATATCGTTTGCGTGCAAAGTCCTCTCCACTCCGTCAAGTGTGACAATCTTTTCATTCTCTCCGGCACGGCGTACAATCACTTTGCCTCCGGCAATCTTGTCCGCATCGAAAGTGTGTAGCGGCTGGCCGAGCTCGAAAAGAACGAAGTTGGAAATGTCAACTACATTGTTGATAGGATGCAGGCCGATTGAGAAAAGTTTCTTCTGAAGCCACTCAGGAGACGGGCCCACTTTTACATTGCGGATTGTTATGCCCTGATACTCAGGAGCTCCGTCGACATCGACCACGTCAACAGGAATGGCCTCACCTTCGCCCTCTTCGAAAGCGCTGACATCCGGATATGAGAAAGAGCAAGGTATATCATTAAGCTTCAGATATGCGTAAAGATCCCTTGCCACACCGATATGTGACGCCGCGTCAACCCTGTTGGCAGTGATTTCATATTCTATAACAGCATCTGACTTCAGATGAAGATATTCTTTGGCAGAAGTTCCGACCGGAGCGTCAGCAGGAAGAACCTTGATACCTGAATGGTCGTTGCCAATTCCAAGTTCATCCTCCGCGCAGATCATTCCAAGCGACTCCACTCCACGAATTTTGGATTTCTTGATTTTGAAATCACCCGGAAGTACGGAGCCGACTCTGGCAAAAAGGACTCTCTGTCCGGCAGCCACATTAGGCGCACCACATACCACGGTAAGAAGTTCACCTGAGCCGTCATCGACTTTTGTGATATGAAGGTGGTCCGAATTAGGATGCGCCTCACATTCTTTCACTTCCGCAACCACAACTCCGGCAAGTCCACCGGGAATCTCTTCTTCCTCGGATACGGAATCCACCTCGATTCCGATGGAAGTCATCGCTTCAGCAATCTGCTGCGGATTCAGATCGCACGCCAGATATTCCTTAAGCCAGCTATAAGAAAGTTTCATACTTTCGAAAAATTATTATTGTTTATATTCTCTATTCTTTCAGGCAATGTCCCCAGGATTGAACAGGGATGCCGCAAACTCTTTTTTATCAAACACTTTCAGGTCTTCTACACCCTCGCCTATCCCAATGAACTTAATCGGGACTTTCATCTGGTCAACAATGCCGATGACCACTCCTCCCTTGGCCGACCCGTCGAGTTTCGTCACCGCCAGGGAGGTGATGTCAGTGGCCTTGGCGAATTCACGGGCCTGCTGGTATGCATTCTGGCCGGTGGAACCGTCAAGCACAAGCATAACTTCATTCGGGGCGTCCGGAATCACTTTCCGGATGACATTCCTTATCTTGGTGAGCTCATTCATCAGGTTCACCCTGTTGTGCAGGCGGCCGGCGGTGTCGATTATGACAACATCCGCTTTCTTCGCGACTGCCGAACTGACAGTGTCATAGGCCACCGAAGCCGGATCCGAGCCCATTTCCTGTTTCACTATCCCGACACCTGCACGGTCAGCCCATATCTGGAGCTGCTCAACAGCCGCAGCCCTGAACGTGTCCGCCGCACCGAGTATGACGGTCTTTCCGGCAGCTTTCAACTTGGCGGCCAGTTTGCCGATAGTAGTGGTCTTGCCCACGCCGTTGACTCCTACAACAAGGATGACATAAGGTTTCTTTGAGAAATCGAAAGGCAGTCCGTCCTGAGGTGTGGGATCTTCTTTCCCGACATCCATCAGGGATGCAATCTCCTCCCGGAGCATTCCGACAAGTTCATCCATCGACATATACTTGTCGCGCTCCACTCTGTCCTCAAGATTGTCGATAATTTTCAGGGTAGTGTCAACGCCCATATCCGATGACACCAGAGCCTCCTCAATAGCGTCGAGGACATCTTCATCGACTCGTGACTTGCCCACTACCGCTCTTGAGAGCCTCTTGAAGAAACCCTCATTGGTCTTTTTTACCCCTTTGTCAAATATTCCCATATTATTACTTGAGCAACAAGTTAAATCAAGTCAGCAAATATAATGAAAATACCGCTAAACAAAAAGGGGAGCAGCCCCAAATCGAGTGCTGCACCCCTTTTTATACGTATTATCCCGTTTGAAGATATTATTTCTTCTCGAAGAACTCTTTCTCTTTGCCTGCATCAACGAACTGCTCAACAAAGACATAAGCGCCAGTCTTTGGAGATTTGTCCATACGGATGCACTTTACAATGCTTCTTGCGCCAGCTTTGGCTGCGAAGGTTGCGACTGCTTTCTTTGCCATATATCGTTCTCCTTAATTATTTAATCTCACGGTGAAGAGTGACCTTGTGGAGGTATGGGTTGTATTTCATACGCTCAAGACGGTCAGGTGTGTTCTTCTTGTTCTTTGTGGTGATATACCTTGACATTCCAGGTACACCGCTCTGCTTCTGCTCTGTGCACTCCAGGATGACCTGCACCCTGTTTCCTTTAGCTTTCTTTGCCATAATACTTCTGATTAAACAAGGTCAATATATCCTTTATTCTGTGCGTCCCTGATGGTCTTCTCGAGGCCATTCTTCTCGATGTGCCTGATACCTTTGCAGGTTACTTTGAGTGTTACGAACCTCTGCTCTGACTCCAGCCAGAATCTCTTGTTCCTGAGGTTCAAAGAGAATTTTCTCTTGGTGCGGAGTTTGGAATGAGCGACATTGTTACCGATCATTCTCTTCCTTCCAGTTATTTGACAAACCTTTGCCATATTATTTATACTTTTATAATTTTCGTTAAAAATATTAGATGCAGGGTGCAAATATCGGGTTTAATTTTCTGAATTCCAAATAATCTACACAAATTTGAAGAACCTGCGCCACCTTACGTTGTTCGGGAAAGATCTGTTCCTGTCAGTTGACAGCCAGATCAATGCCGGCCTTCCGACAATGTGGTCCTCAGGGACAAATCCCCAATATCGGGAATCCAGTGAATTGTGCCTGTTGTCACCCATCATAAAGTAATAATCCTGCTTGAAAGTGTACTCTTCCGACTGTACTCCGTTGATGTATATCGCACCGTCTGCGGAGACTTTGAGGTCATTGCCTTCATAATCCCTGATAATACGCTCATACAGAGGGAGAACAGAGGCATCGAGCTTGACCGTGGCTCCAGCTTCAGGTATCCAGAGAGGCCCGTAATTGTCTCTTGTCCATCTGAATTCCTCCCGGAACGGGAACAGCATCAGATAAGAGTCCGGATAGTCCGGAGGATATACGTCCACCTGTTCAGTCACACTTACTACATTCGGGCAGCCTTTCACCTGTTCCAGCATCTCCGCCGTCAACGGCATCTGCGGGTATCCGGGAATGCTCTCGTCGAAATAAAGCTCAGCGAGATTGAGCCCGAGTTTTTCAAGCGTTTTCAGATTGATCCGGGAACCGTTGGTCACCACTTCGTATGTCGTCTGCACTCCCGGCCACACTTCCTGGGCAACGGAATTGACATATACCTGTCCGTCAACTATTGACAGAGTGTCACCGGCGACAGCCACACATCTTTTGACGTAATGGTCTTTCTTGTCGGAAGGACGCACGACTACAGGTCCATATGACTTTATAGCATAATCCTTTCCGTACAGTCTGCAGACTGTGTAGTAATCGTCTGCCGGAGCTTTCACAAGCACTGAGTCCCCGTCAGGGAACCCGAAAACGACATAATCTCCCCTTCTTACATTCCTGAATCCTTTCAGTCTCCTGTAGTCATTCTGTATCAGAGTCGAATAGGAC
Source organism: Bacteroidales bacterium (assembly GCA_029007435.1). Classification (GTDB taxonomy): domain Bacteria; phylum Bacteroidota; class Bacteroidia; order Bacteroidales; family UBA932; genus Cryptobacteroides. The sequence continues at coordinate 20,957 of JAQXHU010000122.1, forward strand.
TCCTTGCCGAATATTACATTGTGGGTGAAAGGGACAGTAAGAGGAGTCTGCGGTATCCTCGGTCCGAATGCAAGCTTGCTCACAAAAAGATGGTCTCCGGTGAGCAACGAGCTTTCCATTGATGAAGAAGGAATCTTGAATGCCTGGAAGAAGAATATGTTGATGAATGTCACGAACACGACAGCGAAGATGATGGCATCGAGCCAATCCAGCAGGGTGTTGCGCTTCTCCCCTTCCTTGTAGTATTTTTTCCAGAACAGCCATTTCACCTTTCTGGTGATATGGTGGTCGAAAATCACCACAAGCCCGAAGAGCCACCAATAATTCCCGAGCCAGATCACCCACAGCAAATAGAGGAAGGACCAGAAGCCCATCCTTGCCCATCTGTTATGGTATAGATCCCTCAGATTCATCAGCTACCTATTTTACCTGGTTTACGATAGCTTCGAAAGCCTTCGGATTATTCATAGCAAGGTCTGCGAGAACTTTGCGGTTGAGACCTACGTTCTGCTTTGCGAGCTTGCCCATAAACTGTGAGTAAGACATTCCGTACTGGCGCGCTGCAGCGTTGATACGCTGAATCCACAGAGCGCGGAACTCACGTTTCTTGGCTTTGCGGTCGCGGTAAGCGTAGGTAAGACCCTTCTCATAGGTGTTCTTCGCTACCGTCCAGACATTCTTTCTGGAAAGGAAATAGCCGCGGGTTTTCTTGAGAAGCTTCTTGCGGCGAGCCCTTGAGGCTACTGAATTTACTGATCTTGGCATAAATTTTACTTTTTCTGGATACAGTGACCGTAACCGGTTCTTTTGCGACTGTAATCCTGATTACACTTAATGATTGATTGAAATTAGATTACCAGAAGCTCTTTGACCCTCTTCACATCCACTGTGTGGACAAGTGCGAAATGGTCAAGATTTCTCTTCTGCTTCTTGGTCTTCTTGGTGAGGATGTGGCTGTGATAAGCGTGCTTCCTCTTGATTTTTCCCGTTCCGGTAAGCGCGAAACGCTTTTTGGCACCGGAGTTGGTTTTAAGCTTTGCCATTGTTTAAAAAATTAATAATTAATAATATATCCCCTCCCGGACGAGCCGGGAGAGAGATGTCAGTTACTTTTTCTTGACAGGAGCGATCATCATTATCATCCTCTTGCCCTCAAGCTGGGGCATATTCTCGGCCCTGCCGTACTCCTCGAGCTCGACTGCGAAACGGAGAAGAAGTTTCTCCCCCTGGTCAGCGAACTGGATGGAACGTCCGCGGAAAAATACGGAAGCCTTCACCTTGGAGCCCTCGGAAAGGAACTCCTGGGCGTGCTTGAGCTTGAACTGGAAATCGTGCTCGTCTGTGTTCGGCCCGAAACGGATCTCCTTGATGACAATCTTGGTGGAGTTCTGCTTCATCTCCTTGGCCTTTTTCTTCTGCTGGTACAGATATTTCTGATAATCAAGTATCTTGCACACAGGCGGATCTGCCTTGGCGCTGATTTCCACAAGGTCAAGTCCCATATCATCGGCCATTCTCATAGCCTGGCCGATGGAATAGATTCCAGGCTCCTCGATATTATCTCCTACAAGACGGACCTGCGTGGCCCTGATCTCGTCATTGATATTAAGATCATTCTCGTCCTTGCGACGTGCTGGACCCCGGCTGTCTCTGGGACCTGCCGGTTTAGGGCCGTTCGGTCTTGGAGCCCCGGACGGTCTGCTTCCTGATGGCTTAGGACCACCAAAGTGCGGTTTGTAAGGCGTTGCGATAAAAAATCCTCCTAAACGTTAAGTTAATATGCTCAAAAACTTGCAGAGTTCGAGGCGACTGAAGCCGTGAACCTTGCAATAAACTCGTCAATTGTCATAGAGCCCTGGTCGGCCCCCTCATACCTTACAGAGACTGTGCCCTCGTTCATCTCTTTCTCTCCAACTATCACAAGCACAGGCACTCTGAGCAATGAAATCTCCCTGATTCGCTTGCCCAATGTCTCGTTGCGGTCATCAACGGAACTGCGAATATCGGACTTTTTCATCAAATCACAAACTTTTTTTGCATAATCAGTGTATTTTTCACTGACTGGCAGGACCTTGACCTGATCAGGAGCGAGCCACAGAGGAAGATGCCCGGCCGTGTGCTCAAGGAGCACGGCAGTGAATCTCTCGATGGAGCCGAACGGCGCCCTGTGGATCATAACCGGACGTTTCTTGGAGCCGTCTTTGTCCGTATATTCGAGCTGGAAACGCTCCGGCAGGTTGTAATCCACCTGGACTGTTCCGAGCTGCCATTTCCTGCCAAGGGCGTCCTTGACCATAAAGTCGAGTTTCGGGCCGTAGAACGCAGCCTCGCCATACTCCACGACTGTCTGGAGACCCTTCTCGGCAGCAGCCTCGATAATGCCCTGCTCAGCTCTGTCCCAGTTCTCGTCAGAACCGATGTATTTCTCTTTGTTGTCAGGATCGCGAAGGGAAACCTGTGCCGTGAAATTCTTGAAATTGAAAGTACCGAACACATAAAGAATAAGGTCGATAACCTTCTCGAACTCCTCTTTCAGCTGGTCCGGACGCACAAACAGATGGGCATCGTCCTGAGTGAAGCAGCGCACCCTTGTAAGGCCGTGAAGCTCACCGCTCTGCTCGTAGCGGTAAACTGTTCCGAACTCCGCGAATCTCAGAGGAAGATCCTTGTAAGACCTTGGAGCCGAACGATATATCTCGCAGTGATGAGGGCAGTTCATAGGCTTGAGCATATACTCCTCACCCTCCTGCGGCGTGTGAATCGGCTGGAACGAGTCCTTGCCGTATTTTGCGTAATGGCCTGAAGTCACATAGAGCTGCTTGCTTCCGATATGAGGAGTGACAACCGGAAGATATCCGTACTCGTCAAGTTTCTTGCGGAGGAAATTCTCAAGCTGGAGTCTCATAACAGAGCCGCGAGGCAGCCACAGAGGAAGGCCAAGGCCAACTCTTGAAGAGAAGGTGAAAAGTTCCATCTCCTTTCCGAGTTTCCTGTGGTCACGTTTCTTGGCTTCTTCCATAACGGTGATATATTCGTCAAGGAGAGACTTCTTCGGGAATGTCACGCCGTAGATCCTGGTGAGCTGCTGGCGTTTCTCGTCACCTCTCCAGTAAGCTCCCGCTATCGCAGTGAGTTTGACGGCCTTGATGACAGAAGTGTCCCTGAGGTGAGGTCCGCGGCAGAGATCGGTGAATTCTCCGTTCTGGTAGAATGTTATCTTGCCATCCTCAAGTTCGCTGATGAGTTCAACCTTGTACTCGTCCCCTTTCTCCGTGAAATATTTCAATGCGTCAGCTTTCGCAACGTGGGTGCATTTGAAAGCCTCCTTGGTGTGAGCCATCTCGAGCATTTTCTTCTCAATAGCTGGAAGATCGCTGTCAGACAGCACTTTGTCCCCAAGGTCAACGTCATAGTAAAATCCAGTCTCGATGGCAGGTCCAATACCGAATTTGACTCCCGGATACAATGACTCAAGAGCCTGCGCCATAAGGTGGGCCGAAGAATGCCAGAACACGTGCTTGCCTTCCTCGTCATCCCATTTGAGCAGTCTTACTGAAGCGTTTTCCTCAATCGGAGTGTCCAGTCCGATAACATTTCCCTTGCCGGCGGTGGTATCCCCCTCGGCTTTCACTGCAACAGCCAGAACATCGGCTGCCAGCCTTGGACTGATACTCTCGGCAATCTGATAACCTGTCACGCCTTTCTCGAAGGCCCTGACGCTTCCGTCAGGAAATTTGATGTCAATCATCATAAAAAACAAATTTAGACCTTAATAATTGAATTGGACTAATCAGTATTTACAAACCAAGTACTTGAACTTGATTAGCCATATTATTAGTTCAAGAATGCAAAGATACGATTTTTTTTCTACCTTTGTATATCCAAGAAGACATTATAATGGAAAATACAAACATCGTTGACAGACAGGCCCTGTGGAACGAGGGCGCAAAATACGGCCTGGTCCTCGGCGTCATTACAGGGGCATTCATCTTTCTTAATATGCTGGCAGCGTCGCTTGCTGAGGGAAGCGCGATGATGAAAATGCTCGCAGTGGCGTTGAACGCCGGCCTTTGGCTGGTGAAATTCATTGGATGCCTGTGGCTTATGCGGTTCTTTATGCTGAAGTTCGCAGCTTGTCATCCTTCTGCCACCAACAAGCACACGTTCCGCCTGGGAGTCATCACGGCCCTCACTTCAGCACTGGTCTATTCGGGAATCAACCTGTTGAATATATGCGTTATATCCCCGGACAGCATAAAAGAGGCAATTGACACCCTGATGCAGACCTACTCCAGCATCGGAGCATTCAGCGACAGTGACAGGATTGCCATAGAGAAGACCCTGGGCTGGTATCCTCAGATCGCGTTTTTCTCCAATTTCATATATTGTTTTATTTACGGCACAGTAGTTTCCCTCATTTTCTCCGGCTCCATTCCCCCGAAAGATATTTTCGCGGACAGCGAAACAGGCGGTTCCCAGGGAAACTGATATATAAATGCAATTCTGAACATTATGGAATATCCTCTTGATCTGACGATTATCATCCCGCTGTTCAATGAAAAGGAGTCTCTCCCGGAGCTTGTGGAGTGGATTCGGAAAGTTGTGCGCGCGGAGGGATGGAGATACGAGATAATAATGGTTGATGACGGCAGCAGCGACGGATCCTGGGACACCGTGAAGGAACTTGCGGAGAAGGACAGCTGCATACACGGCATCCAGTTCCGCAGGAATTACGGCAAATCCGCAGCGCTCTACCTTGGATTCAAGGAAGCGTGCGGGCGTGTTGTCGTGACAATGGACGCGGACCTTCAGGATTCCCCGGAGGAGATTCCGGAAATGTTCCGGATGGTGACAGAGGAGGGATGGGACATTGTCTCAGGATGGAAAAAACACCGGAAGGACAACACCCTGACCAAGAATCTGCCTTCCAAGCTCTACAACGCCACCGCCAGATGGATTACAGGGATTCATCTGCACGATATGAACTGCGGGCTGAAGGCTTACCGGAACGAAGTCGTGAAGAATGTGGAGGTCTATGGGGAGATGCACCGTTATATTCCTTATCTGGCGAAGAATGCCGGATTTGACCGCATCACCGAAAAGCCGGTGCATCACCAGAAACGCAAATATGGAAAGAGCAAATTCGGAATCGAGCGTTTCGTGAACGGCTTCCTGGACCTGCTGTCCCTGTGGTTTCTCAGCACTTTCGGGAAAAAGCCGATGCATTTCTTCGGATTCACGGGGATACTGATGTTCCTGGCAGGCTTCATTATCACAGTTATGCTTATCATAGCCAAGCTCGCACACCAGGCTGCAGGAACACATTTCCGCCAGGTGACAGACCAGCCATTGTTCTATCTCGCCCTGCTGGCCGTCATACTCGGAGCAATGTTGTTCCTCACAGGATTTGTCTGCGAAATGGTGTCAAGAAGCGCACCTGAAAGGAACAAATACAATATCAGGGAGGAGTTCTGAATTCAGCCCCTGACAAACAGGAACGCATAGTAGCCGATGAAGCACAACAGCATCACGACGCCTTCCCATCTGTCTATCCTGCAACGTTTTCCGGTATAAGCCCAGATAAGAAGAAGGACACAGCTGAGCAAGATAACCGCTGCGTCAACAATGGTCATACCCGCCAAAGAAAGAGGCGTCACAAGAGACGAGCATCCGAGAATGAACAGGATATTGAAAACATTGGAGCCCAATACGTTGCCGAGAGCCAGACGGTCTTTGTGATGCGCCGCGGCCACAACGCTCGTGGCCAGTTCCGGAAGGGATGTACCTCCTGCCAGAATGGTGACGGCAATGAACTTGTCACTGACTCCGAGGCTGCGGGCTATCTTCACCGCAGAATCCACAAACAGTTCGCCACCGCCAATCAGGGCGGCAAGGCCAGCAATTGACAGCAGCACAGCTGCATACATCTTCATCACCTTGCCGTCAGTTTCAGGAGTCCTGTCTGCGTTCCTGAAACTCCCGAACAGATAGCCAGTGAACAACAGAAGGAACAGGACTCCCTCAGCACGTGTAAGATTGTCAGCACGGCCCAGGCCAAAAAGAGTGGAGCTCATTCCGAAAGCTATCAGCAGGACTGTGACAATCAGCGTCACAGGAATATCTTTCTTCCGGTTGGACTCTGTCATTGTGACAGGAAACATCAGAGAGGTGATTCCCAATATGAACAGGACATTGAAGATATTGGAGCCCACTACATTCCCTACAGCGACATCGGCATTGCCCTGAAAGGCTCCGGTAAGGCTGACCACAAGTTCCGGGCAGGAAGTCCCGAAGCCCACAATCGTCAGGCCTATAACGAATTCACTGATTCCGGCCTTTCTCGCAATGGATGAGGCTCCGGCCACCAGCCATTCAGCTCCGGCCACTATCAGGCCAAGGCTGGCAATGAGAAGAACAACGTCCATAAAATCGCAGTTTCTCCTCCGTGCTGCAAAAAATATTCCCCTTGGACGGCCGGGAATTTTGAATTCATATTATATTGTGCTAACTTTAGACAGAAAACGAAGACATTATGAGACTTGGAATAATCGGCGCAGGACATATCGCCATAAAGATGGCCCGCACGCTGGCGGGAAAGCCAAACGGATGTGAATGCTATGCGGTAGCTTCAAGGGACCTGGACAAGGCAAAGGCATTCGCCGCAGAGCACGGAATACCCAAGGCGTTCGGTTCATACCGGGAACTGGTCGAATGCCCTGACGTGGACATTGTTTACATAGCCACACCTCATTCACACCATCACGCGCATACAAGGATGGCGCTTGAATGCGGTAAGCCTTGTCTTGTGGAGAAAGCGTTCACCATGAATGCGGAAGAGGCCGAGGACCTGGTCAATCTTTCCGAGTCAAAGGGTATTTTCCTCACCGAGGCGATATGGACAAGGTATATGCCTATGTCACACAAGATTGCCTCTCTTATCAATGAGGGGGCGATAGGAGAGCCCAAGTTGCTTAGCGCGACTCTCTGCTATCCGGTCAGCCACAAAGAGCGTATCATCAGGCCTGAACTCGGAGGAGGAGCCCTGCTTGATCTCGGAGTGTATGTCCTCAACTTTGCGAGAATGTATTTCGGCTCCGACATTGTCCGCACAACCAGCAGTTGCGTCAAAGGTACGTCAGGAGTTGACCTTCAGGAAAGCATCTCGCTGACTTACAGGGACGGACGGATGGCCAACCTCCAGGCGGGAGCGCTCTGCTTCAACGACAGGCAGGGAATCATTTCCGGCTCGGAAGGATATATCAGGGTGGACAATGTCAACTGTCCGTCACTCATCGAGGTCTATAGGAATTACGAGAAAGTCCAGTCCATCCAACTTCCTGATAATTTCATCACAGGATTCGAATACCAGGTACTTGAGTGCCAGCGATGCATCTCTGAAAACCTCGTCGAATCGCCTATGATGCCTCACAGTGAGACCGTAGCAATAATGCACCAGATGGATGTTCTGCGCAAGGAATGGGGCGTGAGGACTTCATTCTGACCTCCAGTCGCTCCAAATTCAGGGTTGTTCATTAAAATTCGGATCAATGCCCTTGCGCCAGAAACGGGAAGTGATGTCTTCTGAAGACACAGCGCCGTCAGGAGTGCGGGTGACTTTGTAAAGCCGCTGGTTCGTGGTCCGCTTGTTCAGTGGACCGCAGGCCGGACGGTATGGTCCTACTTTGACATAGTCGAAAACCTGCCATATATCATCCTCTACACTCTCCCGGCCGGAATACAGGCCGAGAGCAAGATGCGGATAACAGCTGCGGATATAGGCAGCGATATCCATAAGAGCCTGATGATCATTGCCTTCCCCGAGGAACAGGAAACAGTTCACTCCGAAATTGCCTGAAATCAGCCCATCCACGGCAGAAGGAGTCAACTCATCACCGACATCGCAGCGCAGAAACGGAGAATGACATCCCTCGCACAGACCTGTGCAGTTTGAAATATCGATGGCCAATGTCAGCTTGTCAGGAATCTCCTCAAGCACGACATTGGTCATCTTGGGAACATATTTTATCATACTATTATTCAGCCACGTAGTACCTGTGGGCAGCCTCCTCCTGACGCATCTCGCTGAATGATGACACCCTCTTCAGATAACCGATAACACGCGTGAGGTAATCAAGATTCCTGCTTCCGCACTTCGGGCAGACATCAAGAGTATCCTTGCTGATATAACCGCACTCGTTGCAGACCGTGTTGCGGCAGTTGAATGTGAAATAATTTGTGCCGTAGTGGGCGGCCACCTTAAGCAGCTGACGGTACTGGTCTTTTCCAAGATGCTCTGATATATTCATATGCAGAGCGGAGCCGCCGTCAAGATACTTAACGTAATCCTCTCCATGCATCTTGAACTTGTCAATCATTGAAAGTGACTCATCCTCAGGATTGTAGAAGTACGAGCTGTACATATTGTGCTTAGGTGACACGAAGAATCCGTCCTTCTTGTCCCACTTGTAGTTCTTTCCTGAAAGGTTCTCGCCCGGCACGAACTCGGTGTTGAACATCGCATCCTTTGTCCTGTCCTTGCGGTTCGCCACATTGATGGTCTCGAGAATTGTGTTCACGAACTCCTTGTAATCGTCATTAGGCGAAATTGTGAGGCCGAGGAACTCCGCTGCATCGGTAAGGCCGTTGACTCCGACTGTGAGATACTGCTTGCGCATGTCAATGAAGCCAGCCTTATAGACATCAAGCATATCGGCAGCAAGGAAATCCTTGATAATCTCGTTGAATGCGTTCTGATACTTATGGACCTTCTGGGTCATCTCGCTTATTTCTGCGTCAATGGCCTTGTAAAGTTCAGCCTTGTCGTATTTCACATCCGCAGGAACCGGCTGTCCGTCAGGAAGCTCGTAGTTGAGAGCCTCCTTGAAGTACTTACGGGCGGCTATCTGGATGATCCTGTTCAGGTTTATGGTCATCACGGACTTGGATCCGGTGGCAACCGATGCCGTACCCATGGAATACTGGTGGGTGGTATGGTTGTGGTCGGCGTCCGAGGTGTCGAGGTCAGTAAGAGAGTTGCGCAGACGGCAGCAGCTTGAGAGGCTGTCCGGACTGTTGGAGAGGTAGCAGAAGAAGCTGTGTCCCTTCGACCACATCTCGGCCGTGAAGTCGGCGTATTCCTGATCGGCGAAATCGTCTCCGCCATCGGTGAGCAGAGCCATTGTCTCAACCGGGAAGGTGAGGATGTACTTGTTTCTCTCCTCATTGAACCAGTTCATGAAATGCTTCTGGAGCCAGGACAGTGTCTCCCATACCGGAGCGGTTCCGTCCGGGAACCTGAACTCGCCGAAAACACCGCGGAAATAAGGCTCGTCGAAATAGCCGATATTCCAGAACACAGTCTGATATCCCCTGTTGCCGGCAGGCATGTTCATAGAATGCACTACCTGCTGGAAATAATTGTCAATGACCTTGACCAGTGTGCGCTTCTTGAGATTGTTCTCCACCACCTCGTCGAGTCTGTCGAGGTAGTCGTCACCGTAGTCTTTCCTGATGAAGTAGTCGAAATACATCAGGAACTCAGGAGTGGCCACCGCCCCCATGAACTGGGACGATACTGAGTACACGAGATTGATGAACTCGCCGCAGAACGACTTCAGGTCAGTAGGGGCTATGGACACGCCGCCAAGCTCCCTGAGGCCGCTCTCAAGGAAAGGATACATCGTGATGGCCACGCAGTAAGGGTAGCCCGGAGTTCCGCTCTCATCGTGTTTGTAAAGAACGTGGCTTTCAAGATCCTCTATATATTGGTCGGCAAGTTTCCTGCCGTACATAGCCTTGATCTTGTCCTTCATAATATAGCGGTTCTGCTTGATATTGTTCTCCTTGTAGAGTTCCTGGCCAAGTGTCACGATGTTCTTGCGGGTGACATTGGCATTGGAGTCGAACTTGGAACCGGTGGCGGCATTTGACGCTTTGATATAGTCGCGGATGAAGTCCCGTTTCTTCCTGAGGTCAAGTCCGGCGTCGAATTTCTCGATATACGCAAGAGCCACCTTCTTGTTGATGGACATAAAAGACTCAACCACCTGGCGACGGATCTCCCGGCTCGCAATCTTGTCGTAGATATAAAGGTTGTCCACAACGGAGACCACTACCTCCTCAGGACATCTCTCACCTGCGGTCTTGTAGGCCTCTCTGATTCCTCGCATCAATTTGTCTCTGTCAAACTCCTCAATGGAGCCGTTGGTCTTTCTAACGTCCATAACCTCAATTTATTATTTACTTTTGAAAAATTCTAAAAAATATATCCGCCGGTCCTGCCGGCGACAGGTTTTACAAATGTATAAACTTTGCGAGCCATATCAAAAGAATTCCCGATTAAAAGTTATCAACATAGTTAATAACAGGCCGCCCCGCCGCTCGTGGATGCAGACAAAATTTTCATTTCATTTAGATTACAATTCAGGGCAGGCTATTGCAGAAATAAAATCATATTATTAAATTTGACCGATAAAACGTTAAATTCCAACAGCGATTGAAAGCAAATGAATTCAAAATAAACCATTTATATGAAAAGTGTTTTCAATTCATATCTGCTTAAAGGAGGCTTTGCAGCTTTCTGTCTCTCCGCCGGCCTGATGATGGCCTGCGACGGAGGCTCTTCCAAAGCGGATATCCCTACCCCCCCCCATCGGAAAATGATGACATCACAATCGTAAACGGAAAGGTAAAGTTCTACCTTGTCCTGGCTGACAATTCCCCGCGCTCCGCAATGGAAAGCAGCCAGCCGGATTTCAGGAATTGCAGCCTACGGGTCAACGGAGAAGAATACATCCCGGCACTGGACACAGACGGCAAATGGAGCTGCGAAGTGAAAGCCTCGGCCGCCGGAACTTACGACGCCGTTCTCCACACGGCCAGCTCGGGAGCCTGGCACGGCAGCAGTGCCTACAGTGACCTGAAAGTACCGTTCAGCCAGTTTCTCGCAGGAAGTCCCGCACAACTGCCGGACTATCCTATGTATGCAAGCTACAGCAAAGAGACCGGCAACAGGCTCAGCCTGAAAGACGGATTCTCCCTTCTTGACATCACACTCAAAGGCAGCGGAAAAATCTCATCAATAAGAGTCTCGGACCCTTCCGGCTCATCGCTTTCCGGACTTGCGGACTATCTGCCGTCAAAAGGACAGTTCAAAATGAAAAGCGGACTGCCGGAATGCATCCTCAACTGCACGGACAGTGACAACGCCGCAACCCTCAACGACAACGGAGCACATTTCTATATAATTGTCCCTCCCGGCACATACAATGCGGGTCTCGACATAAGGATATGTGACGATGTCCACAAAATGATGGAGTACAACACAGGAGCCTTCTCCCTTGCAGGAGGAACTGTGAAATCAATCAATTTGGACTACAGTCCTGCATCCGGTCTCATCTGGTATGAAGGATTCGACAAATTCGTATGGGGAGGCGACATCATAGGAGGTGAAGGCACATTGGGATATGCTCCCGATGATGACAATCCGGGCACTGACGGAGCCACCTCAAGAACAGGATACGAGAACGCCTTCACTCAGGTCGGATACGATAGGCCGGGTTCAGGATTCATCCAGTCAAACACCTGGAGTGAAGTCAGCGGCAAGACTGTCGGGACATCCCACCAGATGAGCGAGTCCTACGTAAAGAGCCGGGGCATCGGAGATTTCACCTATATGTTCCGCTGCCAGGAGTATAAAGGATGCCTGGCCATAGGCGCAGGAAACTCCGGACGAGGCATATTCAATACCGGAGCTATGGGAATCGGCCCTGAGCCTTGTGCGGTGAGGATAAGTTTCGATTTCTGCCTGCAGGACGGTAATACAGACGGACTCCTGATGCAGATAATGAACGGAGGCCAGATTGCAGCTCTCAATATTGACGGACAGGACGTTACATCCGACAAGGACAATTTCTCATTCGTCGGAGTGACGCACGATTATTTCCTGAGCAAGTCAAGAACAACCGTGCCGGGCTCTGCGGCGGAGGCTAAAACCTGGCACAAGGTCGAGGCTCTCGTGGAGAACGCCACCGACGGCACCTGCCTGCACATAACGGGAAAATCAGTCGATGCCGGCGTACACGGAATCTATATTGACAACATCAAAGTCACTCTTGACAGGGAATACCAGAAAGAAAACGGCACGATCAGGGTGCTCTACTGGAACATCCAGAACGGAATGTGGGCCGACCAGGCCAACAACTACACCAATTTCACAAAATGGGTGAAGAAATACAATCCTGACATCTGCGTATGGTGCGAGTCATCATCCATCTACAAGGACAACACAAAGACCTCCGCGCCGTCAAGCGAGAGATTCCTTCCTGAGGGATGGTCAACACTTGCCGCAAAATACGGACATTCTTATGTTTCCGTAGGAGGTTTCAGGGACAACTACCCACAGACCATCACATCCAGATTCCCTATCTCCACCATTATGAAAATCACCGACACTGACCAGGACGGCAAGCCGGTGGCGCACGGAGCCGGTCTTTTCAAAGTGAACGTGAACGGCCGCGACATAAATATTGTCACCCTGCACCTCTGGCCTCAAAGCTACCGCTACGGGGCACCGACATCAGAAAGGGACGCCAGTTCCGCAGCCAACGAAGGAGACTATTACAGGGAATTCGAGATGGACTACATCCTCCGGCAGACTGTCGGCAATTCAGCCTATGCCGGACAGGCCGACTGGCTGATGATGGGAGACTTCAACTCCAGGTCAATCAAGGACGAGTGGTTCTGCAACTACGGCGAATCATCAACAAAATATCTGGCGCTCAACAAGATATATGGAGGTACAGACCTCGTTGACATCATAGCGGAGAAATATCCGGGATGGATGTGCTCATCCACTATGGGCAATGCGAGGATAGACTATATGTTCGCCTCACCGTCAATGTACAGCCGTATTGTCAGGGGATTCATTCTTGCGGACGAGTGGACAACAGCATTGCCGAGCACATACGTGCCTGAGTTCTATGACCCATCCGACCACCGGCCTATTCTTGTGGACTTCAAAGTCAACTGATTCACAATTATTCATTATACATTATGGTAACACAACGACATTTCCGAGGCCTTGCAAATGGCCTTCTGGCATTGCTGTTGACAGGTGCGCTTCCGCTTGCGATGTGCGTCTCCTGCGACAACTCCGATGCCAACCAGGACAGGAAGGAATACATCGACGTGTATTCCGAGCCTGACGGGGAAGAACCTGCCACCGTTTTCCCTGTCGGCGTTCAAGGCGGCACAGCCACATTCTACATCCGTAGCAATGTGGAGTTCACTGCCAAATGGCAGGACAACCTGACTTCTCCCTGGATTCAGATCAAGAATCTGGAGGAAATCGAACCAGGTCTGAGCAAGATTGAGCTCGAAGTCAGCAAACTGAGTTCAATCGCCTACTACACAAGGAGAAGCGGCACGCTTATGCTTTCAGCTCCGGAACTTAATTACGGCAAATTCATCACTTTGAACCAGGGATTCACCGCCAGGGTGAGCTGCAATTTCTCCTGGCTCAAATACGGTTCAGCCGACCCTCGAAAAGATGACGGCACACTGATCGGAGCCTGGTCGCAGAGCCAGAAAGACTATGGTTACACCTCCACTGTCATCCCGGGCCAGGACGATGCCTGGTGCTACGGGAAGAACGGCTTCATAATGCTCGGGAACAAGGAAGGCTACGGTGCGGACTTCATCAGCCCGTACACCGGAGACCTCAGGAGCGACTCCCTGCTCGTGGTCACATTCAAGGCTGTGGCCTACACCAGCCTTGATGGAGTGAAAGACAACAACAGGCTTTCTTTTGAAGTGCTGGACGGAGGAGTCATACGGGATTTCGCGGAAGAAGGCGGGACCAGGATGGAATTCGAAGTGCCTTATTACAATATGGCTGACGAGAATTTCCCTGCAAGTATGTGGGACTGCGGCAGCGAGTATATGGTGTTCATTGCCTCAACACCTTCCAACCCGATCAGCGGAGACACGAGAATCCGTCTCACGGCAGGCTCACTGTCATCCACCCCGGAAAGTGTCTGCAACAGAATTTTCATAGACAACATCTATATCAGACGCTTCACTCCGGACGATGAGGACCTTTTCGAAGCCAACGGAGGCAGCGGCAAGGACATCATCCTCGGAACCGCTCCGGAAGACCAGCAATAGTATTATCAACTTCAAAATAGACCATAGATGCATAACATATTGAAAACCCTTGCCAGAAGCATTCTGGCAGCGGTACTGTTCGGAACGGCTGCCACGATGCCGATGTCTGCCCAGACAGGCCAGGGTGATGTCAACATCACCGGAACAGTAGTAGACACCGACGGGCTTCCTCTTCAGGGAGCGACCATCCGTATGATTGGCAGTAACACAATCTACACGACTGCTGACGCCCAGGGAAAATTCTCCCTGAAAGTGAAGCAGGGTTCCACAATCGAGGTTCTGTATATGGGATTCGAGTCCCAGACTGCCAAAGTGCAGAACCGCACAAAATTCGCTTTCACGCTCAAAGAAGACGCCAACGTGCTTGAGGACGTGGTTGTCATCGGCTACGGCTCCGTAAAGAAAAGCGACCTCACAGGTTCAGTGGCGAACGTCAAGATGAGCGACATCCAGAACGCTCCTGTGCTCTCTGTGGACAACGCCCTCCAGGGACGTATCGCAGGCGCTGACTTTATGTCGACAAACGGAGCTCCGGGAGCCACGACCACTATCCGAATCAGGGGAACGAGGTCCATTTCCGCATCCAACGAGCCTTTGTTCGTCGTGGACGGAATCATTGACGCAATCCACGACCTGAACGATATCAACTCAGACGACATCGCCAGCATCAACGTCCTGAAAGATGCTTCATCTACAGCCATTTACGGTTCAAGAGGAGCCAATGGCGTCATCATCATCACCACCAAGCAGGGCTCTGGCCTGAAAGACAAGGTGAACATCACGTTCAAGGCTGACGTGGGATTTGCACAGCTGCCGCGCTCACTGGACATTATGAACGCATCCGAGTTCGCCATATACCGTAATGACATCGCTTATTTCGGAGGCGACGAGAATCATCCTGACGTAGGAGCGGACACCCCGCTTTCAAGCGGAGTTTACAAAGACCCTCTCTCTTACGGGGAAGGCACCGACTGGATAAAGGAAATCACCAGGACAGCCCTTTACCAGAATTACGCCCTTTCACTTTCAGGTCGCAACGACAAGAGTTCCCACTATGCGTCATTCTCCTACAATGACACCGACGGTATCATCCAGGACAGCGGCCAGCGCAGGTTCACCGGAAGGATAAATATGGACAGGCAGTATTTCAAATGGCTGAAGCTCGGCTACAGCGGCTCTTACACCTGGAGACACAATGACGAGAACAAGGCCACTATCGGAGGAACGTCCTGGTGGAGCGGCGCCCAGTACCTGTCGCCTCTTATGAAACCTGGCGACTCATTCAACCCGCTGTATTATTCAGGACAGAAAATCAACACACCGCGTTCTCTCATCGACCTGAACACGTACTATTTTGAGAGACATTCCACCAACCACGCCTTCACGGCCACATTGACCCCTGTGAAGAACCTCATCATCAAGAGCACATTCTCATATTACTATTATCAGAGGCACACTTACAGGTATTATCCGGGAACCCTCCCGAGAAAAGCCGAGAACGAGGGCGGAGAGGCTTACAGGGCAGAGTATGACGAGAGGTCAATGTCCTCCGAGAACACCGCCACTTATAAAATAAAGGCCAAGAAACACACAGTGGACCTTATGGCCGGATTCTCCGCATACAAGTTCACTTCCAACAACCTGACCATCTCCGGTTCCGGCTATATGGACGACGAGGTGAAATGGAACAATATGAACGCCGTGCTAGACAAGGAGACTTACTCAGTTTCCTCCGGATTCAGCAAGAAGACCAAGATGTCCGTGTTCGCCAGGGGCAATTACAATTTCGGTTCAAGGTATTACCTCACTGTGACAGGACGTTTTGACGGAGCATCCAACTTCGCTGCCAACAAGAAATGGGCGTTCTTCCCTTCAGCCGCGTTGAGATGGAATGTCGCCAACGAGCCGTTTATGAAAAACGCCACACGCGTGGATGATCTTGCTCTCAGGCTCAGCGCCGGCATGACCGGAAACGACGCCATCAGCCCTTACCGTTCCCTCGCCGCGCTTTCATCCACGACCGGAGGCTATCTGTTCGACGGCTCGCAGCCGGCAGCATATTATCTGTCACGCCTGGACTCCCCTGACCTCACCTGGGAAAAGACAGCGTCCTACAACGCAGCCCTGGACATAGCCCTGTTCAAGAACAGGCTGAACATCACGGCTGAAGCCTATTACTCAAAAACTTCCGACCTTCTGCTCTCTGTCCAGGTTCCTACCCAGACCGGTTTCTCAAGCAGGTTCGGCAACATCGGAAAGACTTCCAACAAAGGATTCGAGCTCACCATCGAGAGCCAGAACATCATGAAAAAGAATTTCAGCTGGTCCACAACCCTCACCCTTTCGCACAACAAGCAAAGAGTCGAGGACATCGGATCCGAGGACTTCGTGAAAGCCCTTTCCGCTCCTGGAAACAACTCCTATATGATGTACGGTTACGTCAAAGGCTATCCTCTCAACGCCCTTTGGGGATTCAAGTACGGCGGCGTATGGAAGAATGACGAGGAGAGAGAACGCAACAAGGTGACCAAAACATACGTGAGCGCATCATCCACCGCCAACGGAGTAGCACGCTACTACGATATTGACCACGATGGAGTCCTGAGCCAGAAAGACCTTGTATATCAGGGCAATGCAGACCCTTATCTCTACGGAGGACTCCAGAACACGTTCTACTGGAAAGGGCTGAGCCTCGGTGTGTATTTCGCATACTCACTCGGAGGAAAGATTTACAACTACTCGGAAATCTATATGGCCGGCTCCAAGTTCACGAACCAGTACAGGTATATGCTGAACGCCTGGCATCCTGAGCGCAATCCGGAATCCAACATTCCGCGCGCAGCCGGAACTTCAGACGCCGCCCTGCCGAGTGACTTTATGATTCACGACGCCTCATTCCTCAGGCTCAAGACCCTGTCGCTTTCGTACAATCTCGACCTGCACAAGAGGAGCAAAATCTTCAAGGACGTGACATTCAGCGTGATAGGTGACAATCTCTATCTCTGGAAGAAATACAACGGATTCGATCCTGACGTTTCCAGCGAAGGTACATCATCTACCCTCCGCCGTGTTGACCTCGGAGCTTATCCAAAGTCGAGAACAGTCACATTCAGCATACAGGTCAGATACTAAAACAAGGTTATTATTATGAATCTGAAACATATAAAAATATTTGCGGCGGCAGCCGTCATAGCCGCATTCCATGCCTGCTCTCTGGAAGAGGACACGAGTTCGCTGTCCACGCCTGACAATTTCTTCAGGAAGTTCTCGGAATGCCAGTCCGTGGTCAACGGCTGCTACATACCGATGAAGACCATCTTCAACTACACTTATATGATTGCCACAGAGTGCGTTACTGACATAGCATACTGTCCTTCGGGAACTCTTGACGCACGTCTTGACATCTCTCCTGCGACTCCGAGGCTCGGCGCCACTGTATGGACACAGGGATATCTTGGAGTTCAGCGCTGCAACTTCGCCATTGACGGAATCACCAAGTCCCGCGCGTTCGTTGACGAGAACGGTGACATAGACGAGAACAACGAACAGCGCATCCAGCTTCTCTGCGAAGCCAAGACGCTGAGGGCTTTCTACTACTACATTCTCACAAGTTTCTTCGGCAATGTGCCTTTCTATTTCGACCCGGTGAACGACAACGCCACACTCGACAGGATAGCTGTCCTTCCGAGGATGGACGCCGGCAAGACCAGGGAGGCCTGCATCCAGGATCTTTTGGAGATAGCCCCGCTCGCTTCACAGACAAGGACTTATGATAATGAAGGCAACCGCCTTGGAGCGGCCTGCGCATACATTCTCATCGGGAAGATGGCGATGTGGAACAAAGACTGGGAAACAGCCATCAACGCAATAGAGGCCCTTGAGAAAATCTACGGAAACCTTTCAGACTACGACTACACCGCCAATGTGCGTTTCCGCGACAAGAACACTCCTGAATCCATCATGGAGATTCAGCACACATACACTCAGGGCGGTGTGATTTACACCTCCAATGTAGCCTGCATCTGCACCCCTACAAGGAAGGCCAATTCTGCGATTTACGACGGAGTGGAGATACCGGAGCTCGGCAACCAGGCAACGACCTGGGCAGCGATGCGTCCCAATGTCTTCTTCTGCCAGGGTCTCCAGACCAAGCTCGGAGCCGACATCCGCGCCAAATACAATATGGCCTGGGATTACGAAGGAAAGACCTTCACCGGCGTTAACACGCGCCCTTGGCTGGGGCCGAAATTCTGGTGTCCGGATATGCAGGGAAGCTACGACGGGAACAATTACAAAGTGTTCAGATACGCCGACGCTATTCTTATGAAAGCCGAATGCCTCCACGAAACAGGAAGATACGAAGAATCAGTTGAATACCTGAATATGACAAGGACCAGGGCCGGTCTCAAGCCTTACGTTTACCGCAGCCCGGCCAGACTCCAGGACGAAATCCGCAATGAACGCGCCCGCGAGCTGTTCGGAGAGTTCCAGAGGAAATACGACCTTGTTAGATGGGGAATCTGGTATCAGTCCGTCCTCGATTATTCGGACTATACATATCTTCTAAACAACATCAAGCCTTGCCACGAATACTACCCTATTCCGGACACCGAGGTCGTATATTCCAAATACAATCTCGACAACAAGGAATACGCTAAATACGGTCTTTAATAACTTATGAGCATTATGAATCAATTATTGAAAAATATACTCAGGACAGCGCTTGCGGGTATTGCAGCCGGGGCTTTGGCGGTCTCCTGCAATGACAAATTCGACCTTGAGCTTCCGCTTTCCGTCAATTCGCACAAGCTGTCAATTCCGAAGGAGTCAGGCTCCACGCATATTCTCGTCTATTCCGACGGCAAATGGACAGCCGGATTCACAGAGGCGGCCGACTGGGTGTCGCTCAACAAACTGTCCGGAGAGGGCAACCACGACCTCGTGCTTTCCTGGTCCGCCAACTACGGCATTGCAAGGAAAGTGGGCATCGTCCTGACCAAAGGCAGCCTTTGCGACACCATCACCGTCACCCAGGCCGGCAGCCTGAGCGACATCTCATTGGGATTCAGCAATTCCGCCATGAATCTTCTCAAGACATCGGCCAGCATTTCCGCCCCGATCAGCACAAACCTGATGTACGACCTTGACAGAATCACAGCGGAGACTCTCTTCCTCGGCGCAGAGGGGGACACTCTCGCAATTGTCAAGATGGGCGAAGAGGAAGCTGCATCCGGCTACGAGCCTTGGCTGACAGCCAAAACAATCACCAGCAAAAACTTCAAGTTCGATGTCACCGAGAATACCTCCGAAGCCCCGAGGACAGCCGTCATAACAATGTATGTGGAGGACGCCACCGGCGAGAACCGCAAGTCTTCTATGACTGTAACCCAGGGCATTTCCGAGCCTGTATTCTCACTTTCTGAAGATTCAGGTGAATACGCCGGATACAAAGGCACATATTCAGTAGAGACCCTGGACAACAACATCTACGCATACACCAACAACTACAGCCTCACAGTCAATTACTCCAATCCTGACGACGAGGAGAACAAATGGCTGAGCGGGGTCAAACTGACAGGAACATCGCTGGATTTCTCAGTATCCAAGAACGAGAGCGGGGCTGACAGGACTGCCACCATCGTTATGGAGTATTCCGACGATTCCGGAAACAGCATCAGCAGTTCATTCGTTGTCAGCCAGCTTGCTTATCCTGACCCGCTCTCATTCGAGGAGCTCAGGGCACTGGCACCGGGAGAACTCACATCGAAAAAGTACATAGAGGGCTACGTTGTCAGCGATCCGGGAAGCGCCAACATTGCCAAAAACACCCAGACCGCGCAGTTCAAGTTTGACTTCAACGAGAACTACAAGACCGCTTACCTTGAGAGCATCGACGGGCGATATGGCGTTATGCTGAAATTCAAGACCGTGGAGGACAATATCATAGAGAGATATTCCAAGGTCCGCATAGCAATCGAGGGAGCCGAACTCCAGAGATATGACAATCCAGTCCGCTACGTGGTTTCAGGACTCACTGCCGAGAGTGTCATCGAGGCCGGAACACCTGACTCATTCCTGGTACCGTCCAAGAAGAGGAAGATTTCAGAGCTCACCGACAATGACATCTACACTTTAGTTGACCTTCAGGATGTGGAGATTCTCGCAAAGGACGGATCTTACACGAACTGCACCGACGGATACAGCATCCGGGACGATGGAAAGGGCATCAACCCTTCCGGCACCACATCCGCTCCGAGATGGGACACCGCACCGCTGATGGTGACCGACACTGAAGGCAGTTTCATATCTCTCCTGACCAACTCTTACGTGGCCTGGAGAAGAGAGCCTTTAGGCAGCAACAACCCGACATTCCTTCCACAGGGCTCAGGAACAATACACGGAGTAATCGTGTTCGAGGAAAACCCGAGGTACGGCAGCTACTCCAAATACCAGGTCCGTGCAATGGTGGAGGAAGACATTGAACTGGAAAACAGTCCATTCTCAAATACCATCGTGGAATGGAACTGGAACGATAAAGTCAACAACATTGTCCCGGAAAAGGGAGAAGGTACTATGAATGTCTATGGAGCTACCTTCGCGCTTTCCACTGACTTCAACAATACTGTCAGCAAAGACGCTACCGGCTCTAACCAGAAAGGACTCATTCCGAGCGCCGCAATCAAACTGACCAATTCCTGGTGGGATTTCACCGCGGACGAGGGGAAATATTTCGACATCAATTTCTCAACGGCAGGACTCAACGGAAGCAATTTAGTTGTGGGCATTGTCTGGGGACACGGAGAGATGGGCAACACGACACTTGACTCGCCTGCGCACTGGAAGATGCTGTACTCAGTGGACGGAGGAACCACCTTCAAAGATGTTGACGGCGGAATTCTCAAGAACCGTTCAGTAGTATGGTGGACGACCACCTCACAGGACAGCTGCCCTGGATTCGAGGAGTATCTGAGGAAACTTCCGGACGAGTGCTTCGGCAAAGAGAATGTGACAGTGAGATTCCAGGTGGCGGACAAAGTGACCGACATCAGTCCAAAGATTTCAACAAGTGACTGGCAGAACAACCTTGGCATCGAGAAAGGCACCCTCACGAACAAGGCCACCGGAATCAGAATCGGAACTCTCACAGTACGTTATAATTAATTGGAACTCAGTATGAAAACAGATATCAGAATAAAAGAAATCATTTCAGCATTTCTTGCCGGCGCTGCTGCGGTGTCGGCCTGTGATGTAGATGACGCCGCCGATATCCCTCTCGTGGAACTCGGAGCCAACGGCAAGGAGTATGTAGTGGAGGCCGAGGCTTCCACTGTGGAAATACCGGTATTCTCAAATGGCGCATACCACATTGAGCGGACTGAAGATTCCGACTGGTTGGAACTTGACAGCTGGGTGGGCAACGGTGACGGCACAATCACCGCCTCCTGCTCATTCAACGAGGAATTCAAGAGAATGACCGGAATCGTCCTCTGCAGCGATGTTGACTCAAGAAGGGACACTGTGTATATCAAGCAGAAAGGACTAATGACCGCTGTCCTCTCGAAAGAGAACACTTCCATCATTGCGGACGGAGCCGGTGGAAAACTTGAGGAATCGGTGACCACCAATGTGCCGTTTTCCTATTTCACCGTTGAGAAGGTTTTCCCAGAAGGTGCGGACTCCACCTGGATCGAGAGCATTGACATTCCGGATTCTGAAAGCGAAGAGCGCGTACTGTCAATTGTGACAGCCGCCAACCCTGACGAGATAAACCCGCGAACCGCAACCATATATTTCTCATACACTGACGGCTGGGGAGACAAAGTGGCCCTGTCGCTGAACATCGTGCAGAGAAACGCCAAAGAGGGCATCGGACGCGAGGTTTCGATAAAAGACGTGATGGACAATTACGCCACAGGCAAAGAAATCTCCGATTATATCATCATCGAGGGCTATGTGGTCAGCAACACCGCCAGCGGAAACGCCGGAGAGAACGAACAGATAACCACCTCCGCCATCGACTACAACGGGTCGAAGACAACCGTATATCTTGAGGCTCTTGACGGAAGCTGCGGCGTGGCACTGATCACCGCCACACCTGCAGACAACTCTTTCAACCAGTTCGACAAAGTCCAGGTTCTGCTGCACGGCGCAACTGCGGTGTTCAGCACTGATCCGGACAGAGTGACAATCAAGAATGTCACCAAGAATATGATTGTGTCCCAGATTGCCGGAACCAAGGGCTCGATACCGGTCAAGGAGAAGTATATGAACGAGCTGACGGACAGCGATGTATATACTTATGTGACATTGAAGGATGTGGAATTCCCTGTCAGGAAGGGAGCCATCACTCCGGTGAATGAAGGATACGCCATCGGCACAAACGCCAGCCGTCTGTCAAAATATCCTCTGCTTGTCAGGGACATAAACGGAGACCACCTCTATATGTATACGAACACTGTCTGCCTTTACAGAAATGACGGAACCCGCCTTCCTTACGGTTCCGGAAAGATAAGCGGAGTGGTTGTGCACGAACGGTTCTCCAGATTCGAATGGAGAGACGGAGCTGATCCAGTCGAGATTGAAGAAGATGTCGAGCTCGGCAACATCGGGCGCTACCAGATACGGCACCAGTGCAAGGAGGATATATGGGGACAGATGAATGACAGCGTCGAGGACAGTTTCTCCGCCCTTCTGACAGAATACCGTTTCTGGAATCCTGACAAGGCTGAAGAGGTATGCCGGCCTACATATGGCGAGAACGGATGGTTCACCCATACATACCAGGAGAAGTACACCGGTTCTGAAGCAAAGGAGTACACGATGGCCACATACAATCAGCATATGTGGGGCGCCGGCACCTACGAGTACCTCGGGCCTATGGGCAACAATGTGAACTATATGTTCGGAATGAACCTCGGCAACAAGAACGGCATCGGAATAGTTCTCGACCCTGCAAAAGAGCATTATAATGCTGATATGAGCAGCCTCGTAAGCTTCAATCCAGACGGAAGCATTGAATGGTGCGGACCTAATGCGACAAACGCTTATGCGACAAGCCAGGCGAGCGGCATCAATTATGGCTCCTCCGGATCATACGGCAAAAGCAATGTCTCCGGAAACTGCTTCACGGCTTTCGCATCTCACTACTGGTGGGACTACGACAACAACAGGCCATACGGATGGCTTCTCAATTTCTCGACTGCCGGAATATCCACAAGCCATATATCGCTCCAGATTTCAGTACTCAACACAGAGCAGAAATGGTATGCTCCAAGATTCTGGAAAGCGGAATGGTCCACCACGGATTCCCAGGCCGCCAAGGATGACAGCAAATGGAATCTCATCGGGGAATACACTGTTCCTGACGTATCAGTATGGGCAAACACACTGTACTCATCAATTGTCGCATACAAGGGAATCAACTTCGAGCTTCCGCAGGAGATTCTCGGAAAAGAAAATGTATATATCAGGCTTGTTCCTGTCAATGACATATGCAGCAACGGTGCGGACTACGCCAACGCCAGGCTTATGGGCGGAGCGTCAGAGACTAACCACGCCAGCGCAATTGAATATATAGCAATCCGTTACAACAAATAAAGGTAGTTTCATCCAATTCCAGAAAGAGGAGGACGGCTTTGAAGGCCATCCTCCTCTTTCATTTATGTAAAATCCCGGATTACACCAGAATATATCTCAGGACAAACAGCACGGCGAGGACCCACATCATCACGGAAACCTTCTTGAACTTGCCGGTCAGGGCGTTGAGCAGGACATAGGAAATCATACCTAACATAATGCCGTCCGAAATGCTGTAGGCGAGAGGCATAAGAAGCATTGTGACGAAAGCAGGGATTGACTCCGAGAAATCATTCCAGTCAATATGCACGACTGGCGACATCATCATCACGCCGACAATGAAGAGCACAGGACCTGTGGCAGCGCCCGGTATCGCAAGGAAAAGCGGCGAGAAGAACAGGGCCACGGCGAAGCAGGCGGCGATGACAAACGAAGTCAGGCCGGTACGGCCTCCTTCAGACACGCCGGAAGCGCTCTCGATATATGTAGTGGTTGTGCTGGTACCGAACATTGCCCCGGCGACTGTAGCCACTGAATCAGCCATAAGGACACGGTTGATGCCGTCCACATTGCCCTTCTCATCCACCATTCCGGACTTCACTGACACGCCCACGACAGTGCCGATTGTGTCGAACATATCGATGAAAAGGAATGTGAACACCACGACGAGCATATCCCAGGATATTATCTTCGTCCACTCGAACTGGCAGAAAATCGGGGCGATTGAAGGCGGTGCGGACACAATGCCGCCATAATGGGTCACGCCCATCGGTATTCCGATCAATGTGGTGGCGATGATGCCAAGGAGCATTCCTCCGCGGACTTTAAGAATCACAAGAAGCGAGGTGATGACAAGGCCCACAAGAGCAAGAATCACAGCCTTGTCGCCTAAATTGCCGAGAGTGACGGATGTGGCCTCGCTGCTGACAATGATTCCGGCGGATTTCAGGCCGATGAAGGCAATGTACAGGCCGATACCGGCGCCGATGGCGCGTTTGAGATTCATCGGAATGGCGTCAACAATCATCTTGCGGACATTGGTGGCTGTCAGCAGGATGAAGATGATACCTTCCAGGAAAATGGCTGTGAGGGCCATCTGCCAGGTGAATCCCATCCCGAGACACACTGTATATACGAAGAACGCATTGAGTCCCATACCCGGAGCGAGGCCGAACGGCTTGCGGGCATACAGGGACATCACGAGAGTTCCGACAATTGCGGCGAGAGCAGTCGCCGTGAAGACTGAAGCTGTAGGCATTCCCTGGGACGCAAGAGCGCTGAAAATGCCGGGATTAACAGCCAGGATATAGGCCATCGTCAGGAAAGTGGTCAGACCTGCGAGCACCTCCGTGCGGACACTGTGCTTCTGGGGATTGAACCCGAAAGCTTTGTCAAGATATTTGTTCATATGTCACTCCAATTAATCAGAACACCCATTTGAGGCCGAGGCAAGGACGGCACCAGAAGCCTTTGCCTGTACCGAAATCGTAAGAGAGCTCGATCTCGGTTCCGACATTGAGATTGTCAACACCGAAATGCTGGCCGACATTGTACCAGAGCTGCGGCTCGGTCAGGAACACGATGTGCGAGGTCTTGGCCTCATCCCATTTGCGGTTGCCGTCTCCGTCTGATGGAGCGACTGCGTGGTCTTCCCACCAGAAATCGGCAAAGCCGCTGAATCTCAAACCTTTGACCTTGAAGATATCCTGCATTCCCCACACAGCGGTGAACTGGAGAGGAACATCGCTCTTCGGACGGTCGCCGACAGAAGGCTTGTCATAATGGATATATTTGTACAGGACTTTGAGGTTCAATGTATTCCTGAAATCTTTGCTGTGAATGAACCAGTCGGTTCCGATAAGGAAAGCGTTGTTGATGCCATATCCTTTGTACACACCGCCGTTGTACTCGACGTGGAGACTGAGAGGAGCGACCTTGCTGTTCTGCCAGAAGTTCAGGCAGCGGGCAATCTCGAAATAGGTACCTCTCGGAGAGACTCTCTCATTGTTCACCTTCTCGCCGTAATCATAGTCAACGAAGAAGAAGGTGTTGCCCCATTTGTCTCCGTAGAATCCTTCGAGAGTGGTAGTTACGTGTTTGCGGTCTTTTCCGAAATCATAAAAGACCTGAATGTTTGTCTGGGCCATCGCTCCTTGAACAATGGCAACGGCAGCCACGAGAGCGGCCAGAATTGTTTTTTTTGACATAACAAGATAGGTTGATTGGATTGTCAGCAGCGGGCCTCGATTACAGAGACAGCAGGCTTGTGACCTCAACGTTTTCAGGCAGAACCTTTCTTCCGTCAAGTTCGTTCAATTCAATGATGAAATTGGCATAGACAGATTTCGGGCCGAGACGGCCAATCAGTCTCAGCGCGGCCGCGGCCGACCCTCCGGTGGCCAGCAGGTCATCGTGAAGGAGGACGACATCTTCGCTTGACAGCGCATCCTGATGTATCGTCAGAGTGTCGGGACCATACTCCTTCATATAGGTCTCCGAATAGGTTTCAGCAGGCAGTTTTCCGGGTTTTCGTATAACAACGAAACCGGCGCCGAGCCTGTAGGCAAGCGCGGCGCCAATTATGAAGCCCCTTGACTCAAGCCCTGCCACCTTGGTGATGCCCTTGTCCCTGTACATTTCATACAGCGCATCTACAGTCTGGCTGAACGCTTCAGGATTCTTGAGAAGAGTCGTTATGTCCCAGAACAGTATCCCTTTTTTCGGAAAATCGGGAACTGTCCTGAGAGTTGATTTTAAAAAAGAAATATCCATAAGCAGGCTTAGAATGCGAACTTGACCATCATCTGGACACGGTGGTTCTCAACATTGTGGCGTCCCCCGGTGGAAAGTCCGTGCTCATTGAAGACTCCGTTTCCGAAACGTGCCGCCGTATAGTTGTATTCCAGCCCGAGAGTGAACTTGCCGATGTTGTAAGCCACAGAAGGAATCACCCTCCACATTCCGGCAAAGGTCTTGTCGGTGTTGCCGCTGAAATAGAAATCAGCCTTGTTCACAACTCCGTCAGTGTTCACAAGTTTGTCCACTGTGCCGAGGTTCTTGATATAGCCGCCCATAAGCATCACCTGCCATTTCTTGCCGTAGCTCATTGAGGCCCAGGTGGATGTAGTCTTGAACGGAGTATATTCATAATGCCCGTCATCACATTTCTCCGAGATGCCGTAGCCGCTCATCAGGTTCATATGCTCGCCTCCGTGGCTGAAGATTGTCTTGGCCTTCACCTCGAACAGCCTGTTCTTGTACTGGAGATAGAGATACGGAGACATCGTGGTGAGCCTGTCGGAAACTTTAACATCTACGCCCTTCGAATCCACACCGAGACGTCTCGGCTTGATGCTCAGGAGGTTGGTTCCCACACGGGCGAGGAATCCGTTATTGCTCTTCAGGGTGAGTCCGAGATAGAACTCCGGAACGCAGGAATACTTGATGTATTCAGCAGAAGCGCCGGCAGGGCCCTGTGACATATACTGCATCTGCCAGATGGCTGCGGCGGAGAGCATCACGTTCTTGCCGAAATTGGCATCGGCGAGCACCTGTGGAGTACGGCTGAAAGCATTGAACGGAGCGCCGGTCTCAAGGCTGAACACGTGAGGCTGGTCGGCGGCCATAGGATGCCAGGCCTGTCCTATCTTCATCGCCACGGCAACCGGAGTGCCGTTCTTCATCTTCATATCATCCCATCCGATGGTCACATAAGCCTGGCGGAGACGCAGCTGCGCCGTTCCGTTTATCTTGTTGCTCGATGTGGAGGAATTGGTAAGTCCTGAATAGAAGTCAGTCTCGATTTTGGCCCCGAACTTGGTGCGGCCGATCTGGTAACCGGTCACATCCAGTCCAACGCGGCTGGTGAGCGATAGGAAACGGAAAGAAGCCTGCGCATTGAGGTCATCGCCGTTGGCATTGTACTTATTGTCAAGCGGAGTATAGTAGAACAGGTCGCCTGTTCCGGCTTTGCTTTCCCTTGTATCGAATGCGAAATAATTCCTTATGAATCCGTAAAGTTTGAAATGGGCCGGCTTCTCGACTTTCGCCTCATCCGATGCGGCCGGCGCGGCAGAGACTGGCAATGCTGCAGATGCACTGACAGCAAGAGCCGACAGAAGTGTTGCAATCTTTTTCATCAGAACAATATTTACATCAAATAATTAAACACCAATAAAAATCAGGATGCAGTAGCTGAGCACAAATCCGATGACGCCGATGACAAGCCCGACCTTGGTCATATCCTTTACCTGGATGAGGCCTGTGGAGTGGGCGATGGCGTTAGGCGGCGTACTGATAGGGAACAGCATTGCAAACGATGTAGAAAGGGCAACTCCGATAATCAGGGCGCGGGCGCCTCCGACAGGGTCGAGAAGTTCTCCCATTCCCACTCCCACAGCGCAGAGAATCGGCACGAGCAGATTCGCTGCAGCAGAGTTCGCAATGAAGTTCGAAAGCAGATATGCGATGAATCCGGAAACAAGCAGCACCACAAGCGGAGAGAACGTCGCGAACGGTATGGACTCCACAAGATTCTCTGCAAGACCTGTCTTGTTCAATGCGATACCGAGGGCGAAACCTCCGGCGACCATCCAGAGCACGCTCCATTCGATGTCCCTGAGATCCTCCTTGGAAATGACTCCGGTCGCGCAGAAAACGCCCACTGGAATCATAGCCACCACATTGGCATTGATGCCGGTCACCTTGTCAAGCATCCACAGAAGGATGGTCACGGCGAATGTTCCCCATACGATATAGGTCTTGGTATCCGACTTCCTGGTGTTCTCTATCTTGAGCTCGATCTTGTCCGTTGTGAACGGGAAGAATTTCATAAGCAGTACCCAGGCGATGAGCAGAATCACAATCACGAACGGCACCATCACCATCATCCACTCGCCGAATCCGACACCCTGATGCATCGTGTCATTGAGATAGCCGAGGGCGATGGCGTTAGGAGGAGTGCCGATAGGAGTGCCGATACCTCCAACGTTGGCGGCAATAGGAATGGCAAGCGCAAGACCAGCCGTTCCCCTCTCCTCTTTCGGAAGCGTTCTCAGCACCGGGGCGAGGAACGTAAGCATCATCGCTGCGGTCGCCGTATTGCTCATAAACATTGAGAAAAGCGCTATCACACAGAGGAATCCGAGAAGCACATATTTCGGTTTTGTCCCGAAAGGCTTGAGAAGGACTTTGGCCAGCTGGACATCCAGGCCGACTTTGGTGGCAGCCATCGCAAGGATGAAACCTCCGAGGAACAGCATAATGGTCGGATCAGCGAATGCGGCAAGCAGGGTCTTGTAGCTTACAAGGGTTCCCAGGTCCGCGGCCTCACCGGCGCTGCGCATAAACAGCGGACTGCTGTCAGAAATCGAGAAGAGCAGGAGCACGATGATGGTGACTGATGTCGCCCACGTAGGGAGAATCTCGAACATCCACATCAATGCGGCCAGAACGAATATGGCGACTGTCCGCTGCTCTACTATTGACAATAATGGGGTTCCGTTTTCAGCAAGGCCGAAGAATGAACGGGGCACGAACCAGAAAAAGAGAAAAGCAGCTATTGCAAGAGCGAGCATCACCACTTTTTTTGTCGGCATCCCGGAAGGTTTGACAGTTTCAGTTGACATTTCGATATTAAAATTACAATTATTATCAATTTTGTAACAATGAGTCACAAATTTATGAAATTAATGCTACAATCCAAGCCGAACAGATAAAAAAGTGAAATCAATCCACCGCCGACAGGTTTGAGAAATTTTATTATATTTGTTACAAGGCCGATGTTTTACATTGTAAAAGACAGATGCGGTTTCTGATGAGTTGATACTTATTTGGGCTACATTTGCCTACATTTTTGATTGACAATATGATACTTGTATTAGTAAAAGCACTCAATATCCTGGATTTTCTCGGCAAGACCCCGAACAGGGAAATACCATTGGGGGAGATAGCGGCGGCGCTCAATATGGACCGGGGGACCTGCTCGAACATTATGAAGACGCTTGCGGCCAAAGGATTTGTCCAGCAGTCCGATCCAAGGATGGGATATAAATTGGGATATATGATTTACAGCCTTGCGAATTCATCTGTCAACAATGACGAGCTCACGAAAATCGCAAGGGAAGATGTGACAAAGCTCGGGGACAAACTGAACGAGAGCGCAATACTGTCAGTAATACGGAATGACAAGAGAGTCGTGCTTTTCCAATCCAGGCCTGACAGGGAACAGATACTCACGGCGAACATTGACAAAAGCGTTTACTCCGCAAATACCGCACGGGTAATCCTCGCAAACTATACCCCCCCCCACCAGGAAAAATTCATAATCCGCAACGGAATGCCGACTGAAACCCAGTGGCCGGAGCTCTACCGGAGCAGCAATCCGTCCGGAGAACTTATGAACGAGCTGTCCTCAATAAAAAGAAAAGGATACGCAATTCAGGAAGACCGGCATTCCTCGACCACAGGATTCGCCGCTCCCCTGTTCAGAAGAGGGCACGTGGAAGGCAGCGTAGGTGTCTTCATCCCGGACTCACGTGAAATAGACAGAAAAGCAATCCTGTGTGAAGTCCTGGACTGCGCCAGGGAAATCAACCACAAGATTGCTTTAATAGACAAAATCGAAGAATAATCTCCGGTCAGCTCCAGATACGGTCATTGGAGAACTCTGTATTCCATTCATCTGTAGGCTCCCACAGACCAGGGATGTCCGGATTGATGTGCTCCGCTATCAGGTCCTCGTTCAGGCCGGTAATTCCCAGGCCAGGCCCGTCAGGAACCTGTATGAACCCGTCCTTGACCAGAGGTTTCGGAAGTCCTTCCACCAGATCCTGCCACCAAGGCACATCGACTGAGTGCAATTCCATAGCGAGCACATTGTGCATAGCGGCGGCAACGTGCACTGCTGCCATACAGGCTATCGGGCTCTCGGCCATATGAATGGCCACGGCGACACCGTTCTCGTCCGCCATATCAGCGATTTTCTTGAGTTCCAACGCCCCGCCGCAGGTAAGGATGTCAGGATGGATAACCGACACGCAATGCCCCTTTATGAGCGGCTCGAAATTCTCCTTCAGATATATGTCCTCTCCCGTCGCGACCGGAATGGTCGTGGAATCGTGGAGACGCCTGTACTGGTCAGGATAAATCCACGGAACCATATCTTCCATCCAGGCGATATTGTATTTTTCAACCCGTCTGGCGAAACGGATGCAGTCCTCGACACAGACGTGTCCGAAATGGTCAATCGCAAGTGGCACTTCATAGCCGATGACATCCCTGACATCTTTCACATATTTCTCAAGAATATCCAGCCCGTGCTCCGTGATATGGATTCCCGTGAACGGATGGGCCGTTGTCACAATGTCATAACTCCTTGTCCTGCTGACCATATCAGCCGTCACCGACCCGCTCTGCACATTCAGGATATGAGGGGCGTATGTCTTCATATCCTCAATGAAGCCGAGAGGAGCGCACAATGCGCCGGGCTCGTCAAGGAGCATCCCTATCCCCAGGTCCATCTTGAGGAAAGTGAAGCCCATCTCCATCCTTTTCTTCAGGGCGTGTCCCATAGCGATACCGTCATTGTCCTTGCCGTCCGCATCAGTGTCACAGTAAACACGCACGCAGTCCCTGAATTTTCCGCCAAGCATCTGGTACAGAGGCACTCCGTACGCCTTGCCGGCAAGATCCCACAAGGCTATCTCCACGCCGGACACTCCTCCGCCCTGACGGGACGGGCCGCCGAACTGCTTGATTTTATGGAACAGCCTGTCAACATTGCAAGGGTTTTCTCCGAGGAGACGGCTTTTCAGCATCAGGGCGTATGTCTTGCTTGACGCATCTCGCACTTCCCCATAGCCCACGATGCTCTGGTTCGTATATATCTTCAACAAAGAGCATCTTTTAGGTGCGTCTGTAATATCGGCGAACCTGATATCTGTTATCTTCAATGTCGAAGGATCAATTCTGTTGTTCATAAAAATGATATTATCTCATTAATAAATTAGTAATCAGCCTGAAATCCTGTTTTCACAATCAGGTGAAAGGTATGGACATCCCGCCATCTACAGGCAGGTCCGTACCGGTTATGTACCTTCCCTCCTCCGAACAGAACAGAAGTATGGCAGGCGCGATATCCTCAGGCTTGGCCGTGAACTTCACCGGAATGGAATTCACGATTTTGGCCCTGTACGCCTCATCCGACAGCGCCTCGACATTCCTGACAGTCTCGACCACGCCCGGGGCCACATTGTTGATTGTGATTCCGTCTGCGGCCAGCTGGACGGACAGAGTCATAACCAGATTGCGCAGGCTTGCCTTGGTCGCGGCATAAACCGCCATCGCAGTATTCGGCCTGTACTGCTGGACACTTCCCACCGTCACGATACGTCCCCAATGTCTTTCGCGCATTCCCGGGACGCAGGCCTGGATCAGGGCGAGGGACGACCTGAGATTGGTATGGACCTGAAGGTCAAACTCTTCATTCGAAATCTGCTCCCAGGGGCGCCTGAACTGGACTGACGCATTCAGGACAAGGATATCGACATTGACACCGTTCTCCTTCATAAAAGCCTCAAAGTCCCGGCGCACGGAAGGAGAAGAAAGGTCATATTTCCAGGTCAGATATTCCGCGCCCATCGCATCCAGTTCATCAAGGGTCTTTCTGGCCACAGAATCCTCTGAGCGCCAACTGATTATGACCCGAGCTCCCTGCCGGGCGAGGAGAATGGCCACAGCCCTTCCTATTCCCTGACCGCTTCCGGTCACCAGAGCGGTCTTTCCTTTAAGATTGAACATAATATTAATCACTTTAATTATTCATCCCTATAAAGAACCTATCAGCACATCCAGGGTCTTTATTCTCTCTGCATAAGCATTTTTCAGGCGCAAGGCCGCATCATCAAATGACATTGTCTCGTCCCCGTTGTCCCGGCTGTCAGTAGGCCACATCTTTATGGTATATCTCGCTGAACGTCTTATCTCATAAGTTATGTCCTCGATATCTCCGACAACTTTCTCAAACTCCGGTTTTGACTCAGCCCACTTCTCTTTCAACCTTGCGACGAAAACCGGGTCCTTGAAAAGATACCCATACCACAAGGCATTCCCGGCATTCAGGAACTTCGTCACATTCGGCTTGAACGTGGTCCTGTCAAAATCCCAGACCGGCCCGGCTTTGAGCTTCCCTGACATATCCTTGTAAACGTGGCTGCTGTAGGCATCGTCGGCAGGGCCCGAATATTCGGCCAGTTCGTGGACCAGGAAATAATCGATGAACGAATCAATGTCCAGATAATCCGCATATTCCCTCGCCTCCAGCCTTGCCTCATCGGCCAGCATCGATTCCAGAGTGTTGATATAGTCCCTTATGTAGTTGAACTGCACATCCCTCACATCCGTATCAGGGGATTTCAGGTTGACCGGAAGATTGCGGATGGGAGTCCTGAATTTAAGCGGCTCGTCAAAATGACTGTCTATCTCAAGCATATATCCTCCGGTAAGAGCCTCACCCTCAATATCCTTCGCTGTATCCATCTCCCGGATCGGAATCCTGTTCTTGGCAATTTTTATGTGCTCGCACAAATAATAGTTGCCCAGATATCTTCCGTTCAGAATCACTTCCACGTGCCTTCCCCTCGGCGTCCATTCCAGATGCTTCGTCCTCGCGGAAATGGCAAGGGCGGCGGTATTCCTCATCAACGTGCGGTCAGCCCAGTTCGCCAACAGGTTCCACCGCTTGTCAGCCGGCATTCCGAGAACCTTCTGTTTGGAATCAAGCTTCAATGTATAAGGTTTCTTGGGGTATTCCCACGTGGTGTTCCCGCGTCCCTTGATTGAAGTCCCGCTTTCCAGCGCAACACTGCCGTCAGTGTCGATTATCCTGATCGAGGCCTCCGGAATCCAGTTTTCCTTGTCCACAATCTCCTGGCCGCCTGGTGTGTCGATGTAAACCACCGGAAGGTCGAAGAGAAAGACGTCATAATGGTTTTCCCTGCCCTGTTTCGAGACCACATTGTATCTCACAGGCGCAGTGCTCCTGGAGAAATCCACAAGCGTCACTCCGCTCTCCTGCTCCCGTTTGTCCACATACACAGCCTTTCCGTCGTGAAGAAAAGTGGCTTTCAGATATCTCAAATCCTTTCCATTGGGAACCGACACATAAATATGTCCGTCCGCTATCTCGAATGCATTGTAGACAGCATCCCCGTCCGAAAGAGAGAATGACTGGAATCCAGCAAGCACCGGGATCTCCTGGGGGCCCTTTTCCTTTGTGCAGGAAAGCACAAGCAGTAGGAGCAGGAAAAGACAATATTTGCTAAAAGTATCCACCTTTTTGAGTAATTGATTTTACTGAATCACCCTGTTCCACCCAGGAGAAAATTTTCTTCTCGTTCTCCCTGATTTCCTCGGCGCGCATAAGCACGTCATAAGCAATTTCGCGAGGCACCACAAGCACTCCGTCAATGTCTCCGAGAATGACATCTCCCGGCTTGATGGTAACGTTGCCGATTTTAATCGGAATCTGGTAATGGGTGATGAGGCAGCGGCCGAGACTCCCGTTGGAAATCCTGTATTCATAGAAGACAGGGAAATCAGCCGAAAGTATCTGATGCGTGTCACGGATACCTCCGTCTATGCACGCAGCCTTCACTTTCTTGCCCTTCGCTGTCGCTGTCATCACTCCTCCCCAGAGAGTGGCTTCCTGGTCGCGGCTTGTATCCCAGACTACGAAATGGTCTTCACCCATTTCATCAAGCATCTGCGTCCTGAACTCCATCTCGCCCTGAATCTTGACATTCGGGGCACTCTTCACTGTGAACGCGAATCCGGCCACAGTCCTGTACTCGCGAAGCGGCTTGATCCTGTTCGGCAGAGCCTGATTGAGAAGGCAGAACTCGCGGAGCACATCATTCACCGCTCCAAGATACAACTGTTCGAACCTCTGCAGAAGTTCCTTGTCCGGAATAGGGAATTTGACATCTGAAATGCCTTCCCTTGATGCGATAAGCTTTTCAAGGTTCATCATCCCCACCTCTTTCCTGTACTGATCCACGCTCATATTTATATAATCATATTTTTATTCAACATTGATTTCGTACCAGATTGTCTGATATTTCTCACTAATTTCTATCACAGCCTTCCCTTCCGCATTCTTCTTTACCGGGACCTCGATTTTCCTGTCTCCGTTCTCATCCAGGGCCCAGCATTTTGTAGCATCGGCTTCAGATGCAAGAGTGACAGAAGCATTGATGCCTTCAGTCATCATAGGAGCGGTGCCCCAGTCTTTCAGGCGGCAGGAGATGTATGTCGTAGGGTTTCCTTCAGCATCTTTCTCGACCGTGAATTTCGCATCTTTGTTGTGAGTGAATCCCGTGGCTGCAAGAAGCGTGGAGCCGGAGAGCATGCCATTTCCTTCTTTGCTGGCGAGAGAAATTGTAGCCCATCCAAGTTTTGTCTTGCCAAGAGCCACAGACACTCCGTCTCCAAGGTCAACGACCCTGCCTGCAGGAAAACCTGTGAAGAATTTGGAATTATCGGTACGGACGATGAACATTCCGTGGCCTGGTTCAGAATTGTTCCACTCTATTTCCCTGGTGTCGGAGAATATGACATCACCCATTTCCTCCTCTTCGAACCGGACCGGCTCAGCCTTGTGAATATCAGTGACAATCTTATGCGCAAGCATATGCTTCCTGGTTATCCGCCCGTCTGTCTGTTCATTGATCAGCCGGACCGGGTCACTGGCGTTCGAAGGGTTTTTGACGAAATCGTCCTCGAATGCCTTCATCGGCACAACCGGGATGACAGCAGTATCAGCCTCCTTCACATCGCCTCTGAGATACATAGCCGCGCAGGCATTGAAATGCGCCAGCACATCGGTTCTTCCCGCGAACGAGAAGAAATACTCCTGGGACTCAGGCTCTTCGTCATATCTGTTGTTCCACGAATAGCTGAACACTCCGTCCCAGCCCTGGAAAGCGGCGTATGCGTGGAACATCGGCTGGCCCTCTGCCCCATAAAACGCCGGATACGGATGATTGTATTCGGTCACGGTGAACGGCTTTCCAGCATACCTTCTTGAAGCGAGCTCCGGCAGAGTTCCGCCATTGACGGAATTTGACATCGCGATATTGTTCTGCTTCCAATAGACATTGATGGAAGGATGCTGCCAATATGCATGCATATCATTGAAATCCATCTTCTCAAATGGCGAAGGCATCGAGAACTGCAGCTGCGTGGAAGTCACAGGGGCTTGGACGCGGAGCTCCTTTTTCAGGTAATCGTACATATTGTTCCAATGTTCGGACTCGAGCTTTTCCAAAGTATGGAACAAATCACGTTTTGTCTTCTCATCAACGCTTCCGTCTCTCAACTGCTTCACCGTCGGCCATTCAGGTTTCCTGACGGAACCCCTGATATATGAAGTGAAAATAGCGTCCTCATTATTGAGCTCAATAAGCGCGACCACAGGATCTTCCGCAAGAGAAAGGCCCGTATAAGGGTTGACGTGCGTCAGAAGATCATGGGCATATTCCTTTTCCTTTGCCTGGATATAAGGATTGACCGCATTCAGGGATTTCATCGCATAGTTCTCCCTGGCCACATAAAGGTTCACATCGACATAGATGCCCCTCTCCTTGAATTGGCTGATCATATAGTCCAGACGGTCAAGCATTTCCGGATCTAAATTCCTGTCTGAACCGTCATTGGCGAAGATGCAGCCTTCATAAGCCAGCGGGAAAAAGTCAATACCGTAAGAGCAGTCCATAAAGTGCAGGCGCACACAGTTGATGCCGAAGCGCGCCATTCTGGCTGCCATACGCTCCGCCTGTTCGTGAGTCGGGAAATTGGCTGATGCCGTAAGGTTGGTAGCATTCAGCTTGACCCGTCCCTTGTCATTTACGAAATGGTCACCCTCCACCCTTATGAAACCATCCTTTCCGGCAGGAGCATCGAGCAGCGCACTGAAATCAGTCGCATTGTCCGCGCCGGCAAATGAAATCACAAAAGGGAACAGGCCATCATCTGACGGTATTATGTTGTCAGCCGCAGTCTGGGCCTTGCAGGCGCAAAGCAGGCCGACAACTGTAAATAATGCAAAATACTTTATTGTCCTCATACTCAATTAAAAAGTTATTGTGTCACCATCCTCCTTGAGATAGAATTCCTTTGTGATTTCATTTCCGTCAGCATCCTTCCAGGTGATTCTGTAGTTGCCTTTGAAGCCACGGAAATTGACTGTTCCGCTCTTGCCGAGCTTGACTGTCATTTTCGTCTTCCACTCATTGTTGATAAGATTGTCAAGGGCGAAGAACGAGGCCTTAGGCTTCATGTCACGGTCAAAAAGGCCTGAGACTGAAGGCTCTCCCGGAGCTCCGCAGTCATCCACCACATTCCACCAGGTGATTCCCATCATAGGCTTGAGACTGAACCAGAGGCGATAAAGATTGGTGGCGATGATAGCCTGGATCTGACGGCCGCGAAGGTCATTGCCCGGAGCCGTGATGGTTATCTCACTCAGGTGGATAGGCTTTCCGGCCTGGGAAAGCAGGTCTGACCACTTGTAAATCTGCCCCGGTGTCTGGATCTCCTTTCCCGCAGCTATGTCAAGGCACTGCTGAGGGTCGAAAAGATGCATCTGGGCACCCATTATGTCAATCTTGCATCCCCTTGCGGTAAGGTCCTTGACCTGGTCAAGATAGTCCTGGCCCATATTGTAGTCATTGATATTGAGCTTAATATTGTCAGGGAAGCACTGTTGCGCAAGTTTGAAGGCCTTGTAAGTGTAGTCCGCCGGCATAATGCCGTAATTGCTCTTGATAAGCCGGCCTCCCGGATTCATCTTGTGGAAATCCGTGGAACTCTCGTTCACCACATCCCAGCTGTGGATGCGTCCGCCATAATGCAGGGCCAGGTCTTTCACCCTCTTGGAGAACAGGCTGTCAACTGTACGGGTATATTCCGGAAGAGCGTCTGAAATCTGGTCATCAGTGAGAGATCTGTAAAGGTCAGTATATTTCTCTATGACCTGCTTGTTCTTGGGGTAAACATACTTTGAGACATAAGTGTCCATCACCGCCTTCTCTTCCGGATTCATAAGATTGTCTATGATCCAGTTTGGATGCTGCCATTCACGGTTGCCCCAGATTATGGTGTGGCCGTGAAGGCGTATGCCTTTGCTCTCGCAGAACTCCACGACCTGGTCTGCGGAAGGCCTGCGCCAATGAGGCTGATACTTGGGGTCTTTGCAGTTGTTCCAGAACTCCTCGGTATCCCAGTACTCTGTGTTGTAACGCGGACGTCCGGGTTCAAGCTCGAATTTCTTCCAATAGAAAGCGATAGTCGCCGAATTGAAGAGGGTACCGTAAAGTTCCTTGTATTTTTCATTGCGCTCGTGAGTTCCGAGCTGGTTGAAATTGAAGATATGGGCTCCGAAAATGAAATCGTGGGATACCTGTTCTATCCTGACTTCCGTACCGGCCGGAGCATTGAATTTCAGGACCGCATCCGCCTTTCTGTTCGCCTCGATGTCCGCATCAATCCTGGACTGCACGGAAGGGTTCCAGATTTCCCAGTAGGCGTCACTCATAATATGGTCCTTGTCCGCTTTCCTGGAAGTCGGGAAAGAGTTCTGCGCAGGTAGAAGTATTGAGGCACAGAAGAATGCGAGGATTGGAAGTATTCTTTTCATCAGTTTGGTTTTATTAAATATATTTATTCTGTTGTAGTTATGTATTCGCGTTCAAAGAAAAATCTTTTCGCGGCAAGCACCACCAGTCCTCCGGCAAGGAAGAATGCCCCGAGCATTGAAATGCCCACTGACATACCGTATTTGTCCCCTATCACTCCGAGAACAGAAGAAGCTACCGAGCCTACAAGAAAAGCGAAACAGGTCATAATTCCCACGGACGAGGCCCTGTATTTAGGCTCGATCACATCAAATGCCGCCGCATACAGATTCGAATCATAAACACCCCTGAAAAAGCCGAAGAGCGCAAGGCAGATGCAGCTGAACCATAATGCGTCTGTCCATCCCATAAGGAAGATGAAAGGAGCCCCGAGAAGAAGGCCGGCGGCCTCTGTGGTCATCCTGAACGAACGCTTGGTTATACAATATCTGTCAGAAAGCCTGCCTCCAAGAAGCACACCGGCAAGAGCCAGCGCGAAATGGCAGAACATCGCCACAAAACTTGCCGTGGAGAGGGACAGTCCGAACTTCTCGTGATAGAATGTGGACATCCAGGTGGTATATCCGATATTCACGAAAACCTGGCATCCGAAAGCTATGCACAGGCACCAGATCGTCTTTTTGGAGAATATTCCCTGCACAAGCTCTTTCAGTGGGATGCGGCCGGAATCGCCTTCAGCCTCCTTGATCTGCGGAGTGTCCTTCATCCTGAAAAGAATGTAGAACGCTATCAAGAGACCTCCTATGCCGAAAGTAAAGAACGAGTACCTCCATCCAATGTGCTCGCCGATGTATGCGGCGAGGAATCCGCTTGCAATGATTCCTACGTACAAGGCCGTCTGGTGAATGGACATCGCCATCGCGCGGGTCTTCTCGTGATACTGGTTTATCAGGGAAGTCGCAGCCGGATAATAGAAAGCTTCGCCACCGCCTGTCGTTATGCCGCGAAGGACAATGAGCCCGACAAGGCCGCCGGCAAGACCTGTCAACAATGTTCCAATGCTGAAGATGAAGAGACTAGTAACAACTATCCATTTCCTCTTCAGGAAGTCCCCCAAATATCCTCCAATCGGTACAAGGCATCCGTAAACCAATGAAAACACGGTGACGACAATTCCAAGTTGCGTAGAGGTAAGACCGAGGTCACTTCTTATCAGCGGAAGCACTGCAGCGTAAATCTGCCGGTCGCCCTGATTGAGGAAATATGCGAACCATAACATCAGGATGAGTTCCCATTTGTATGGCAGTCCTTTTACTTTCTTCATCTTCACTTCATTATAATTCGCACCCCGCCCCATTCAGGACAGGGTGCAGTAAATAATATTAATAGCCAGGATTCTGGTCTTTCACAGGATCGAGCGCCTCGTTGTAGAGGAACTCATTTTCAGGAATAGGGAACAGATAAAGATTAGGATTTATTGTCCTTCCCTTGTATTCCTTGACATATTTTTCAGCAAGCCCGGTCCTCACGAGGAAAGGCCAGCGTTTCGTCTCGCCCCAGAACTCGTAGCACTGCTCTTTGACAATAAGTTCCATAAACTTGTCCTTTGTAGAGTAATCAGACAGGACATAGTCATCAGCAGATGCAACCATAGGATCGTGACCATATGCGCGGCGGTGAATCATATTCACACACTCCATAGCCTCGGCATTAGGCGAGCCTCCCTGGCTCAGGGCCTCGGCATACATCATCAGGACATCCGCATAACGGTACATTGGGTTGTCGCAGTTTCCGTCTGCACTTGCTGCATCCGGATCAATGAACTTGGTTGTAAGACCGTCAAGAACAACATCTCCGAAGTTGCCCTGCCCAGGATATTCGAGAATGCAGTATTCTCTTCTCAGGTCGGCTGTATCCCAGTTCTGGACCCATTTGTTGCTCATACTGAGAGAGAGAGCAAACCATCCGCCTGCTCCACTCATCTTCATTCCATCTTTCCTTGCATTCGGATGAGCATAATACATCACAATTTGCCATCCTTGATTGCCAGTACGTGAAGTCTTTACATAGAAGATCTCTTCCGAGGATATTACATTTTCGTGCCCGAAAAGATTGTCGAAATCCCTGTGAGTCGAGACTTTGACCAGCGAATACTCCTTGCTGTCAATGACTGCCTTGAGCAGAGGGGCAGCATTGTTGTACTCCTTTCTTGTCAAATAAACATGGGCAAGAAGAGTCCTTGCGGCGTTCTTTCCAGGGCGCCCGAGCTGCTTTGCCTTGTCAGGGCAATTCTCGACCGCGTATTTGAGGTCTGAAATCACAAGATTCCATATATCCTCGACTGGTGACATGGGAAGGTTCCATGTTTCAAGGTTCTCCTCGGTGCGGAGGACACCCTTTCCCCAGAAACGTGCGATGTCAAAATAGGCAAGAGCCCGGAAAAATTTCGCTTCTGCGATATACTGGGTCTTCTGCTCGTCAGAAAGATTCTTAGCTCCCGGAAACTTTGATATACAGATGTTCGCATCGCGAATTATACGGTAAGTATTAATCCAGACTGTGGTTACACGATTCTTATTCTGCTCGTTGAGAATATCGTATGTGCTGTTCGCCTGCCAGGAACCGCGGCCATAGTTGTAATCAGCGAAACACTCCATAAATGCAGACATCTCGGCGGACGCTCTGACATTGCGCACACGCATCACACAGGCTTCGATTGCAGCCTCAGCATCGCTTTCAGTGTTGTAGAAAGTATCCACAGCTATTGCCTTCGGATGCTCTTCCAGCCATTCGTTGCAGGAAGAAAGCATTGGCACGGCAAGCACTGCCGCCAAAATATACAGTATATTCTTTTTCATAATCATTAAATTGCTTAGAATTTTATACTTGCTCCTATTGAGAATGACTTGTTCATCGGATATGAGTTCTGGTCTATACCGAGAGTAATATCACTCGCATATGAGTTCACCTCAGGATCAAGGCCCCTGTACTTGGTGATTGTCAGGAGGTTCTGTGCGCTGATATACAGTGTCAGATGATCAATCCATTCAGCCCTCTTGATCGGGAAGGTATATCCAAGCTGAATATTCTTGAGACGGAGATATGAACCGTCCTCAATGAATCTGTCGCTATGCTTAAGCGGCTGGTTCTGTGTGATTTTAGGATATTTTGCCTTTGCATTCTGTTCCGGAGTGTTGGATGCATCCCAGTGACTGTAGAGCACATCCTTGCGCATATTAAGACCCATTCCGTAGTCACAGAACTGGGCGTCCGCGAGGTTGTAAACGTCATTTCCGTAAGTTCCGGTCCACACCATGCTCAGGTAAGCGTTCTTATATGAGAGGGTGGT
The DNA here is from genome assembly GCA_029007435.1 of Bacteroidales bacterium. GTDB lineage: Bacteria > Bacteroidota > Bacteroidia > Bacteroidales > UBA932 > Cryptobacteroides. The sequence continues at coordinate 62,681 of JAQXHU010000122.1, forward strand.
ATTGAAACCATAAGTGAAGAGAGGATTAGGATTTCCGAGAATCTTCCTGTCGGCGTCAGTATATTTGCCATCTTCATTCTGGTCCACATATTTGTAGCTTCCTTTCTCATCGTAGCCGTCAGTCTCATACACATAGAACACACCCATAGGCTCGCCCTCACGGATAAGGTTGACAACTCCGTCTATGATGATAAGGCCCATACTGCTGCCGTAGAGGTCATTGCCGCCGGCAAGTTTCTCAACCCTGTTCTTATTGAAAGAGATGTTTGCTGATGCTGACCAGTTCCAGTCCTTTGTGCTGATAATCTCACCCTCGAGGAGGAGTTCAAGTCCGCGGTTGCTCATCGAGCCGATGTTCTTCAGGGTCGAGCCGTAACCGCTTGACAGAGGAAGATGGACTGAGTTGAGCAGGTCAGTGGTGAGTTTATAGTACAGGTCGGCAGTGAAACGCAGTCGGTTGTTGAACATCGCGAGGTCAACACCAACATCCACCTGTGAAGTCTGCTCCCATCTCAATGAGCCCGGATAAGTCGTGCTCGGAGTGAAGAATGTGACGATATTTCCTCCGCCTACAGGAGTGGAACCTGATGCGAGCATATTCTGGGTTGCATATGGGCTGATGGCCGTAGAACCCGTGACACCGTAACCTGCGCGTATCTTCAAGTCAGTAATCTGGGATACGGATTTGAGCCAAGGCTCTTCAGACATACGCCAGGCAATGGCACCTGAAGGGAATACACCCCATTTGTTACCCTCGCTATAGCGGCTTGAACCGTCGGCGCGGACGCTGGCCGTCAGGAGGTATTTGCCCTTATATGAATAGTTTACACGGGCGAGCCAGGACATCAAAGCCCATTTGGAATAGCCTGACCAAGGAATACCCGGAGTTTCGGCGGCTGATAAGTTCCACGGACCCATCGCATCGCTGAGGTAACCGTTTCCTGAACCGCCTAACGATTTGGTAACATTCTGCTGGTAAGTGAATCCAGCCATAATGTTCAGGTCGTGGTTTCCGCCCAAAGTCACACTGTAGTTTGCAATGTTCTCATTGATTGCGTTGGTGCTACGGGTGTGGCTTACAGATGCCGTTGTGCCGCCGTACAGATACTTCGAATTCCTATAAGTATCGGACATATAGTCGTTGTTCTCAAGACCGAAAGAAGTGCGGAATGAGAAACCCTTGAAAGGCTTTACGGTCAGGGCGGCCTGGGCGTCCACCAGGTTGGCTGCGGTTTTGGTATCAGCAGCATCGATGATGTTGATAGGATTGACCATCGCATTGCTCATGAACGGATACGCCAGCTGGAGGTTGTTGTATTTGCCCTCTTCATCAAAAGGTTCAAGTGTAGGAGGAGCGAGCAGGGCCGCAGTTGTCACTGAACCGCCACGGTTTACGACATCGAATCCGAACCGGGTACAGTGGTTCGTATGGGTATAACCGAGTTTCACGCTCAGGTTGAAATACTTGCTGATGTCCGTATCAATGGATGAACGGATATTGAACTTGTTGTAATCCGTAGTCTTGATGATACCGTCACGGAGCATTGCCGAACCGCTTACATTGAATCTGGTCTTGTCATTGCCACCTGATACTGTCACATTGTGGTTCTGGACCGTAGCCGGACTATATACCGCATCCTGCCAGTCATAACCTTTCCCCGCATTGGCTATCTGCTCATCGGTAAAGTAGGCTTTGCCCACGTCATTGAGCTGCTGTATGTTGATGAGCTGCATATACTCGCTTGCATCAAGCATATCCATCTTCTTGCGGAGAGTCTGGACACCCACTTCTCCATTGTATTCCACAGTGGTCTTGCCTGAATGGCCGCCTTTTGTCGTGATGAGAATCACGCCGTTGGCTCCCCTTGAACCGTAGATGGCTGTCGCGGATGCATCTTTCAGGACCTCGATTGACTGTATGTCGTGAGCATTCACGGCAGAAGCGTTTGAAGGCATACCGTCAATGATATAGAGCGGCGAGTTGTCTCCCCTGATGGAGTTGGCGCCTCTTACGCGGATATTGAAACTTCCGTTAGGAGAACCCGAGGTGCTTGTGATGTTCACACCGGCAACCTTTCCCTGAAGAGCCATAATAGGATTGGACACCGTGTACTCGGTCAGGTCCTTGGATTTTACAGAAGAAACCGATCCTGTGAGATCCCTTTTCTTGACTGTGCCATAACCGATGACCACCAGCTCGTCCAGATAATTGCTGTCCTCCTTGAGAACGACCTCGACATAGCTGCTTCCGTTTGTCTTCACCTCCTGGTCAACATAACCGAGATATGAGACGAGAAGAGTTGCGTTTTCAGACACATTGTTCAGGGAAACAGAACCGTTGGCGTCAGTAGTGGCACCGTTGGACGTGCCTTTCACAATCACTCCGGCTCCCTGCAAAGCACCGGCTGCGTCCTTGACCACAACAGTAATTTTTTTGCCCTGTTGCTGCTGAACTGCCGGATTCATTCCGTTCTGCCCTGCTGCCGCCATAACCGGCATATTCAGGCAGAACATCGCCGCAAAGATCAAGGAAACAGCTTTAGAATAGCTTTTTCCGCGTGGAAACAATCCACCTGTTTTCGTACTGCGATTCATAATACTGATTATTAGTTTGAAAATAAATATTATTGATTTGAGCACGAAAGTACCCTTTTCCAAAAACATATCAAACGTTTTTTATGTTTTCGGGAAAGGGTTTTAGAATATAAAATCCAGTTTGGTTTATCTGAGAATCACGCAGACAGGATGGGAGATAAGAATGTCCTTGCCTGTGTCGGTGAGGAGCCCCGTCTCCGGATTTCTTTCGAAAACCTGGATGACATTGCTGTCACGGCAGGCGGCAAGGATGTATCTGCCGTTGGGCGTGATGGCAAAATTCCTCGGATGAATGGCTGTATCCTGATATCCCACTTTCTCTAGCGAGCCGGCTGCGGCATCTTGCTTGAAAATTGCTATACCGTCACCCTGGAGACGGTTGCTGGCGTACAGGAATTTCCCGTCAGGAGAGAAATGGATGTCCGCGCTTCCTGCGGCATTGAGCGAGTCGGCCTGGAAGCTTGCCGTCAGCATCAGTTCTCCGCCAGCATCAATCCTGAACGAAATCACATTGCCGCCAAGTTCTGTCAGCACATACATAAACCGTCCATCTTTCGAATATGTGAAATGCCTGGGGCCTTCTCCGGGAGGCAGGGACCACTTGGTATAGTCAGAAAGAATGATTTTCCCGTCATCCACTCCGTACGAGTGAATGCAGTCTCCGCCCAGGTCAATGACATACAGATGTTTCCCGTCAGGACTGAGCTGCGATGAGTGAATATGGGAAGAGGTCTGGCGTACGGGATTGGGACCGCTTCCAGAATATTCAACGGCTGTTCCGGGCAAAAGGGTTCCGTCATCAGCCAGAGGGAATACGGTCATTGAACCCGAATTGTAATTGGCCGTCACGACCTCCTTTCCGACAATTGTGACGTGGCAGGGGCTCTTTCCGAGGGCGGGCTGCGAATTGAGAATCTTCATTTCACCTGTCTCCATATCAAGGGACAGGGAGGACACGGCGGCGTCTATTCGCTGTTCCGTGACGGCATACACGGTCCTGTTGTCCGCCGAGACTGCAAGGAAAGAAGGATTCGGCACTGAAGCCACGGAAAGAGGTCGGCATTCGCCTGTCTCCTGGTTGAAACGCAGGGAATAAAGGCCTTCACTCTCCGTATCGGTATATGTTCCCACTAAAAGCATCAGCTCCTGTTTCTCGCTGCTGCAGGACATCAGTGCAGATGACAGCATAACACATTCCATCGCTCTTTTCATACTATCAAATATTTTTAGATTCATAAAAATAGATTTAACAGTTGCAAAGAAAGCTGACGGTTCTGAAATCACAAGATAATCGGCACCGTATTTTACATTATTGAATTCAAATCCCGCTTTTCAGCGCCTGGATAAAAAAGGATGACCTGAGCCGTATGGACTCCGGTCATCCTTTATGTGAATATTCGCCGTCAACTAAATGATGCCCTGGGCGAGCATAGCCTCGGCGACTTTCATAAAGCCGGCGATGTTGGCGCCCTTGACATAGTTGATGTAGCCGTCAGGCTGGGTGCCGTATTTCACGCAGGACGCGTGGATGGAATCCATAATGCTGTGGAGTTTCTCGTCCACTTCCTTTGCCGTCCAGCTGATGTGCATTGCGTTCTGGGTCATCTCGAGACCTGATGTAGCCACTCCGCCGGCGTTGACAGCCTTGCCAGGAGCGAACATTATGCCAGCCTTCTGGAATGCCTCGATTGCACCCGGCTGGCAACCCATATTGGACACCTCAAGACAGCACCAGGTGCCGTTTGCGATAAGCTCGTTCGCATCCTCTGCAGACATCTCATTCTGGAATGCGCAGGTCATTGCTATATCACACTTCACGCTCCAGGCCTTCTTGCCAGGAATGAACTGTGCGTCAGGGAATTTCTCTGCGAACGGGGCCACTACATCATTATTGGAAGCGCGGAGCTCAAGCATATAGTCGAGTTTCTCCTGAGTCATTCCGTTAGGGTTGTAGATAACTCCGTCAGGACCGGAAATCGCAACGACTTTTCCGCCAAGTTCAGTTGCTTTCACGCAGACACCCCAGGAAACATTGCCGAAACCGGAAACCGCGATGGTCTTGCCCTTTACGTCAAGGTTGGCATCGTGATGATGGAGCATATGCTCAAGGAAGTAAACAGCGCCGAAACCGGTAGCCTCAGGACGGATGAGAGAGCCGCCGTACTGGATGCCCTTTCCGGTGAGCACGCCGTTATGCTCGCGGGTGAGTTTCTTGTACATTCCCTCAAGGAAACCGATTTCACGTCCGCCGACTCCGATATCTCCGGCAGGAACATCCATATCAGGACCTATATTTCTCCAGAGTTCAAGCATGAAGGCCTGGCAGAATCTCATTATTTCAGCGTCAGATTTGCCCTTCGGGTTGAAATCCGAACCGCCTTTACCGCCGCCCATAGGAAGGGTGGTGAGCGAGTTCTTGAATGTCTGTTCGAATCCGAGGAACTTCAGGATTGAAAGATTCACAGAAGGATGGAAACGCAGACCTCCCTTGTAAGGTCCGATGGCGTTGTTGAACTGAACCCTGTAACCGGTGTTGGTCTGGACCTCGCCGTTGTCATCCACCCAGGTAACACGGAAAGAGAGAACCCTGTCAGGTTCCACGATGCGCTCGATAATCTTCGCATCTTCGAATTCAGGGTGTTTGTTATAGACATCCTCTATTGACTCAAGTACTTCACGTACAGCCTGGAGATATTCTTTCTCTCCTGCGTACTTGGCCTGAAGCCTGGCCATTATTTCTTCAGTTCTCATAAATGTATATTAATTATGTTGTTGGTCTCAATTTCATTTCACCTCCCAGGTCGAGCCGCTTGCAAGCAGTTCGTCCACAGAGTGAATCTTCGCCTTCGCAGCCACTTCGGCCACCTGGCGGGACACTTCCTCATCGTATGTCCTGCCGTCAACGTCTCGTATGACGCCAAGGGCCACAGGGAAATCCGGATATTTCATCTCTGCCAGCATCGTCTGCAGTCCGAGATTGTCCTCGGAAGGGTCGTGAGTCAACACGTCGTCTATTGTATATCCGTCCTGTCCCACCGTCACCACTTTGAGTTTCATGTCCTCAAGCACGATTCCTTTCTCATTGTTCAGGCCGAACAGCATCTTCTCACCCTTGCGGAGCAGGATTGTGCGCTCCTTCTTGTG
>JAQXHU010000123.1 GCA_029007435.1 Bacteroidales bacterium
AGCTCCTTGTAAACCTCAGGCATTGCCTTCTCGAGGGACTCGAGGTCTTTGTTCTTCTCTGACTTGGTGGCCTCGTTCAGCGGATTAGGAGTGCGGATACCTGCAACTACGTCCTCGCCCTGGGCGTTGATGAGCCACTCACCGTAGAATTTGTTGTCTCCGTTGGCAGGGTTGCGGGAGAATGCCACACCTGTTGCGGAAGTATTGCCCATATTTCCGAATACCATTGACTGTACGTTCACAGCTGTTCCCCAGTCATCCGGAATCTTCTCAATCTTTCTGTAAGTGATGGCGCGTTTTCCGTTCCAGGACTTGAACACGCCTCCGATGGAACCCCAGAGCTGTGCCTCGGCGGTGTCAGGGAACTCCACTCCGAGAACCTCTTTAACCTTGGCCTTGAACACTTCGCAGAGATCCTTGAGCTCGTCGGCTGTAATCTCAGTATCGGACTTGTAACCCTTCTGCTCCTTGAGCTCGCTCATCATACGGTCAAGCTGCTGGCGGATGCCCTGGCCGTCCTCCGGCTCGATGCCCTCGGCTTTCTCCATCACAACGTCCGAGTACATCATAATGAGACGGCGGTATGCGTCATAAACGAAACGCGGATTGCCGGTCTTCTTGATCATTCCCGGAAGGGTTGCGGAGCAGAGACCGATGTTGAGGATTGTATCCATCATACCAGGCATAGAACTTCTTGCACCTGAACGGCAGCTGACGAGAAGCGGATCCTCTGTGTCGCCGAATTTCTTGCCCATAATTTTTTCGGTGGCCGCCATAGCTTCTTTCACTTCCTGCCTGAGCTCGTCTGTGTAGCCTCCGCCAAGGGCGTAGTACTCTGCGCAGCATTCAGTTGTGATAGTGAAGCCTGCAGGCACAGGCATTCCGAGAAGATTCATTTCAGCGAGGTTCGCTCCTTTACCTCCAAGAAGTTCACGCATTGTGCCGTTTCCCTCAGCGTGTTTGCCTCCGAAACGGTACACTCTTTTCTTTTTTTCCAACATATTGTAATAATTGTTTTTTAAATAGTCTTGAATAGGACTGCAAATTTAATCAATTAAATCATTTTTTGAAAGAATCAGCACAATCATTAAGCAAACTTGGATGAATAGTTGCAAAAAGATACTTCTATAATAGCTTCGAAGCGATTTCAGACAGTTCGCTTCTCTCACCTTTGCGGAGGAATACGTGCTGGAACAGCCGCTGGCCCGCCATTTTCTCGCCGAGGTGGGTGAGGCCGTTGGACCACTGGTCCAGATAAGGCTGGTCAATCTGGAAAATATCTCCGGTGAACACCATCTTGGTGCCTTCACCGGCCCTGGTTATGATTGTCTTGATCTCGTGAGGAGTGAGGTTCTGCGCCTCGTCAATGATGAAAAACGCTTTGCCGAGACTCCTTCCCCTGATGTATGCGAGAGGTGTGATGAGCAGTTTCTCGTTGTTTACAAGGCCTTCCAGCTTCTGATACTCCTTGCTGCTCGGACGGTACAGCGATTTTATGACATTGAGATTGTCCATAAGGGGCTGGAGGAAAGGGGTCATCTTGTTCTTCTGGTCTCCCGGCAGGAATCCGATATCCTGGTTTCCAAGTATCACTGTAGGTCTTGACAGGATAATCTGGTCGTAGTCCCTCTCCTGTTCCAATGCGGATGCGAGGGCAAGGAGTGTCTTCCCGGTCCCGGCTCCTCCTGTGAGCGACACGAGCTGGATTTTCTTGTTCAGGCAGGCGTCGATGGCGAATTTCTGCTCGTCGTTCCTCGGTTTGATCCCGTATGCCTCCCTTGTCTTTACGAGAACAATTCTGTCCGCATCGCTGTCGTATCTTCCGCATACCAGTTCCCCGTGGTCGCCGGGCCATCTGAATTTGTACAGCTGGTTGGCCAGCGGCTTTTCTTTTGTGAAGAGCTTCCAGTCTATGGAGTTGGTCTGGCCGTACTGGAGTTCCTGGAGGTTGCCGGCGTCGAGATTCTCTATCACCTGGACAGTCTTCTGGGAGTCTTCCACCCTGTTGTCCTCGACCCTGTCAGTGAGGTAGTCCTGGGCCACCATTCCTGCAGCTTTCGCCTTCATCCTCAGGTTGATGTCTTTGGTGACCAGCGCTGTGAACCGGTCCGGATTGTTGTCCCTGACCCAAATCGCAGTGGACAGTATGCGGTGGTCCTGGATGTCGTCGTGGAACAAGTCCTTCATATTGTCAGGAAAAGGATGGTTTGGCTCTATCTTGATGTTCCCCAGCCCTTTTCCGACAGGCACCCCGCTCTTTCCGAACATTTTCCCTTCGGTGAGACGGTCTATTGTCCTCATAAATCCTCGGGCATTGAAACTGAGTGCGTCATTGCCTTTCTTGAACTTGTCGAGCTCTTCGATGACGGCGATAGGTATTACAATGTCGTTGTCCTGGAACTTCCGGATTGCCTTATAATCGTGCAGGATGATATTTGTGTCCAGCACGAAGATTTTTGGCCGGCCATTGGATTTCCTGCCTGGCACATTTGCATATTTTTCTGTCATAATCAGTGGTTTGTTGTCTTGTCAATCCTCTCCTTCCGCAGTCTGGACGTCTATCAGGGACTGGAGAATCCCTGATAGACTGCTGCTTGCGCCCCTTGTTATCCTTACACCTTCCGGTCCCGGATGGCCGAGCGGATAGTAGGCCACATCCTGGAGAAGCAGTTCTGCGTCTATGTAGTCGAAGTCTGAAGAAGGTATCTCAATAATTACCCCGGGCACCTCGCCGAGAAGCAGCCTGACCGGGTCGTCTTCTTTGTATGAATGGAGCAGGCTCTCAATATCAGCGTCGATTCCGTGTCTCCCTGATGCGAGACTCTTCATTGCCGCTAAAAGACCTCCTGTGCCTACGGTTGTTCCGGACAGGACAATGCCATCCTCGACAAATTCTCTTACCACTTCGTAGCAGTCAATGAAGTAGTCGGTGTCCCTGATGTCGGGAGCGTTGCCCCCTGGAATTCCGGACAATTCTGACAGCAATGAACCGCCCAGACTGAACCGGCAGGTGTCGAATGGGATGTATATCAGCCAGTTGTCATTCTCTCCGGAGAGCTTGCCGGGGCATTTGAGACCGTCCTCCATTTTCGGATTTGCGGTCTTGAAAGGCTCTTCATAAATCTGCGCCTCGACGATTCCGCTGTCCTGCTGTCCGTCACTGTCCCCGTCAGTCTCTTCCTGATTGGAAATGCCCGATGTGAAACTTATTCTGCACGGGCCGCCTGTCTCATCTATCTTGTAGCCTGACAGCCTGATTCCCAATTCGTCCAGATATCCGCACACCGCCTCCACGGAAGAGTAGAAAGCCGCCATATTGCCTACAGGCTCCATATTCCATTCCCAGAATGCTTCCATTGTCAGGTCATCTATCCGGAAATGTCCTTTTTTCCACAAAGTATTGATTATTGCCTTGGCGGTCTCCGCTTTGGATATCCTGCCGGGACAAGCAGCGCTGATATTTCTCGGACTGTCTCTCAGCCCGAGAATCCCGTCGATGCGGGCTGCCACCATTTCTTTGTCGAACACTCCGCAGACTGGTGATGGATCTATGCTTTCGTCAACTATCCTGCTTGACCTTTCTTCCTCTCCATCTATCTCACTGTCAATGCCTGACGCACTCTCTAAAATCTCTCTTGGAGTGAATTCCATCCTTGCTCCGTCGATAACGTATTCCGAGTTGAGTGCCGTCGTCTTGCCCATCTTCATAATTAATTGTATTTTTGTCCGTAGCGTTGCGAATGCGCTTCTTACGAAGTGTAAATATATGCAAACTCATTTTAAAAATGAAGAATTCATTGTAAAAAAATCAGGTATGCGCAAAATAGAAGTGTGCTGCACGTCTGTGGAAGACGCATTGCAGGCGGCGGAAGGAGGGGCTATAAGAATTGAACTCTGCTCCGCTCTGGGCGGTGGGGGAGTGACCCCTTCCACGGGCTTGATACTCAGTGTCGTGAAGTCTGTCGCGGGGGCGCTGGATGTAAATGTCCTTATCCGTCCGAATGACGGAGCTTTCAATTATTCTCCGTCAGAAATCAGGGTTATTCTTGAGGATATCGGATTCTGCCGCCGGGCCGGAGTTTCCGGGGTGGTGGTCGGTGCGCTCACACCTGATGGAGATATCGACATTGAAGCCTGCAGGGCGATGGTCAATGCGGCCTCCGGGATGAAACTTACCTTCCACAGGGCTTTCGATGTATGCCCGGACCCTTCCGGGGCATTGGAACAGATTGCAGGACTTGGATTTGACCATATCCTTACGTCCGGGCAGAGAGCAAAGGCGATTGACGGGGCCGCTCTTATAGGTGAACTTGTAGAACAGGCCTCAGGACGTCTGGTCGTGATGCCCGGCTCGGGGGTCAATCCGTCCAATATTGCTGAAATAGAAAGGCTTACGGGCGCTTCAGAATTCCATTCCACAGCCCGCAAGCCTGTTCCTGAAATATGTCGCCGTCACGTTCCGGAGCTTGGTTTCGATGAACCGTCAGCCGGTCCGGGACTCGTCCTGCGCACCAGCGCCGATGTAGTCAGGGAACTTATAGACGCTCAATGACGCTTGTCAGCTGGCTGCCCAGTGATGTATTGTAGCCTGTTGACAGATAGACGACACGTCCGAAGCTGTCGCAAAGGGCGATGACAGGAAGCGTAGCTGATTTGCTGTGACAGCCGTCGATAATCATTTTCCTGACGCTGTTGTCGGAATCGATCCCGAAATGAGCGCTGCCTGCCAGGTATTCACTTCCGTTTCCATCAGGCATTTTCAGACCTGAAGCATCCCTTGCCGACGGGCTGAGGATCACTATCGGCCTTTCCCATTTCTCCAGAGTCCCTTTCATTCCTGCCAGATCCCTGAGGGCGTGGTTGGTAGGCTCGTCTCCTGTGCCTATTATGGCGATAAGGAAATAACCCCTTCCTGTTGTGGCCAGGATTGACACTTCGTCACGGTCCTCTTCTGCGGATGCCCCGATGCCGTCAAGAGGGAGGTATTTCATCTCCGGGTCCATTGAACCTATCACACTGACGTCCTCTGCGGCTTTGCGCATAACGAGACGCACATCACTGTTTTCACCCTCTTTCACAACGAATGACACCATCCGGCTGAGCACTTTTCCGCTTGCCATACGGCTGCCGCTTGTCAGGAGATATGTGCCGGCGTCAAGTGTGAACGGTCTGCTGAAAGTGCGGGCTGATGCATCGGCTCCGAGCTCTGTGGCGTCTCCTCCTTCGAATTCGAGCAGCCTGCGGACTCCTCCGTCAATGCGGCTGATAGAAAAATGCCTGTAGTATTCAGGATTGTCCATTGTCCCGTCTCCAGGAGTATAAAGCATTGTGAATGTGCCTTTTGGAGATGCCTTTCCATCTGTGGACGATGCGGATATGTCAATCCATTCTCCTGATGCCGCAGACACATACTGGGCTTTTCCGGTCATAGGGTCAACTCTTGCAGGTATTCCGAATGTCCTGAGAGCCGCCACTGTGAAGATGTCCCTTGACCGCTTGTCAGCCCTGCGGTTCCGGAGTGTGCCGGCAGGTGTGCCCTGCAGTCTGCGGGGATTGAGACTGTCGGCCAATGCGATGTTCCGGTGGCTCCATTCCACGATTGACACTGCTGAAGGGGAGTCTCCTAATTCAGGAGAAAGTGCATTGTAAATGGCTGTATGATAAGGCTGTATGAATTCTCCTCCGATTCTCGGGCAGAGTACGTATGAATTATAGAGATTCTCCATTCCCTTATATTCAGCGGATAGTCCCGGCGCAGTGTCGAGAAAATCCTCAAGCACTTCGAAGCCGGTGTCCCTCACATCTTTCCGGCTGATGTTCTGGAGAATGGCGATGGCCTTGTCTGTCTTGCCTGCCGTGCCGGCATATCTGAACAATGAGAGGATATTGCGCCAGTTGCCTTTGGAAGCCACAAGTTCGTCGGCTGCCGCCTCACCATCCGGAGTCAGTTTCCCTCCGGATGCAAGCGCTTTATTGTCAGTTCCTATGATTGCTGCGACAGCGGTTTCCCGGTCGAAGAATGTGGCCTTGTATGCGTTCCTTATCGAGTCCTCCTCCGCAAGTCTTGTTTTGTTCAGTTCCACCTGCTCCTCTGTCACCTCGGCCGGAATCCGTCCCGGGGCCGGAGGGTTTATGTCAATGTCCAAGTCAATCCGGCTGTCAGAGTCTCTGTCCAATGTCACTACGGCGCTGCATATTTTGTCCTCTCCTTCCCCTGAGAGGAGGGCGCTGCCGGACATTCCGTCTTTGGACGCCCAGACAAGCAGGTCGCCGATTCCAGTGTGGAGCGAGACTGTGCCGTCTTCCGCACTCGGAAGTGTGACTGCGGGATAGAATTCGCCGTAATTGTAAATGCAGAATTCCACTCTGGCGTTTGATACTGGATTTCCCTTATTGTCAACGACTTTCACGATGTTTTTCCTCGTTGTGGCATAATTGCCGATGACGTTGATTTCAGTGAATGAATGAGTTCTGCGTATCACGTCCTCGTCCCCGCAGTAGTCTCCGAAGACAAGGGTGTGCATCAGCATTGCCCTGGCGGCAGGCTCGTTGAACCAGGCGAGGTTCAGCTCAGGTTCCGGTTCGCAGGCCCCGAGGAATGACCATTTTCCGTCGGTCCATACTTCCACCCAGGCGTGGTTGTCATCTGTGTGTGCCCATCTCGGAGTATATACCTGTCTTGCCGGAATGCCTATTGTGCGCATAGCTGCCACGGTGAATGTGGATTCCTCACCGCAGCGCCCCTCGGCGTTGAGCATCGATGCGAGAGGGGAGGATGTCCTGCCGTCAGTAGGGGTATAAGTGACTTTTTCGTGGCACCAGTGGTTTATTTCCAGCGCCGCGTCGTGCATCGACAGGCCGGCGACGCGGTCTTTCAATGTCTCATAATACATTGTCCTGAAGTCATCCAGCCTTTCATTGTTGGCACGGACCGGCAGGACGAAATGCTTGAACAGCTGATCAGGAACTTCTTTGCCCCAAGGCATCTCTTTCCTTGCCCTCAATGCAGTCTTCACATTTTCGAGAAAGAACGCAGTGTCATAGTCACCTATGTCGGCAATGCTCATCGAATTGTACAAAAATTCCATAGCGCAGGCCTCTTCCCGGCTCATTTCCAGGCCGTTGAAGGTAGCGCTCCTGGCGCATCCCGCAATAATCAGCGCAGATGCCGCAATTGAGAGGAGTCTCGTTGTTCTCATACTATCAAATATGTTTTGCAAGTCTCGATTAAGTGTCTGTCAAAGGGATTTTGCGGCTGACTGTCCTGCCAGCAGGCCGGTGGAGAAAGCGATGTGCAGATTGTATCCTCCGGTGTCAGCATCAATGTCGAGCAACTCTCCGCAGATGTAAAGTCCGGGAACTCTTCTTGTCTCAAGTGTCTTGGGGATTATCTCATCACCTGACACTCCTCCGGCTGTCACCACGCACCGCTCATATCCCACATAGCCTTCAATGTCGAACCTCCACTCGGTGAGTGCCTCTACCAATGCGTTGATTTTCAATATCTCTTTCCCTTTTTTGCCTGTCATAATCCCGGGATTGCACCGGAGGAATCCATTTATCAGGTCCCACGGCATCAGTTTGCCCAACAGAATTTTTACAAGTACTTTCATTGTTTTCCCTTCGCTTCTGGAGTCAGACTTCACTTCATTCCACAGGCTGTTGACCCTGTCTGTCAGTTCCGCGGTGTCGATACCTGGCTTCAGGTTCAGCAGCAGGGCGACTTTCCCTCCGTTGATGATGGCTTTCACAGCGCTGCGGCTGACTGAAAATCCTGCCGGTCCTTCGATTCCGCCGTCTGTGAAGTCAATGTCGCCTTCGAGTTCCTGCGCCCTGCATCCGTTCACAAGCAATGTGACGCCGACATTCTTCAACTGGATTCCGCACAGCGAACTACCTGTAAGTGAGAGCTCCGCGCTCCTGTCTATATGTCCGGCAGGAGAGTTCAGCGCCCTTGCCACCAAGGTGGCTGTGGAAGGCTCGGCAAGTTTGTAGCCTTTCGGAACAAGGGCTGTCAATGAAGGGAAGCAAGGTTTCAGGGCAATTCCGAATTCACGGGCGAATCTCAGGCCGTCGCCCGTGGAGCCGGTGTTGGGGTAGGAGAGACCTCCTGTGGCTATGATAAGTTTAGAGGACGTGTACCTGTCACCGTCTGTGCAGTTCACCGCGAAGATGTGCTCCCCGTATTCTTCTTCGAATTCTATTCCGGCTACTTCCGCTCCTGTCTTCACCACGGTTCCTTTCCTGACGGCTGCATTGTACAGTGTATCAACGACATCCATTGATTTATGGGAATGCGGGAATGCCCTGTCACCTCTCTCAACATCCACGGGCAGGCCTTCGGATTCGAAAAAATCGATTAGCGCCTGCGGGGTGAGGTTGAAGAATGAAGGCCTGGCAAGATTGGAATTGGCCCGGATATGGGCTGAGAATTCCGGCCATCCCTTCAGATTGGTGAAATTGCACCGGCCTTTCCCTGTGATAACGATTTTTCTTCCCGGCCGTGGCATTTTCTCGAGTACAAGGACGGATTTGCGGTCCAGGCCTTCTTTGCCGGCTGTTCCGGCGGCTCCGACAGCGGCCATAAGCCCTGCGGCTCCGCCTCCGATTATTATGATGTCGTAATGCATTTCCGTATAATTTTCACAAAAATCGCAAATTTTTTCGGAAGAATAATGACTTTCGGGAAAAAGACATTATATTTGCAGTCTCATTCGCCACTTTAGCTCAGTTGGTAGAGCAGCTCATTCGTAATGAGCAGGTCGAGGGTTCGAACCCCTTGAGTGGCTCCGGGGAAAGTCGTACACGACCAGCTCCCTCTGAACTCCCCCAGGGCCGGAAGGCAGCAAGGGCAGGAGGTTGTAGCGGTGCGATGTGCTAAGCTTTCCCTTTTTTCGTACCCATAACCTTCTGTGAATCAAAGTGTCTGATATGCTGGCTGCTATATGGCGCCTGAACCTGTAAGCTCGTCGTGGTCATACCAGACTGCGAACTGTCCCGGAGTAATTCCTCGCTGCGGCTCATCGAAAATTATGTAAAGCCCGTTGTCCCGCATCACCAGTACTGCGTCCTGGAGCGGCTGCCTGTAACGGATACGTACCCGGTATCTCCGTATTTCGCCGGTTCTCATCCTGCAATCTTCTCTGAGCCAATGTATTTCGTCCGGAGCAATACGAAGGCAGCTTCTTGACAGCCCTTTGTGCCTGTGCCCCTCCCCGACGTAGATGATGTTCCTTTCAATATCTGTTGAAATGACGAAAAGCGAGTCTTTGTGTCCTCCGATATTGAGCCCTTTACGCTGTCCGATGGTGTAGAACTGAGCTCCCTCGTGACGGCCTGCCACAGCTCCGTACGGATTCGCCTTGTATCTGGTCTTCCTGGTATGATGCCGTCCTGACCGGTAGGTCTCCGTCTCGAACTCCAGGCTCTCGTACGTGACAGGCTGTGAAAGCTGAAACAGCTGGCTGTCAGACAGTGCCGATATTTTGTCGAAACTGTATATCGAGCTGAACCTGCACCCTCCCTCATAGTCGCCTGACTCTGACCTTGCAGCCTTGTCATCTGAAATATAATCGGATATCAAAGAAACTTCCCCGACCCAGTCGTCATCGAGAATCGAATTGAGAGTGTTGCGTACATAATTGTACTGAGCGTTGTTCTCATAGAATGCGTCGAACACCTCGATGACATCCCCCTCGACTGATTTCAGCTTCTGCTGCAGGAATACAGGCAAATCTACTTTCCCGACAAAGCAGATTCCCTGTGAGTCTTTCTTCTCTGCTGAAGGGAGGTCGGCCTCTTTGGCTATCTGCCGGACTTCATTCTTGAGCAGATTTCCAATCGGAAATACCGCTTTGGCCAGCTGGTCCTGTGTCAGCTGGCAAAGGAAATAGCTCTGGTCCTTGTTCGGATCGACACCGGCAAGCAGCCTGTAAACGGGCTTCCCTCCGGACAATATCTCATTTCCGTCAGCATCCCGTGCGGTGTCCTTGCGGCAATAATGCCCGGTCGCCACCATATCCGCCCCGAGTTTCACCGCCGCCTCAAGAAATGCGGCGAATTTGATTTCACGGTTGCACAGCACATCAGGATTCGGAGTGCGCCCTCTGGAATACTCGTCAAACATATAGTCCACAACCCTCTGACGGTATTCTTTGCTCAAGTCAATGAAATAGAACGGGATGCCTATTTTTCTCGCCACCATTTCGGCGACGAATCTGTCCTCTTCCCATTCACAGTCCCCGTGCAGCGTGCCTTCAGTGTCGTGCCAGTTCTGCATAAACATTGCAAAGACATCGTGACCCTGCTGCTTGAGAAGCAGGGCGGCAACGCTGGAGTCAACGCCTCCTGAAAGTCCTATGCATATTTTCATACGGCCAAAAGTTTTGGCAAAGATACTTAAATCGGAGGAAATTTACTATCTTTGACCATTGCGCTGGCTAATAACTCAAGTTTCGGATTGAAAAAGTATTGAAGGATGAAAAATATCACATTGGAGATTCATTATGAGGAATTCTCCGGAATTGAAGAACTGGACAGGGATGACAGGGAACTTTGTGAAGCTGCTGTCAAAGCTCTTGACGGTTCGTACGCTCCATATTCCAGGTTCAATGTCGGAGCGGCCGTAAGACTGGCTGACGGGACGATTGTAAGCGGGGCGAATCAGGAGAATGCGGCTTCGCCTTCAGGCCTCTGTGCCGAGAGGACAGCTATGTTCGCCGCGAATTTCTCGCATCCGGGAGTGCCTATGTGCTCTATAGCCATTGTCGGGGCACAGAATGGTGAAATATGCAGGGACATTACGTCGCCTTGCGGGGCTTGCCGTCAGGTAATGGCTGAGTATCAGCAGATTGGAGGCCGTGATATGAGCGTGCTGCTTTACAGCGGCGGCCGGATTTTGAAATTCGGCCGAGTAGATGATATCCTGCCTTTCATTTTCGACAATCTGCAGGGAGACTGATTCTCTCCCGCAGATTGCATAAATGAGTGTCAGTCGGATTCTTCCTGAGTGTAGAACAGTATCATCCGTTCTATCGCCCTTTGGCAAACCGGGCAGAAGACCGGTGCTTCATTGGTTTTCATCCTGCAGTCAGGGAATCCTCTGTAGCATCCTTTTGACATATATCCGGCTCCTTCATAAACGCCGATAAATGATTCCATATCAGCTCCTTCCGAGATTGCTTCCCACATTTCGGAAGCTTTCACCGGCTTTGTAGGAACGAACTCTGCCGTGCCAGGCATACATTGGGATTTTGCCTCTCCTGTCATCATATCGGCCCATTTTGACTGGAAATCTGCCAATGTCGATACGTTCTGCTCCCAAGGCTCTACTTCAGGGTAATAGTATGGGGAATATGTGTCGTCATAATAATACTCATCTCCGAGAGCGCCGAAGCTATGTCCGAACTCGTGCACTACGACAGGTCTGAAAGCCTTGTGGTGCGCAGTGGTGAGAGTATATGAATTATAAATGCCGCCTCCGCCGTAAGTGTCTGTATTGGCGAGAATTATGATGTGCTCGTAAGGTATTCCGAGCAGCTTGTCCGCAAGGTTCTTCAATCTCAGGGTTGTCAAGTATCTGTCCATATAGAAGGTGCTGAAATTGGCGCTGAGTGCGGTCCTGCACCATTTCCCCTCAAGCGGAACGCTCACTCCGCTTTCCTCCGAAGGCAGGGCGACCGCGATGAAATTCAGCCTGTCTTTGTATTTCTTGAACGGCTCGTGCTCCAATATCGCTTCTGTCGCTATTTTTGCGTCCTTGTAGAATTTGCCGGCTTCTTTTTTAGTGTAGCCTTCAGCCACGATGGCTATGTCTATGCATTCTTTCGGGTCTCCGCTTCTTACAATATATTTGTTAGGAGCCGGAACCGGCGTCATTTTGCGAACCAGTATGTCGTCCGGCCTGACTTTGTGCTCCAGCACAGCCTGCCTTACACCTTTGGTGTTGAATAATTCCACGGTCGCGTAAGCAGTGCCGGCCGGCATAGGCACAAGAAAAACGTTCTCGAATGATTTCCTGACAAGAGTCGCCTCCTCAGTCGTCTGCCATTCCTGGAACAGAGTTGAGAATGACTGCTTGTAAATGATTCTGGATGTGGCTGAATCGCGGAGACTGACGCATCCGTTGCCAGCTACCGGGATGCGGTCCAGATTGACCCTTCTGCCGGCCCATCTGTCGTACGTTGACATCTCGTCAAGGTAGATTTCCTGCCCGGACGCAGTGCCGGCGAAGATGTAGTCCATCCGCAATGTCTTGTCAACCAGGAATTTGTTGAACTCAGTAACCGCTTTTTCCTGGGCGTGGACACCTGTCGAGAGGAGCGTCACAGCGGCAGCCGCCATCAAAATCTTTGTCATACTTATGTCGTTTTATCTGTCTGAAGAATCATTCCTCAATAATTCATCTGATGAGGTTGAGGAATTCGTTCCTGGTCCTTGCTGAAGTCAGGAAAGCTCCTGAAAATGCGGAAGTTGTGGTGATTGCGTTGGACTTCTGCACGCCTCTGACCTGCATACAGGTATGAGTTGCCTCAATGACTACGGCGACACCGAGCGGGTGCAGGGCGTTCTGGATGCAGTCCCTGATCTCCACAGTCAGCCTTTCCTGCACCTGAAGTCTGCGGGCGAATGTCTCCACCACACGCGCTATCTTGCTGAGTCCGGTGATTTTTCCGTTCGGAATATATGCCACGTGTGCTTTCCCGATGAAAGGCAGCATATGATGCTCGCAAGTGGAGTAAAGCTCGATGTCCTTGATGAGGACCATCTGCTGGTATTCCTCGTCGAATATAGCTGCCCGGATAATATCCTCGCCGTTCTGAGAATACCCCTTGGTAAGGAACTGGAGCGATTTGGCGACACGCTCCGGTGTCTTGACAAGTCCTTCTCTTTCAGGGTTTTCCCCGAGAAGTCTCAATATCTCTTTCACGTGCGCCGCAATCTCTTCGGTCGTTTTATTGTCGTACAATTCTTCAGCTGTGTAAGCCATACGATATCGATGTTGTTTTATGGTATGATTTATGCGCATCCGTTGACTCGCTGTCCGGAGCATTTGCACCCTTGCAGGGCTTTGTATTGCAAAAATAGATAAAAATAATTCATAGTAACGAATTTTTATATATATTTGCGGCCCGTACAAGGCGTAATGCCGAGTGTGCGCTCTGGTTTTAAGATGTTAAAAATTGAATGATATGTATTGGACACTCGAACTCGCAGGCAGTCTGGACGATGCTCCTTGGCCTGCAACCAAAGATGAACTGATTGATTACGCCAATAGGTCAGGCGCACCTGAGGAGGTTATCGAGAATCTTCAGGAACTGGAGGATGACGGAGAGACCTACGAAAGCATCGAGGACATCTGGCCGGATTATCCGACAAAAGACGACTTCTTCTTCAACGAGGAGGAGTATTAGAAAAGAATTGCAAGTTTGGACACAGCGGCACCTTGAGTCCGCAAAGCGAGCCAGGTTATATCGTGCCTGACTCGTTTTTTGTTTGGATGGCTTCAATGGCCTTTCTGAACTTTAATTGTATATTTGCAATCCGGGCAGTGACGATCCCTTCTTGTAAGGGATATCACTGTCTTATGATTGTGGAATATCTTCAAATAGATGAAAAAGATACTGATACTCAATGCCAGCCCAAGGAAGAACGGAACGGTGGGCCGTATGCTCGGATATATGAAAGATGAGCTTGAAAGCAAAGGCGACGAAGTCATTTGTATTGATGTATGCAAACTTCAGGTGCGTCCTTGCATAGCTTGTATGAGATGCCGTTCACTCCAGAAATGCGGCACACGAAAAAATCCAGGACTGACGCCGCATGAAATAAACCGATGCCGGAAAATGGCCTCTACGATCTGAAATGAGAAAGGAAAGCAGGGAGATGAGTGCCGAATGGGCACTTGAGGTGTTCGACAAGGCACCCTACATAACGGTAAGCATGGCCGGAGAGGACGGCACGCCATACGGGTTGCCGCTGTCGCTTGTGCGGACCGACGAGAAGACATTCTGGTTTCACTGCGCCACGGAAGGAAAGAAACTGGATATCCTTGGAGCAAACCCTATGGTGTTCCTGTCCGCAGTGACCCGCTGCAGGCCTCTCAGAGGCCCCAAGGACGGCAGTTTTACATTGGAATTCCAATCAGCCACGGCCGTAGGAATGGCGGAGATTGTGGAGGATGAGAATATGAAAATAGAAGCCCTGAGGACAATTTGCCAAAGATTCCTGCCGCAGCAGATGGATGGATTCGAAGAGGCTGTCACAAGAAGTCTTCACAGGACAACCGTCGTCAGGATAACCCTCACGGAGCCACCGGTGGGCAAGCGGAAACAATACGACGCCAACGGCAACGAGATGAAATACGGAAGGATGGAATAACGCAAAAGAATATGATACTTACTACAACACCGGCCATTGAGGGCCACACAATCAGGGAATACAAGGGAGTCGTCTTCGGGGAGGTCATCACCGGAGTCAACTTCCTGAAGGATTTTGCCGCCAGCATACGCAACTTCATCGGCGGACGTTCAGGTTCGTATGAGAACGAGCTCGTCGGGGCACGCCAGAAGGCTATGGACGAGATGGCGCAGCGCGCCCGCAGCATGGGAGCTAACGCCGTTGTGGGCATCGACATTGACTACGAGGTGCTCGGGGAAGATAACGGTATGCTGATGGTCACAGCCTCCGGAACAGCCGTGGTAACGGATTAAATAGAAAGCATTTGATTTGAAGGCCCTATATGGCGTACTCTCCTCCGGTGATGGTTTCAATCGAGAGAGGCTCATATACCATATCGTAGCCGGTGATGTCCGCATTCAGATGCTCCTCGTAGAAGAAGCCTATCAGTCCGTCGCTCTGGAGAATCATTGTCGAGTATGCGGAATCGTCCCCTGAAACCTGGAACGGACCTGACCAGCCGGATGCCAATGATTCAGGAGTTACCTCTCCTTCAGGGAGTTCCCTGTACCAGATGCCGACATTCTTACGGCCTTCACCAAGAGGAACGGACTGGAGAACCAGACTGACCTTTTTCCTGTCGGCCAGCCTTTTCGCCGGGACGATAAGAATTTCGCCGTTGCAGGCGTTGCCAATGGCGGTGCATCCGTTGTTGTCCTGGCCGGAAAATGCTGCCTTGCCCCAGGAACCTGCGCCTGATGCCGCATCCTCGTATCTGTAAATATTGAAAATCCTGCCTCCCCAGGCCCGGCTGCTCAGGATAACGCTTCCGTCCGGAAGTTCCTCGCATTTAGGCTCGTCCCCATTGCGGGCAGGAAATGCGTCCGGACCTCCCAGAGCGTTCCAGGTATGTCCGAAATCATCGCTGTAAATCACACGGTTGCCTCCAGGGCGGGCGCAAAGGGCGGCATATATGCGGTAATACTTGCCTGCCCTGATGACACGGCTCTGGAAAATCTTTCCGGAACCTACGAAGCAGCTGTGAACGCAACCTTCGGAGCATCCATCGAAAAGAGAGTACACATCCTCCGTGATCTCTTTCCAGCCAGACCAGGTCCTTCCCTTGTCATTGCTGCGGAGCAGAGCCACCCTGTTGGGATTCTGGCGGTTTGTCTCCGGTCTTCCGTAAACGGTCTCCCCGCACACGGTTATCAGTAGAAGCTCATCTGTCCCGCTGTCCCTGACAATGGCCGGATCTCCGAATCCGCAGTCAACCGCCCCGCTCACTCCCGTGCCTTCAATGACTGTGAACTCATCACCCCAGCTCCTTCCATTGTCTCCGGATATCCTGGCGTGGATGTCGACACGCCCGAAACCGATGTCGGAGCGGCAATGCCTGTAGTCAACAATTGCTGTAAGCGTGCCGTCATCGAACGATGCCAGGGCAGGGATTCTGTAGGGAACGCCAATCGAATCTGCGGTGTCGAAGATGACCTGCCTTTCAGCAGGAACCTGATTGCAGGAAACAAGAATGGCGGCAACTGCCGTGAACACGGTTGAGAAGAATGGTTTCTGATGGCTCATAATATACAATGTTTGCGTTGTAAGCATTATTGCAAATATATACAATATCGTCGAATTCTCAATGGCCACTCTGCCCTGCCGCCTCGATGGCGATGACGTCTTCCTGCATCAGGATGGTGCCGATGTCTGTATCAATGAGTTTTAAAGTCCTGCTGCGGTAGCCCAAGACCGAGCATCTCAGCATAGGGATGCCAATATCAGACAACGGACAGGCTCCGTGCTGTGTATCAGTCTTTTTAAGCAGGCTGCCATTTGCAGCGGACAGGCGATACAATCGCTCCTTCTTTCTTCAATGCGGCGAACGCCTTGTCAATTTCAGCTCTGTCAATCCCGGTGGATTTTGCCACTTCTCCTGCGGAAACAGGTTTTCCTGCCTGTCTCATCGCCTCGAGTACTTGTTCTTTTGTCTCCATAAGAATCTAATTTTATATATACAAAAGTAATAAAAATTTCTTTAGGAATCTTAATTCCCAGTTCAATTTTGCGTCGAGGTTTATTTGGAAGAACGGAGGCAAAAAGCTATCTTTGCAGCCCGTATGAAACAGGGTTTTGATAACGAGAAATATCTCAGGATTCAGTCCGAACAGATTAAAAAGCGCATAGCGCAGTTCGGCGACAAACTCTATATGGAGTTTGGAGGAAAATTGTTTGACGACAATCATGCAGCCAGAGTGCTGCCGGGTTTCCTGCCTGACAGCAAGCTCAGAATGCTTATGCAACTGAGTGACTGTGCGGAGATTGTTCAGGTAATCAGCGCATTGGACATCGAGAAGAACAAGATGCGCGGCGATCTGGGCATCACTTATGACGAAGACATCCTCCGCCTCCGCTCGGAGTTCGAGAACAAGGGCTTGTATGTCGGCGCCGTTGTCATAACTCATTTCAACGGACAGGCCAGCGCGGCTGCATTCAGAGAACGTCTTGAGCGGCTTGGCATCAAGGTCTGCTATCATTACACTATCGAGGACTATCCTAACAATGTAGCCCTGATAGATTCGGAGGACGGTTTCGGGCGAAATGACTATGTGGAGACCACAAGGCCTCTCGTTGTTGTCACTGCACCAGGTCCGGGAAGCGGCAAGATGGCGGTATGCCTCAGCCAGCTGTATCAGGAGCATAAGCGTGGAGTCAAAGCCGGCTATGCCAAATTCGAGACATTCCCGGTATGGAACCTGCCGTTGAAGCATCCTGTCAACATCGCTTATGAAGCCGCCACTGCGGACCTCAATGATGTCAATATGATAGACCCGTTCCACCTTGAGGCATACGGCAAGATTGCGGTCAATTACAACAGGGACATCGAGATTTTCCCGGTTCTCAACGCTTTGTTTGAAGGCATTTACGGAGAGAATCCGTACAAGTCCCCGACTGATATGGGGGTGAATATGGTCGGATTCTGTATGAGCGACGAGGATGTCTGCTGCAATGCCGCGAGAGATGAGATTATCCGCCGGTATTACAATGCTCTTGACACTCTTGCGGATACCGGAAACAATGAGAATGAGGTCAACAAGATCCGCCTTATACTCCAGCAGGCCAAATTGACAACTGCTTACCGCCGCACTACGGTGGCTGCCAGGGAACGCAAGGAATTGTCTGGCGAGGCCTCATCAGCGATAGAACTGCAGGACGGCACAATCATCACCGCCAACACCAGTTCGCTTCTCGGGCCAAGTGCGGCGCTGCTTCTGAACGCGACTAAGCATCTTGCAGGTATTGACCACAGTGTCAGACTCATACCGGAAGAAATGATTGAGCCGATACAGAAGATGAAAGTTTCATTCCTGCACGGACACAATCCGAGACTTCATACTGACGAGGTGCTCGTGGCGCTGGCGATGCTGAGTGTCAAGGACGAAAACTGCAAGAAAGCGCTTGAGCAGCTTCCCAAACTGGACGGCTGCCAGGTGCACTCAACTGTGATGCTCAGCGAGGTGGACAGGAAAATCTTCCGCAAACTCGGAGTCGGCCTCACCTGCGATCCTGTGAAGAAAGACTGAGCCTGTCATTCAGGCAGATCATCTATAAGGGGCGTCAGGAATGATGCCCTTAATTGTCTTTCGGTGCCGTCAGTGAATCTAACAAGGAATGATGACCAGTCTTTGGAGGCACTGACAATGACTCCTTTGCCGAAAATCTTGTGGGCCGCTCCTCCTCCTATGCGGAAAGGGCTGCTGTATTCGGCCCTTTCGGAAGCGAAGCCGTCTCCATCGGCGAATTCATTGCCTGCCGGACTGCCTGCGGAAGTTCCCCGGCCTATTGCCAGTCCGTAATTCTCCTCATCGAGTACGTGGATGAGATTGCGTGTCCCTCTCCAGAGTTCCTCAGAAATGTTTCCCTCGGTCACCAGCATACTTCTCTTTATCTCCGCAAGGAACCTCGAAGGGTACTTGTTCATTTTCGTGGACTGGTTATAGCCTTCTGATTCAGTTAGATACAATGCCCGTTCAGCCCTGGTTACCGCCACGTACATAAGTCTGCGCTCTTCTTCCTCGCCGTTTTTCTTGTATTCCCTCACTGTCCTCATACTCGGGAAAATGCCCTCGCTCAGTCCGGTGATGAAAACATAAGGGAATTCAAGCCCTTTTGCCTGGTGGATTGTCATAAGTTTCACTGTCCGGGTTTCTTTCTTGAAGTCCGCGTTTGTGTAAAGGGCTATATCCTGGAGGTATTCAGCCAATGAGACTTCCAGTCCCTCGTGTGACTCTTCATAGAAACGGATTGACTTGACGAGTTCGTCAATATTCTCAAGCCTGTCCTCATCCTGGTCCTCGCGGTACATTTTCTTCAGGCCGCTTTTGTCAAGCACAATGTTCATAAGGTCTGAAATACTGTGCTCCTCCGCAATCTGGCGACAAGCCTCAATAATTTCGATGAATGCCTCCGCCCCTCTGATTTTGGACAATCTCCCGGACTCTTTCAGGGTTGTAAACAGTGGTCTTGAAGCTCTGACTCCTTCTATTTCCATTGTCCCGGCTTCGGCTTCAAGATCGGACAGGAATTTCTTGCCGAGACCTCTTGAAGGTACATTTATTATTCTCCTGAAAGCCAGGTCGTCACCCGAATCAGCAACCAGCCTCAGGTAGCCCAGGGCATCTTTTATCTCTTTCCTTTCGAAGAACCTTGTCCCTCCCCAGATGGTGTATGCAAGATGCCTTGACAGCAGTTCCTGCTCGATGCCTCCTGACAGGTAGGATGACCTGTAGAGCACGGCGAAGTCCGACAGCTCCGCTCCCTCCCCGTGCAGTTTCTCGATCTGGGAAGCAATCCACTCCGCTTCCTCTTTCTCGCTCTTGCCGTGGAAATGTATCACGGCCACACCTTCGTCCCTTCTGGTGAACAGAGTCTTCGGAATTCTGTTTTTGTTGTTGGATATCACACAGTTGGCGATGTCCAGAATCTTCGGAGTTGAACGGTAATTCTCGTCCAGGACAATATCTTTGTCCGATGCGAACTCCACGAACCTTGCCGGCCGCGCACCTCTCCATTCATAAATGCACTGGTCCGGGTCGCCGACAACGAACAGATTGTGATGCCTTGCCGCCAGCTTTTCGATGATTTCCCAGTTGTCCGCATTGCAGTCCTGGGCCTCGTCCACCATAATGTAGTTCAGCTGGCCCTGCCAATATTCCCGTACATCCTCGAAATGGTCCAGAATATATTTGGCGAAATTCTCTATGTCATCGAAATCCAGGGCATATTCTTTCATCTGCCTCCCGATGTAGCAGGCAACGCTCGGGGCGGGTAGAAGTGCCTTAGGGTCTGCCGCCTGCTTCCCCGGCGCTGTGGGCAGATAGTCAGATGAAGGTTTCGAGCCGGGAAGCATATAGGTGTCGATATAGTCTGTAAGGTCTTTCGCGGCGCTGATTCCTGCAAGGAAATCCTTTACAGTCTTTTCCGTACGTTTGATGCCAAGTTCGTCCATACAACTCTTGGCAAGCGACTTTGCGTCCTCCTCGTCCAGAATCTTGAAATTTTTCGGAAAGCCGAGACGGTAAATGTCCCGGCGCAGCATTTTCACGCAGAATCCGTCAATCGTGCAGACAAAATCATTGTAGTCGCCGCTGTGCACGAATGTGGAAATACGCTGTCTCATCTCCTGCGCCGCCTTGTTGGTGAAAGTCAGGCACAATATGTTGGCCGGATCAATCCCGACTTCGTTGACCAGGTATGCGTATCTGTATGTCAGGGCTTTTGTCTTTCCCGTTCCGGCTCCGGCAATCACCCTTATACGTCCTTCTGTGGACGTCACAGCCTCTCTCTGACGTGAGTTCAGGTCTTGAAGGTGCTCCATAGCGTTCTGCCTTTCAATGAATTATAGAGTCTCAAGCTCTTTGGCCACAATCTCTCCGGCTGCCTGTGCCCATTCCGGGAAACCATCGTCCCTTCGGAAGTGATTCTCTGCGAAATCCAGCAATATGTCGAGGTCGAAACGGTCCGATTCCACAGCCGCCCCGAATCTTGTGGCATCGTAGGCATTGCATTTCTGTTCAATGTGGGAAGGCACCATCATCAATGGTTTACCGAGATACATAGCCTCGCATATTGATTCGAACCCGGCTGTGGAGGCATAGGCCCGGCAGCCTGCCATCTGCTTTATGAACTCCTTGTCGTTGAGGTAATAGAACGAAAGGGTAGGGTCAATTTGCTTGACCGGACCCTCGGATGCGTTGTCCCAGAAGAAATGCAGCGGAATCTCAGGCCTCTTCTTGTGCCAGGCAATCACTTCCTCGGCAAATCCTGCATTCAGCATATAGCCTAAAATATAGTCACCATCCTGGAAATCAGGCATGTTCCGGGAATCCAGCACCTCCGGGCGCAGCAGAGGGGGAGTGACTATGATTCTTTTTTTTGAGTCGTCTGCCATCGGCCTGAAAGACAGGGCCAAAGTCTTGGCTGCACCGTTGCATATGGCCTTGCTGAAAAGGTTCAGCGCGATATGTCCTTCATATCCGGAGAATTCAGGGAAGCTGAAATCTTCGTGAAGGAACAGGAACTGGTGTCCTATGCATACCATAGGAATATCCCTTGCCCTCAATTCGTGGGTCACGGTGCCGAGCAGCTCATAAAAATTGACTATGATGTCAGGGGAGCAGTTTCGTATCTCGTTCTTTATCATTGAGATGGAAGGCACCAATTTAGGAGAGAACGCCACGTTGAACAGCACTGTCTTCAGAGCGTCCGGCCGTTTGTCGCTGGACGCCGTGACGAAATTAATAGTCTCGAAATAAGCAATCGGAGCCTTGACTCCGTTTGTGAAAAATGCTGGCAGAGTTCTGGATTCGCTCTTGCCTACAAGCATTTTCACCACCTGGTGTCCCCGGGACAGGAGCAGTTTCTCCAATGTCATCGCCTGGGTCAGATGTCCTCTGCCTTCTCCTTGAATGATAAATAGATACCTCATACGCTGACCATAAAATCAGAATATTTCACAATCTTCCATTTCCCTTCATTGTCCTCGACGAGGGCCGTGAGCGATTCCACCCAGTCTCCGGAATTCAGGTAATGGATATTACCTTTCAGCATCTTGTCCTCAGGATAATGTATATGTCCGCAGATGATTCCGTCGCATCCTTTTGCCCTGGCGAAATCCGAAAGGTCGGACTCGAACCCCGAGAGAAGCGACACTGCCTGCTTCACTTTGTGCTTTATCACTTTTGAGAAAGAATAATACTCCTTCCCCCTGCGGACTCTTGCCCGGTTCCAGACATTGTTGAATCTCAGCAGAAGATTGTAGGCCTTGTCTCCGAGCTTGGCTATCCATCTCATCTGCGCAGTGATGCTGTCGAATGCGTGTCCGTGGATTATAATGTAGGAATGCTCGTTCTCTTTCAGGATATATTCGTTTACGAATCTGATGTTGAACAGTCTGGACGGGACGAGCGGGTCCAGGAAATCGTCGTGGTTGCCGGAGATGTATATAACCTCTGTTCCGTGTTTCTCCATCATTTTCATAATGACCCGGAAAAATGCGGAATGCGAAGTGTTCCATTTGTCGTTGGAATTCTTCAACTGCCAGCCGTCGATGATGTCGCCGTTCATAATAAGCCTGTCGCAGTCCACAGCGCTGAGGAACTCCGACACTTCCCTGACTTTTGAATGGGGCGCGCCAAGGTGAACGTCCGAAATGACAACTGTCTTGTAATGAGGTCTTTCCATATCCTCTCAATCTTTGTCTGCTATTTCTGTTCCACGACCGATGCAGGTGTATGAGAATCCCATTTCCGCCATCGCCTGTGGATCGTATATGTTTCTGCCGTCGATGACCAGAGGAGTCTTCATCAAAGCTTTGACCTTGTCCCAGTGCGGCATTCTGAACTGTTTCCATTCGGTCAGCATCAGCAGCGCATCCGCCCCTTCAAGAGCCTCGTACATATCCGCCGCATAATGGACCGCGTCTCCTATTCTTCTTGTGCACTCGCTCATTGCAACCGGATCGAAAACGCTCACTTCGCAACCAGCCTTTGTCAGCAGATCAATTGTCACAAGGGATGTGGCCTCTCTCATATCGTCTGTCTCAGGCTTGAACGCAAGTCCCCATACTGCAATCTTCCTGCCCTTGAGGGAACCGTTGTAATACCTGTACAGTTTCTTGAAAACCAAATGTTTCTGTTCCTCGTTCACCTCCTCCACGGCTTCCAGCACCCGCATCCTGCAACCGTTTTTCTGTGCGGTCTTGATCAGGGCCTTCACATCTTTCGGAAAGCAGCTTCCGCCGTATCCGCATCCAGGGTAGAGGAACTTGGTGCCGATTCTGGTGTCTGAACCGATACCCTGACGGACCATATTCACGTCGGCCCCTACTTTTTCGCATAGATTGGCGATATCGTTCATAAAACTGATGCGGGTTGCGAGCATTGAATTGGCCGCGTATTTTATCATCTCGGCGGATGCGATGTCTGTGAAGATAACCCTGAAACTCTTGAGCAGGAATGGCCTGTACAGATTGGCCATCAAGTCTTTAGCCCTTTCGGAATCTACCCCTACCACCACTCTGTCCGGACTCATGAAGTCATTGATGGCCGAGCCTTCCTTCAGGAATTCAGGATTGGAGGCCACATCGAAAGGGATGTCAACCCCTCTCCTGGCGAGCTCTTCGGCTATCGCTTCCCTGACCTTGACCGATGTCCCGACCGGAACTGTGGATTTTGTCACAAGAAGGATGTATTTGTTCATATTGCGGCCGACTGTCCGTGCCACTTCGAGCACATATTTCAAGTCAGCGCTACCGTCCTCGTCGGGAGGAGTGCCCACTGCGCTGAAAATGATCTCCACATTGTCAATGCATTCAGCGAGATTTGAACTGAAATGGAGTCTTCCTTCCCTTATGTTTCTCTGGACCATCTCGTCGAGCTGGGGCTCGTATATTGGAATCTCTCCCTCTTTGAGCATCGAGATTTTTCTCTCATCCACATCGACGCACGTCACGTCAGCGCCCATCTCGGCGAAACAGGTTCCGCTCACCAGGCCGACATAGCCTGTTCCAACGATTGCTATTCTCATATACTATTGTTCTTTTGGTGCGGAATAGTCTTTTACCTTTTGCTCATCCTCTATCGGGCAGATCAGCATATTTCCGTTCTTTTCCGCTACTATATAATTTTTCAAACCTTTGACAACCACCATTTTAGTGTCGTCCGTATGGACAATGCATCCTTCGCAGTCCACCAGCCTGACATCCGGCCCGACTGTGCGGTTCCCGTTATCGGATTGCTCTATGTGCTGCCCTGCCGAGCTCCAGCTTCCGAGGTCGGACCAAGCCAGATCCGCTGCTATCACATATATGGAGCTTGATTTCTCCATAACAGCGTAGTCAATCGATATTTTCTCGCATTGAGGGAAGAGTTCCTCCAGCCTTTTCTGTTCTTCAACAGTTCCGAACGATTCGGCGAGCCTGTCCATAATCCCGGTTATCTGCGGGGCGAACGCCCGAAGCTGCGATACTATTGTTGAAACCGACCAGACGAATATTCCCGCATTCCAGAAATAATTCCCGCTTGCGAGATAGCTCTTCGCTGTCTCAAGGTCTGGCTTTTCCTTGAATGCGTTGACCTTCACTACTTTGTCTTCTTCAGCGCTATTAGAGCAGATATAGCCGTAACCTGTTTCGGGGCGGTCAGGGCGTATGCCAACAGTGACGATGCCGTCTGTTTTTTCTGTGAAATCGAGGGCTTTACTGATGACCTCAGTGAATTTCTCCTGCCTCATTACAATGGCATCGGAAGGGGTCACTACAATATTTGCATCCGGATCTTTTCTCATTATTTTCCAGGATGCATATGCGATGCACGGTGCGGTGTTTCGAGGGACCGGCTCTGCAAGTATCTGGTCCTCAGGTATGTCCGGCAACTGCCGTTTGACTGTGCCTACATATCTGTCTGAGGTGACGACCCATATTCCTGATATTCCGCAGACAGGCCTGAACCTTTCCACAGTAAGCTGAAGCAGGGATTTTCCGACCCCGAGCAGGTCTATGAACTGTTTGGGCATCTCCGGGGTGCTCACCGGCCAGAGTCTGCTGCCGATACCGCCGGCCATTATAACAATATGAGTATGAGTGTTCATTTGTGTTTTAAGTAATACTTCTCTTTCAGTTTCCTTTTCAAATTTATAATAAAATATCGGTTTTTAAGAAATAATGTGTAAATTTAAGCATTGTTATTAACCAAAAACCTTATTGACAATGAAAAAGTACATCGCAGAAGCTATCGGCACTGCCGTGCTGGTTCTTCTTGGCTGCGGAAGCGCAGTTTTCGGCGGCTCTCATCTTGCGATAGCATTCGCATTCGGCCTTTCTGTAGTCGCCATGGCATATACAATTGGCGGCACTACTGGCTGCCATATCAATCCAGCCATCACTCTCGGTGTCTATCTTTCAGGACGGATGAGCCTTAAGGACGCATTAGGCTATTGGGCGGGCCAGATTGCCGGTGGCATTCTCGGTGCGGCCGTTCTTTTCTGGATTACTTCAATGAGCGGATTCGAGATGGGCGGCGCCAATGTTGCCAATGCGGCTAACCAGGTGACCGTCGGATGCGCATTTATAGTGGAGATTGTGGCAACGTTCATTTTCGTGCTTGTAGTTCTCGGCAGCACTGATTCAAAAGTCGGAGCAGGAAATCTCGCCGGGCTGGCAATCGGCCTTTCCCTTGTGCTTATACACATCGTATGTATCCCATTGACAGGGACTTCTGTGAATCCTGCCCGTTCAATAGGGCCTGCTATATTCGTAGGTGGTGAGGCTTTGAGACAGCTCTGGGTGTTCATCGTTGCTCCTCTTATCGGCGCGGCTCTCAGCGCTGTTGTCTGGGGCGCTCTCGCACCGAAAGAGTAAGCGGCAGTTCATTGCAGTTGATTTATGAACAAGATTTTCATCCGGCAAATTATCTTTCTTAATGTACTCTTGGCTCTTTTCATTCCTTTTACTCTTACGGCCAAGAGGACAGTTCATATCATCAAGTCCGGGAATCTTCACTGCAATGATACTATTGTGGTATATTCGCCTGATATTCAAGGATTTTGTTGCGGAAGAGAGATATGCTGCAACGGTGATACTGGCAGCAGGGCGGAGGAGGGGACTCTGCCCGTGCTGTTCCTGCTTCACGGGTGGGGAGGCTCTTGGCGCAACTGGGAAGACAATACAGATCTCCAGGCTCTATGCGACCGCTTCGGCTTCCGCATCGTCTGTCCTGACGGATTCAAGGACAGCTGGTATGTCAACAAGACGGACTGGACCAATATGAAGTGGCGTGAGTTCTTCTGGACCGAATTATGGCCTATGATAGATTCGGAGTACGGTCTCGACCCGCACAGGACATTCATAGACGGACTTTCTATGGGAGGCCACGGAGCAATGAACATTTTCCTCGACCGCCCGGATCTGTTTGCCGGAGCCGGCTCGATGAGCGGAGTGCTTGACCTGAAGTATTCAGCCGGTTCCAGGGAACTGATTCCTCCGATGATAGGGGCATCGCATATCGAAGACCCTGAATGCAAGGCAATCAGTGCCATCCACAGACTCGAACGTATCAGGGAAATATGCTGCGAGGAGGCTGTCTCGAAGGTGCTGCTAGTAAGTTGCGGTTCATCGGACACCAAATTCCTTCCGGCTTCCGAGGACTTCGTTCGCAAATGCCAGGAGATGGGTCTCAAGCACATAGCCCTGTTCAGCCCCGGCAAGCACCGTTGGGAATACTGGACCTGGGTGCTTCCGTTCCATATCGAATGGTTCAGCCAGAATATATCGGATTTGTAGTAACATTATAGCAAGGTCTAGAATAGCAAAACCCCTTTCAGTATAGCTGAGAGGGGTTTCAAGAGGTACCTGGCGGACCTTTCAAGCCTAATAATATCTAACTACATTTAAGCTGATAAATTCATAAACCATTGATTTACAACAATAAGTTAACAAGGACACTTAAATCAGATAAACCATAGGAAACAAAGTTCAGTATCAAATCAGTATCAAATTAGGATATTATTTGTATCTTTGTGGTACGAATTATTAACCGACGACGCCAGTGAGCGCAGAGCAAGCTTGTTTGCTCTGCCGAACGGCTAGGAGGAAAAGCGCGAATGTGATGCTCCGAAAAAACTACTGGATTTTCAGCCGTGAAACTGGGTGGTGATGCTCCGAATTTTGTA
>JAQXHU010000124.1 GCA_029007435.1 Bacteroidales bacterium
CGGATTAATTTAGTACATTTGCACGTTTAGGATAATAGAGAATATGGCAGAAATGAATTATACCGATGCTAACATCAAGACACTGGACTGGCACGCCCATATCCGCCAGCGTCCTGGTATGTATATCGGAAGATTGGGAAACGGCAATAACGAAAGCGACGGCATCTATGTGATGGTGAAAGAAATCGTGGACAATTCCATAGATGAGTTCGCTATGGGGTTCGGGAAACAGATTGCCATAGATATTGTTGACAACAAGGTGTCAGTCAGGGATTTCGGACGCGGAATCCCGCTTGATTCAGTGGTCAAGGCCACCAACAACCTCAACACCGGCGGAAAATTCGACGATGCGGCTTTCAAGAAGTCCGTGGGACTCAACGGAGTGGGCGCCAAGGCGGTGAACGCACTGTCATCATCTTTTTACATTGAATCATTCAGGAACGGAGAGAGTTCCTGGGCTTCATACGAGCGCGGGGTGCTGAAAGATTCAGGCCGCAAGACAGGAGTGAACGAGAAGAACGGCACATTCGTGTCATTCGCACCTGACAGGCAGCTGTTCGGTGACTACGAGTACAATCTGGACTATGTCGAGACAATGATGAAGAACTACTCCTATCTCAAGAGAGGTCTCACACTGGTCTTCAACGGGACCCCATACAAGTCGGATAATGGGTTGCTCGACCTTGTGAATGAGAGACTTACAGAGGAGCCTATATACCCTCCGATACACCTTGAAGGCGCGGACATCGAGATTGTGCTCACCCACGGCAACAGCTACGGGGAGAATGTGGCCTCTTTCGTGAACGGACAGAACACAAGGGACGGAGGAACACACCTCGCAGCCTACAGGGAGGCCATTGCCAAGACCCTGAAGGATTTCTTCAAGAAGAACTACGAGCCGCAGGACTGCCGCCAGGGCATTGTAGGAGCGATCAGCATCCAGATCCAGGAGCCTAATTTCGAGAACCAGACCAAGACGCTTCTCGGCTCGACCTATATGTGGGAGAAACCGTTGAAAGACGAGAACGGAATTGAGGTCAAAGGTCCTGACGGAGCCATTGTAATCGACCGCGGCCCGACAGTAAGATCATTCATCAATGACTTCATTTCCAAACATCTGGACAATTACCTGCGTATGCATATGGAGATTGTCCCGAAGCTTGAGGAGAAGATAAAGGCCTCCCAGCAGGAGAGAGAGGAGATTTCCGTAATCCAGAAAAAGACAAGGGAAAAGAACAAGAAAGCCAATGTCTATAACAAGAAGCTGAGAGACTGCCGCTACCATTTCTGCGACAGGCTTCCGGCATCCAAAGCGGAGGAGGGAGAGAAGTCCAGCATCTTCATTACAGAGGGTGACTCCGCAAGCGGAACCATCACAAAAGTCCGCAACGCCAACAACCAGGCCGTGTTCAGCCTCAGGGGCAAGCCGATAAACTGCTACAAGGAAAGCCACAAGAAAGTGGCCGAGAATGAGGAACTGAACCTGCTTATCTCCGCCCTCGGAGTGGAGGATGACCTCAAGAACTTGAGATACAACAATATAATTGTCGCCACCGATGCAGATGATGACGGAATGCACATCAGGATGCTCGTGCTGACTTTCTTTATGAAGTACTATCCGGAACTCATCAGAAGAGGACACGTTTACATTCTGCAGACCCCGCTTTTCCGCGTCAGGAACAAGAAAGCCACCCGCTACTGCTACTCTGACGACGAGAAGACCGCTGCAATAAAGGAGCTCAAGAACGGAGTGGAAATCACGAGGTTCAAAGGACTTGGGGAAATCTCTGCGAACGAGTTCGTGGACTTCATCGGAGAGAATATGCGTCTCGACCCCGTGAACCTTGCCAAGGACGAGTCCATCTCCAGCATTATGGAGTTCTATATGGGAGACAATACTATTGACAGACAGAATTTTATCCGAAGGAACCTCCGCAGCGAGGAGGAACTCGAGGATGTGAAAATATAAAAACAATGGGTGCTTGGAACAAATTCTGCGGATTCGCCCTTAAGACAATGGGCTGGACTTATGACGACGGTCCGGCACCGGAGGACAAATGCATTATCCTCGGCGTACCGCATACATCATTCTGGGACTTTGTAGTCTCATATCTCTATTATTCTCAATTCGAAGACCACAAGGCCTGCGTGATGATAAAAAAGGAGCTTTTCATCGGCCCGATCGGCTGGCTCCTGAGGAAAATGGGCGGCATTCCCGTTGACAGGAAGAATGCGGGCACATTGGTCAGAAGCCTTATCAAGGAAATGGAATCAGTTGACAAATTCCATCTTGCCATCGCTCCTGAAGGCACGAGAAAGGCCACCAAGAAATGGAAGACCGGCTACCATCTCATTGCGAAAGAGGTGGGATGTCCCGTATATATGGGCTATTTTGACTGGAAGACAAAACACGTGAGCAGAGGCAAAAAGGTCGAACTGACGGATGACGCAAGGGCTGATACAGACCGTATCCAGGCGCTGTATGAGGAAATGCACCTCGTAGGAAAGCATCCAGAAGGATATGTAACACATTAGACCGGATAATTATGAGCAAAGGGATATACCGGAAACTTACAACCAACAGGGAAAATTATATCACGACACTTGCGAAGCTGTTCGACTACTCCACCGCGGCATTCGGGAAACGCACGGCGCTCACTTATGTTGACGGCGGACAGAAATACACTTACAGCCAGTTGAGGAACAAGAGCATCGAGCTTGCGCATATTTTCGCGAGATACGGGCTCCGCGCCGGAGACCGCATTGCCATTCTCTCGCAGAATATGCCGAACTGGACAGTCTCCCTGTTCTCCATCACGGCATTCGGACGGGTAGCAGTGCCGATCCTGCCGGATTCTTCGGAAAGCGAGGTTACAAACATCCTGAACCATTCGGAATGCAAGGCCATCTTCATTTCACAGAGGATGATGGGCAAGCTGAATCCGGAAGTCAAGGACAAGCTCACGCTCGTGTTCGACATCGAGACATTCGAGATAATCCACAAGGACGACAAGGCATTCACCTGCGAAGGATGGAGCAAAGAGCCTATGGCTGACGACCTTGCGATGATTATCTACACTTCCGGCACTTCCGGCAAGGCCAAGGGAGTGATGCTCAGCCACAGGAACTTCTGCCACAACCTGGTGGAGGCCTGGCACGCCCAGAAGACGAACCAGAAAGACCGTTGGCTCTCAATCCTGCCGATGTCACACACTTACGAGCTGAGTCTTGGAGTGCTGTACCCGGCATATGTGGGGGCCTGTGTTTATTATATCAAGAAACTTCCTACGCCGACAGTGCTGATAGACGCGATGAAGAAAGTCCGGCCTACCATAATGCTGTCCGTACCGCTCATCATCGAGAAAGTTTACAATTCCAGTGTCGTGCCGACAATATCCAAGAGCCGGGTTCTGTCCTGGATGAAAGAGCACACTCCGAGGACATTGTATTTCCTCGTCGGCAGGATGCTATACAAGACATTCGGCGGAAAACTCAAGTTCTTCGGCATCGGCGGCTCCAAGCTTGACCCTATGGTGGAGGACTTCCTGAAGAAAGCAAGATTCCCGTACGCTATCGGCTACGGTCTTACTGAGACCGCCCCTCTCATATGCAACGCCTGCGTCGGAAAAACCGCCGTCGGCTCAATCGGAGTGCCGGCCTACAATGTGCAGGTGAAGCTCCAGAATGTCAACCCTGAGACCGGGGAGGGAGAGATTGTGGCAAAGGGAGACAATGTGATGCTCGGCTACTACAAAGACCCCGAGAGGACAAGGTCTGTGCTCACCGATGACGGATGGTTCAGGACGAACGACCTGGCCTGCGTTGACGCCAAAGGCCGTTACTATATCAAAGGCAGGCTCAACAATATGATTCTCGGTCCATCCGGCGAGAATATCTACCCGGAGGAAATCGAGCAGGTGATTAATCATTTCGGAGGCGTAATGGAATCCCTTGTAATGGAGCGGGACGGCAAACTCGTGGCCCTCGTGAAGTTTGACGACAACGTGCTCAACTGGGACCAGGCTTACGAGGACAAGTTCTTCGACAACCTGCAGGCCAAGAAGAAAGCCGTGCTCGACTATGTGAACAAGCACGTCGGAAAGTCCTCCAAAGTGAATACGGTCGAGATTGTCAAGGACAATTTCGAAAAGACCGCCACGCAGAAAATCCGCAGGTTCAAATACAAGGACGCCCACGGGGACGATGTGACTG
Source organism: Bacteroidales bacterium (assembly GCA_029007435.1). Taxonomy (GTDB): domain Bacteria; phylum Bacteroidota; class Bacteroidia; order Bacteroidales; family UBA932; genus Cryptobacteroides. The sequence continues at coordinate 4,213 of JAQXHU010000124.1, forward strand.
CCGCCCAGCAGCAGGAAAAGTCCGGCAAAGAAGAGCGGGAATCAACCAAAGGTTGTTAACCTAAGGTTAATTCATTGAACGTGCCAACACACAAAGTCGCCCGGAAGAGCGTATGTATGTCACACAATACGCCAGAGAAATACTGATGCTTCAGAAAGGATAGAGAATAAGACCGGCAATTCGGCAGGTGGTATTGTATTTGGTGCTGTGTTTCAGGGCCACGGTCTTGGGATTGCGCACCAACGGGTTCGGCAGGACGCAGGCTATGCTCACGGCCTGCGCTCTGCTCAATTTGGAGGCGGTGCAATTGAAATATTTCTCAGCCACAGCTTCCACTCCGTACAGGCCCTTCCCGGTTTCTGCGACATTGAGATAAACCTCCATAATGCGCTTCTTTCCCCATATCATCTCGATAAGGAAAGTATAATAAGCCTCAACGCCCTTCCTGAACCAGGTTTTTGAGCCGAATGTGAAACAATTCTTGGCCGTCTGCTGGGAAATGGTGCTGCATCCGCGGATTCTCGTACCCTTTTTATCGTGGGCTTGCTTCATTTCCCTGATTGCCTTGAAATCAAATCCGTTATGTTCAACGAAGCGGCCGTCCTCCGATGCGATTACGGCCTTCACCATCTCCTTCGATATATTGTCTATGTCAACCCAGATGCGCTGGTTAGTGAAATCCTTCTGGTCCCGATACTCCAAACTGCGTTTCAGCATAAGTGGTGTCCATCTGACCGGAACGAACTTGTACAGCGTCACCCAGGCGATGGAGAGCAGGATGAGTCCCGCCGGCAGATACAGAAACAACAACCTCGCGGTTCTTTTTATGGAAATCTTGATTTTCATACATTTGAATGCCGCGACAAAGTTAATGATTTTCGAAATAATTGCCAGCACATTGGGTTATTACAGTTGCCAGACAGATGCAACTGTAATGTTCCCGGCATTGTATCAAGCCGCGTGAAGCCTCATCTTTGCGGCAGAAATCAAGTTCAACACTTAAATTCTTATCGCAATGAAAAAGTTCATCACCATCGCCATCCTGGCAATCGCCGGACTTTCGGCATCAGCGCAGTCACACTACTCATTCCGCTACGACTGTACCAAGCACTATGACTCCGAGGGGTATTACATCAATACTACCTACGACAGCAATCTCCAGGGAAAGACCATCAGCTTCGTCTGGAACTCCTCTACCCGAAGTTATGAAGATGTGGATATCGAGAAAACTTTCTGCTCTTTCAGTACGGAAGACGTGATCATTTATAATGGGGAGCGCTGCTATGTGGGTTCGGAATTAACCATCCTCTGGGGCTATATTGAATATCTTTCAACCGACCTCTCCAAGTATTATTATGAAACGGGTGACAAGAATGACGGAACCAAGGTTGTCTTTTACAAAAGAGCATATTGATAGTTCCCGTAATAATGAGTAAATTGCAAACTGTGAACAGAATGCTATCATATCTGACCGCTCTCCTGCTTCCCCTTCTTGCGGGTTGCGGGAGGGCCGGCGATCCGGAGAGCCTGGAATATGTCAATTCGGCCGGCTTCCGCAATATGCCTGAAGGGTATGCGGCATATGCTGTCACATCGGCCAACCACATCTTCAGCATAGACCTGCGTTCCAGATCTGCAGCCTACGTCAAGAGCCTACCTCCGCATTGTGTCAATACCGCTGCGAAGCTGGACATTGTTCTGAACAGGGACGACGCCCCTTGTATTTTCTTTGCGTCGGATGACGAAGTTGTCAGGATGTCGCCTTCAATCTGGGACGGCAGGATTGATGTCATTGAACTCAGGAAGGACAGGAAGAAAATATTAGACCATCAGTATCTGGATGCCAACACGATTTCAGGCTGGATTGATAATCCTGATGCTCCTGTGCTGTTCAGGCTTCTTCCTATAGAGATGGACCTGGATACCGGGAATCCGTGGCAGCCTTTTTTGCCTGATGCTCTCAATGAAACCGGCGAAATGGATTTCTGCGGCTACCACATAGCCCTGAAAGGCGGAAAACTCTCCGTTGACGGGGCGGAAGTGGATTGTCCAAGTCCGTCAATGATGCGCACAGCCCTGATCTGGCGTTTCCCGGCCGGCCTGCTGATTATGCTTTTCGCAGTATCGGTTTTCATCTTCCTTGTGGTATATCCTTTCATTGTCAAGAAAAAAGGGGCCAGAGCCTTTGAGCAATTCATAACAATGCGTGCGGAGCGGGAACGTTTCATGATCAAGATGTCGGACTCCGTATATGCCTCGGTATCAGGCGGTGACCTTATGAAAATGTACGATGACATCTGCTCGAACCTGAATGTCGATGACCTGACCGGTATTTCTGCCAGGACGGAGCAATGGGAAAAGTTCGAGTCAATGCTCACCGAGGCTGCCGGCTATGCTGGACTTTCGGACTTTCAATGTCTTACGGAATCTGTTTCCGAAACTGTATCCGAGCTTTCATCGGTTGTGGAGGAATGCCGCTCCGCCCGGATGGACAAGGTTGTGGAGTTGTCGGGCAGACTTGAGGCTGTGATGAGCCGGTTCAGCCAGGCCGTGCTGTCGGATGGCCAGGAATTGCTCAGCCTTGCGGTAAAGAATGCAGGGGTACCTGTCCAACTCTCGGCAATGTTTGTGGGCACAGAACCTGACACGGTTTCGGGGATAGTTGGCAGATTCAAGTCAATCCTCTCTGCTTCAACTCTTTGGCAGTCTCTGTCCCGTATCGGAGGAATAGTATCGGAAGTGCAATCCCTGCCGGCGCAGGACAAACTCAAGTACCTGGACGAGGAATTCTACAAGTTGAAATCGCTGGATGCCATCAATGGCCTCCAGGACAGGTTCAAGGAAGAGTGCTCGTTGTTCTATCTCAATCTGGGCAAGGCCGATGAGGCTGCCCTTGAGAAAGCCGGTCTCGGAGCCAGGACCTCCTTTTTCAGGAACTTCATCCTGCTTCTTGTGTTCATAGACTATTCCTCCCGCATAGGAATAAGGGATATTGCGATACTTGCCAATACCAATATCCAGACTGTCTCGGCAAGGAAATCCGAGCTCGTGAACCGGAAGTTGAAGGACAGCATATGGGAACTGTCCGGTGATATGTCTGCAATGGCTGTCATCCTGAAGGTGGCTTACGCCAATGTCACCCGCGGGAAGAAATCCTCACCTAATTCCGTTAATGATAATGTAAATAGCTGATAATATGACTAATAAAAAAATAGATCCTCTTTTCATAGGGTTCGGGATTTTCTTCGTCCTGTACACCCTGTCGCTGCTGATATCTTTTATCTTCAATATATGTTTTATAGGTGAAGGATTCGTCAGCAATCAGAATGTCAGGATGCTCTTCCGAATGAAGGCTATGGCTGTCAATGTCCTGGGTTTCCTGATGACAATCTGGGCAGGTCTCAGGACCGTCAACTTCGCCCGCCTTACGGGTGACCGGACAAACTTGACCTGCTCACTGGCGGTTATCTTCATTGTCCTGCTGATTTTTGCGGACAGGCTGACCGGATGTTTCACGGTCTCGCGCTTCATCAATGGCAGATACGTAGGATTTGATACCGCACCGTTATTCCTGATACTGCTCTGTACAGTCCTTGCTCTAGTGTTGATATTCAGAATGTTTGGAAGCGAAATGAAGGCGGTGACAAACTGGGGCCTGAGCCTGTTCGCATTGTATGTATTCCTCCTGTTGCTGGATGCGTTTGATTACAGCAGTTATGTGAATGTTCTCAAGCCTATTCCAGTCTATTTCCTACTCCGCTCATCTGCTCCGATCTGGCGGGCGATGCGTCTCTTGCCGCAGAATGATTGACTGCAATGAATAGCAACCTTCTCCCACGTCTGGACATTTTCCAATTTCCCCAGAAAATTTGATCACGCATGCCTATTTTTTCAAGATAATGACGAAATTTATATGTCTATTTCATCATTATGTCCATAAAAATATCAAGATAATGATGAAATGAAAAAAATTTGATTATCTTTGAACAACAAAAACATCTACTGATATGGAACCGAAACTGATTGGAAGACAATACGAATGGGAGTTGCTTGATGAAGTGATGAAGTCAGGTGAATCCGAATTGGTCATTGTGTATGGAAGAAGGCGTGTCGGAAAAACATTCCTGGTCAACAAGTTCTTCGACAACACGTATGCGTTCAAACATACCGGAGTATTCAACAAAAGTACAGGAACACAGTTGGAACGCTTTGCAGCCTCTCTCGAAGACTACTCCGGAGAAGCCGTCTCCGTTCCCGGGAACTGGTTCAAGGCATTCGATTTGCTGAAAACCTATCTACGCACCGTCAAATCAGAAAAGAAAGTTGTTTTCATAGACGAGATTCCGTGGCTGGACACTGCGGACTCCGACTTCGTTTCGGCGCTGGAGTCGTTCTGGAACGGATGGGCTTCCGCCGAGGACAACATTGTCCTTGTGGCTTGCGGTAGCGCGACTTCGTGGATGACCGACAAACTCCTTGGAGACAAGGGCGGTTTGTTCAACAGGTCTGCGACACGTATGTTCCTCAGGCCGTTCACATTGAAAGAGACTGAGGAGTATCTCAAGATCCGCGGATTCGAACTTACCAGATATGATATCGCGGAGTGCTATATGATTATGGGCGGCATTCCGTTTTACCTGAAGCAGATGAATCCCAGATGGACACTTGCAAAGAATATTGACATGATGTTCTTCAAGGAGAAAGGATTGCTTTGGGACGAGTTCGACCATCTTTACAACACCCTTTTCAGGAATGCAGACACATATATTGCAGTAGTTGAAGCGCTTGCCGGAAAACGAATGGGAATGACCAGGAAAGAGATCGTGAAGGAAATAGGAATAAACGATAACGGTGACTTCGGGAAGGTACTTAAGAACCTGGTTGACAACGAATTCATACGCCCGTACAACTATTTCGGAAACAAGAAGCGCGATACCATCTATCAACTGGCAGATTTCTACACTATGTTCTACTTCTCTTACATAAAGGACAATTACGGACGTGACGAGAATTTCTGGACCAACAGCGTCGATCTGCCCCTGCGCAGGGGTTGGGCAGGATATACATTTGAGCAGCTCTGCCTGCATCATCTGGAGCAGATCCGCAAGAGCATCGGAATCTACGCCGTTCAATGCGAAACCTCAGCATGGTTCAGTAAAGGAGAGGAAGGAAAGCGCGGCGCCCAGATAGACCTTCTGATAGACAGAAGAGACCGCGTCATCAACATATGTGAGATGAAATACTCCATCAACGAGTTCACCATCGACAGCGAATATGACAAAAGTCTTCGCAACAAGATACAGGTCTTCAGGGATGAGACAAAGACACGGAAGGCGCTACATCTGACGATGATAACGACATACGGTGTAAAGAGAAATATGTACAGCAACAGCGTCCAGTCTCAAGTAGTGCTTGACGACTTATTCGCTTAGTCGAAATTGATCTCTCCAATTCCCCCCCCCAGAAAATTTGTTTGTTTTCCAGATAATATATATCTTTGCGTATCATAATTGATACCTTATTTATGAATATACTTAATGAACAGACAATCTACCAGGTCACTGATGAGCAAATACTCGGCGAGCTTCACGACAGGCTGGTCAGGATGCGCCGTTCTTGCTGTTTCTCCCAGCAAGAGTTGTCTGACCTCTCAGGTGTCTCCATTGCAACTATCAAACGGATAGAGACACAGAGGGATAAGGACATCAGTCTCTCGACACTGATACGACTTCTGCGGACAATGACGCAGATGGAAGGCATCGGAGGCCTCATCCCTGAGGTGCCTGACTCCCCTTTCCTTTCCCAGAAAAACGGCAAGACAGCCCAACGTGTTTCGCGTAAAAGAAAGAGGGTATCATGAAAGGGGTAATGAACATCAATGTAGTGTTGTGGGGAGAGGTGATCGGAAGGATGACTTGGGATAATGCCCGTCAGGTGGCAACATTCCAGTTTTCAGAGCGTTACCATGAGATGCCATACAATATAATGCCGACAAGGCCAGCTAAACCAATACCAGCATTTCTTGGCACTATTGGGGACAAATATCACGGTCTGCCGCCATTCATTGCCGATTCGTTGCCTGACCATTGGGGAAGCATCATATTTGACAAATGGGCCATGGAGAAAGGAATTCAGCCAAAGGACTGCAATCCTCTCCTGAAATTGGCCTACATTGGCAAGAGGGGTCTCGGCGCCCTGGAGTTCGTCCCTGAAATAGATACTGCGGATTCCGAAACCGGAGACCTTGCCGGTCTTGAAGCAATGGCCCAGGAAATCTACAGGAAGCGTTCAGAAGTCGTTATTAAGGATGATGATATAAACACATTCGAATCATTCGCCCGACTCGGTTCTCCTCCAGGAGGTGCACACTCAAAGATACTCATCGCAATCAACAACAAGGACAATTCTATCATTTCCGGGCAGACGGACCCTAAAGATGGATTCACCCAGTACATCCTCAAGTTCAAGGAGGATTATGATGTCCCGTCCTGTGAGATTGAATATGTCTATTATTTGATGGCGAAAGAGGCGGGAATAGATATTATGCCATCCAGATTGATTGAAATCAACGGCAGGAAACATTTCCTCACGCAGAGATTTGACAGGCGCGATGGAAGGAAACTGCTCACGCAGACAATGGCGGCACTCATTCCGAGTGCAAGCGACTACCAGAACCTTTTCTTCCTTTGCAGGACTCTTGGATTGGCGGAATCAGCCAGAGTTGAACTGTTTCGCAGAATGTGCTTCAATGTAGTCGCAGGAAATACCGATGACCACAACAAGAACTTCTCGTTCATCATGCACGAAGATGGACATTGGGAACTGGCACCGGCCTATGACATCACTTTTACGGCTGACATCTGGAAGAGGTCGGATGATGACATTCATTCGCTTGGGATATATACCAAGCGATGCTATTTTACAGAACAAGACCTCATATCTTTCGGTGAAGATTTCGAAATTCCGGAGCCAAGGAAAATTCTTGATGAAGTCAAAAATGCTGTTTCAAAATTTAGCCGTGTAGCCTATGAGAATGGGATATCGCAGAATTGGATTGATAACATTTCAAAGGTACTACTGACTCTGCTTCAGCGATAACCTTATGATTCATAAGATATTTGGATCCAAATAAACTGGGATCACATCAAAACAGCCGTGACTACTGATTGATAGTCACGGTTGTCCGACGATAGCACACTGGCAGGAAAATCCAAGCAAAAAAATATCCTCGGAAGTATGTCCTCCATTTAAAAGCCCTGTGGGAATTACGATAATACCCTTTACTCCGTCCAGCACTTCACTCATTGGTTTCTGGTATCACAAAGACCCGCACTACACACTTAGTGAGTTTTCCCGGCATAAAAAGATAAATATGCAAGCATTCAAATTCTGGGGAGATGTTGGAATATGAATGCTGATAATCATAAAATCGCCATTTTTCTGTCAGGATGAATCGTTTTTGAGTTTTATTTTGTATTTTTGTTACTGCTTAGCTAGCCCAGATTCCAAATCGTTGGTCTATCGTTAATTTCGGCACTTTGGTTTGGAAGAAGGGTTGGGCGGGCAGACATACTGAAGACGTTACTTGACGTTTATCTTCCGCATCAAACTTCGCAACTTTGATTTAATCGTAAGGAAGTAACGGCAACGGGAGCGTCCACTTGTGATGACGTTTGAATCGCCATGCCATTGGGCGTGGGGTTTATTCATATCATCCTTGACGTGGGCTAGCTGCGTTGCTTATCCTTTACGATGGCAGCGAAGGCCTGATGCGGGATGAGCAAGAGTAAGACTCCCACGTCTTTTTTAGTATCCGTTCGGATCAGGGTGTCGCCGGACCTTTATTTTGTACCAATGAGGTTTTTCTCCTTGACGAAGTCACTAATTCTTCTTTCAGTCGCATCAATGCTCTTAGCAGGATGCTTTGGAGGTAAAGGTGGCAATCGTGGTTCAAGTAATACCACAGTGAATGTACCTGAGAATTTTTCTGAACCGGAAAGAGATCACTCAGGGGTTTCGGATACGCAGGATACTCAAACAATTATTGACGGGCATCCCGTTATCAATGTTTACCTTGAGAATTCTGGCAGCATGAACGGTTACGTCGACAAAGGAAAAACCGAGTTCCAGCAGGCTGTATTCAATTACCTTACAGATGTCAATATTTCCGGCATTCCTTCTGCGCTTAACCTGAATTACATTAACAGTCAGATAATCCCTAAAGGATCGGTTATAGATGATTTTATAAATAAACTGTCGCCAAGCAGTTTCAGCAGCACTGTTGGAAATAAAGCGACAACTGACATCTCCGATATCTTAAAAACAATTCTTTCCAAAACCGACCCGAATACCGTGTCGATCTTTATCTCAGACTGCATTTTCTCCCCAGGGAGAAACAATAATCCAAAGCCTTATCTCGTAAACCAGCAGGTAGGCATCAAACAGTCGGTCGCTGATTATATCGCAGAGTATGGCAGCCTTGGAATGACTGTTTATCAAATCTATTCCCAGTTCAACGGCCGTTATTTCGATTACAACAACACACCAAGGACATATCAGGGAATGAGGCCGTTCTACATTTGGATAATTGGAAGTCCAGAGCATATCCTCAAGATCAGATATGCCGTACCTAAAGAGAAGTTCCAGGGTGAGGTGGCTCATGAATGGAGCATTTACAATACTCCTATTGATGTGAAATACAGCATACTTCCAAATCCTAGAAAAGGCTCTTTCAATAAAGATGGGGCATATGGAATGAGCCGGATTCAGAAAGATCGAAACGGAGATTTTATGTTTACTATCGGAGCTGATTTAAGAGTTCTTCAAGTCATGCTCGGAGACGAATATCTTATGGATACTGACAATTATGCAAGACTTGTCAACAAGGAGGTCTCACGTGATTACTATATCAATGTTAAGCATAATCAAGCGCAGAACTCCCCAGCTACTCACAATATCGAAATATCCACGGAGGTTTTGCCTACTAAAGGACAGTTCATTCTCCAAGTAAGTTGCAATACGCCTAAGTGGGCTCATGAATTAACTGATGAAGATGACCGGTCTTTCGACAGTGAGAATGAAAGGAAGACATACGGCCTGGAGTACATATTCAATGGAATCCAGCAGGCGTTTACTGCCCATGATTCAAACCCTTACACAAAAATGATCATTAATATCAAATAAATATGAACCTGTTCGAACTTCCTTATGCAGTCAAGGATTTCTACGGACCATCCTTGTACGAGCACCTGAAGGGATGGGACGATAGTTTAATGGATTACAATCCGGATTTCTATCAGTTCACATCTATCTTCTTCTCAACCATTGGGATTGCTATTATTGCTTTTTTGTTGTTTTACTATATAATAAACTCTCCGCGTTTCAATCGTTGGTGGAGTTGGCTGATTGTGCTTCTGGCATCTATGGTATTTGCTTATGGGTTTGGCTTTCAGGTAATAAATGTGGATATTGTCCACAATGATATCGCACCGAGTCTTGTATCTCAAATAGGCCGTAGCAATGCAATCCTCTTCGGATTATATAACAGCCTATTCTGTGGTTTGGTCTTTTTCCTCCTTTCTGAGGCATTCAGGTGGTGGAGCCGCAACTGCAAGCACTCTCCTTGGACATTGCTTCCTACAAAATTAAATAACGGGCGCCATGAGTAAACTTTACGTATTTGGTATTGGAGGAACTGGTTCCAGAGTCCTCAGAGCACTTACAATGCTCCTTGCAAGTGGCGTTAAATGTAACGCCGAGAAGATAGTGCCTATTATTATTGACCCTGATGATTCTGCTGCTGATATGACCAGGACCGTATCGACAATGAATCATTATATGAGCATATTCAATAAGATTGAGAGGAATGACGATAACAAGAACAAGTTCTTCAGCACAGAAATACGCCCTGTGCCAGGAATGAGCAATTTCAAATTCGCGATTAAGAATACAAGAGACTGCAAGTTCAAAGATTTCATTAAAACTAACGCCTTGAACAAAGAAAACGAGGCTCTTGTACGAATGTTGTTCTCCGAAAACAATCTTGAATCTGACATGGTCGTGGGATTCAAAGGCAATCCCAATATCGGAAGCGTCGTTCTTAATCAGTTTGCAGATTCTCAAGAGTACAAGGATTTTGCGACAGATTTTCAGCAGGGTGACAAAATATTTATCATAAGTTCAATTTTTGGCGGCACTGGCGCCAGTGGTTTCCCTCTTCTTCTCAAGACGCTTAGAAATGACAAGACCTCTGCGAGCTGGAGCCTGATCAGCAAAGCAAATATTGGAGCAGTGACTGTTCTTCCTTATTTTAAGCTGAAGCAGGATGACAACAGCGCGGTCGATTCATCTACGTTCAACTCAAAAACCAAGTCCGCCTTGGCATACTATGAAAGGAATATCAGCGATAACGGCAATATTGATGCATTATTCTATATCGGAGATAACCGTTTTGCCACTTATGAGAATCATGACGGGGGTTCGGTGCAGAAGAACAACGCTCATTTTATTGAGCTCGTCTCAGCTTTGGCGATACTGAAGTTCGCCGCACCTGAAGACAGTGTGCATGAGATGGGAACTCAGCATTATGAGTATGGTCTTGATGTCGATATGCAAAAGGAGGAGAATCAGAATTTCGGACAGGTGATTTTCAAGAATCTTGGCAAGGAGACGAAGGCTCTTATTCAGAGACCTCTGACACAGTTTATTCTATCATGCAAGTATATGACACATTGCAGGGAGAAAGAGTTCAAACATCAGCCGTGGGCCATTGACAATAAACTTGACGCATCCTTCTTCTCCGGTGATTTTATCAAGGACTTAGCTGAATTCTGTGATTATTATGTCGAGTGGCTAAGGGAGATGGGTAACAATGCCCGTTCATTCAAGCCATTTAACGAGGACAAGATCAAGCCTTTATTTGACATTGTAAATGGAGAGGACGCACGCAAATGGCTTCCAAAACTTCACAGAAACTATGCTCTGTTTGACAGCACACTAAATGGAACACATTGCAACAAGGCAGCAAGCAGAGAACAAAAGATGATGGAGCTATTGTTCAGAGCTTCATTAGACCTTGTTAAACACAAATACAATATGTAAGGTATGGCAAAAGTATTGAGATTGCATAATCAGTCAAATGACAACATCACCGATTGGGGTAAATGCGCCAAGTATGGCTCTAATGTCATTAATCAGATAGAAGATCCCGCTGGGGCTACAGCAAAGAAGGAAATCACATCCATTCCTTCCCCTTTTGCGCGTATCGATCTGGCAAAGACCGCGTTCAGGATTGTTGCCAATTCAAATAACCTTGATGGAAACACAATTCATCATAAACTGGTTTCAGACTGTCTTGATATCGGGGAAATCTTGTTTAATTATGACAAACTCGCCGATCAACTTGATATTATCGTATGGGACAGGGAAACTGAAATCAACAGGCTCAAAAGCAGTAGAGAAGATGGGCATCGAATCCTTGGTCAGACTCTTGACATGTACCTTAATCAAGATGCAAAGGCATATAATTTCGACAAACTTGACAAGATATTTCTTTTGAACTATAAGGGTAAAGGCCGCCCAGATCCTTCAATGAATATAATCGGTGCAACATCACCATGCACTCTATTCTTCAGCTCGGCCAATGACCTTCAATATGCGTCAGAGTATCTTCGCTCGAGTGGAAAAGACAAGCCGTTCGATAGCGAATACTCGCCTCTTTATCAAAGAGACTTCCAGTTCCAGAAATATATATACTCTCTTAGAGAAGCTTATGGGCAATCTCAGTTTGCAAAAGATTTCCCGGAGTTTGATCTATATATTGAAGAGAGCAGCCGATGGCTTACAGATGAGCAAAAAGACGAGATTGACAAGTTGAACAATCAAAGTATCAATGCCTACCCTCCGCTTGAAGTTGGAGGCAATACAGTCAGTGTTTGTGGAATGAAGTTCAGAAAGAGCATTGGAACAACCGCTTCTATCATTCGCAGTGACTTTACCGTCAAGAGTTCCATTGAACACGATAAGATGCCTCTTGTCATCCCTGTTGAGACTGGTAACAGCTATACTGATCTCACTTATATTCAGGATAAATGGCAGGATACAAATCACGCTCCGTACGAAGAGAGAAAGTCTATTTCAGAAAGGACGCTTCCTCACTCAGCGGACAAATATCCATATCTCACTATCAGTGATTTCCTGCAGCCAACAGTTCTTTCGATGCCTTATCCACTCAGCAAAGATTATTTCAATGGCAATATCAGTGGAAATTTGAATGACAGTTGTTTCTTGTTACCATTGACAGATACATTTTTTGAGTATTTTACCGTTGAAGATCTCCAGACACAAATGCCTGATGGAAAAGATATGATTGAAATGAAGGCTCTTGCCGGTGGCAGTCTTTCAGTGACATTGAGAATTCCTATTCAGAAAGGAAGATACGTTCAGTACTATAGGGAGTATTATAATAGCAACAAACCGGACATTGAGCAGAACAAGGGTTCCGTGAAGGAGATAAGCTTTGGCCTTGGCGTATTCCCTCTGGTCAAGTTTAATGAGGGAACGGATCCTTATTATAGAATTGCGTTCCTGAGTAAGCAACGAGGCAGCAGCCTTTCTTTCGCAAAGAGTAATACCGCTGTTGAGTGCATCAAGACAACCAGACGGCAGCCTGGCGACAACTGTGGTGTTGAATCCTATGTCGTAGAGAACCGGTTCTCTCACATCTATGTATTAGCGAATGGAGTTAAAAATGTCATTATACCTCTATTCAAGCAACTAAACAACTCAAAGGTATTTACATTTGCTGTTGATTTCGGAACAACAAATACTCACGTGGAGTATTCAATTGACGGTTCATCAACATCTTTCCCGCTGGATATAAAGAGCACTGAAGTTCAGATGGTCAGGATGCATTCACGATACTCTGACCTTGATATAAATGGCGCCTTTGCAGATGCATTTGTGCCAGAAACCATCAATGATGGAGACGAGTACGCATTCCCTATGCGCACAGCATTTGCCGAGTATGTAAATATTGATTATAATAGGAATACAAACAGTCTTGCCGACGGTAACATACCATTCCGCTATGAGAAGGTGGATACACCTAACTATCATGATGTAAAGACAGACATCAAGTGGTCTAATCGCGAGTCAGCCAGGGTAAAACTGTATCTCGACAACCTTTTTCTCATTATGAGAAACAAGGTTCTCATCAACGGTGGCCGTCTATCTGAGACAAAGGTGGTATGGTTCTATCCTGTCAGCATGACGAGAGCACGTAGAAATGAGTTTGACAACGTATGGCAGTCACTTTACAAGAAGTATTTTGGCGAGGATGTTGAAAATAACCTTCTCACAATGTCAGAATCTGTTGCTCCTTATGACTATTATAAGAGGAAGAAGGGAGCTAAATCCAATGTAGTGACAGTTGATATCGGAGGTGGCACAACAGATATCTATGTAGTTGAAGACAGCAAGCCTAAGTTCTTGTCATCATTCAGATTTGCCGCAAACTCTATCTTTGGTGACGGCTATAACTTCCCGAGCGAGAACAACGGATTCGTTGTCAGGTATAAGGACAAGATAATGAGCATTCTTGAAAGCAACAGCGGCCAGAAGGGAATCAACGATTTGATTAGTGCTTATGAGGACATTGAGCATCGTGAGAATTCAAATGACGTAATTGCTTACTTCTTCTCCCTGGCTTCTCATAAAGCCATCGTTGAGAAACGGATTCCTCTTAACTTTCAGGAGATGCTTGCTAAAGATGAGAAACTCAAGTATGTCTTCATCGTATTTTATGGTGCAATCATCTACTATGTAGCCAAAATGATGAAAAATGAAGGATTGAGCCTGCCCCAGACAATTGCATTCAGCGGTAACGGGTCCAAAACATTGAAGGTGCTTTCTACCGACAAGGAAACGGTTGCAAAGTTTGCATCGCTCATTTTCGAGAAAGTATTTGGTCAGAAATATTCCGAAACCAATCTTGAGGTAATATTTGACAGCGAGCCTAAACTTGCTACCTGCAAAGGCGGTATTGTAAATAAAGACAAACAGACATTTGATCAGATTCAGGAACTCAGGAAGTCTCTCCTTGGTACTGATGACAGCACATTGTCTGAAGGTCTTACTTACGCTCAAATAGATGAAAGCATCAAGAAGAATGTCGCCAATCAGGTAAGAGAGTGCATCGACTTCATCTTCAGTATAAATTCCGAGAACAAGAACTTTTTCATCAATGATCTTGCAGCAGATTCCGGCAGTCTTGAGACTGTAAAGAGAATCTGTAAGACTGACCTTATGGAATATACAAAGCAGGGATTTGACAACAAGATGGAAGAGCTCAGGTCCTGGGGCCTTGGTGCAGATGCTGAGATTGAGGAAACGCTGTTCTTTTATCCGCTTGTCGCTATTTTAAGTAAACTTGCAAGGGAGGTTTAGTTATGGAACAACTTACATTATTATCCCCATTCATAGCAGTAGCAGCAACGATTATCGCTATACTTGCCAGTGTTATATTTTTTGTTAAATGCAGTTGTCTCAGTGACAAGATTGATGAATTAAACGAGCGTATCGATAAGCGCAAGGCTGATGCTAATCTTATGGATTTAAGATTCAGGCGTGAAATTGAAGCCCTTAAAACTCAGTTACACTCATTGTCGCCTCAAGATAATCAAGCACATAGAGCATCGGAAGAAAAGAATGCCGATTCGAATGAAGCAGCATATGCAACTGTTAAATCAGAATTTCTGCCTGTAACAGATAAAACAAAGGATGCAGAGCATACTCTATATGCTTCCTCATACGACAGCGAAAGGAACCAGTTCTTCGCTATAGAGTCATCTCCCTCGCAGAAAACAATTTATGAAATAACCTATTTCGAAAGTAATCCTCAAACTGGATATTTTACAATTTATAAAGAAGCTGAACATAAAGTGGTTGAATGCAGAGACCACCTTGATGCAGCTTCAGAAATCGAAGGCAGAGGTAAAAAAATTGATTGGAGCACTCTCAATCCGGGAAAACTTTCAAAGAAGGAGAATAATTGGGAAGTCGTGACACCCCTCACTGTAAAGTTTGTTTAAGACATGTCGAATATTTTAATATCACTCATCATTCTTGGCTTTGCCGTATGTTTTCAATGGGCTTCTTTTGTTAAAACGCAGAAAACTCGAAAGAAACTGAAAAACATTTTTCCGAAATCATTCGCAAACTCCGTAGCTGCAGAACGAGATGAAGAGGAAAATACTGTTTGCATAAAGCTCCTTAAAAGCGGCTCGGAGAGCAAAATATTCGTTAAGATTGTTGAGTCCATCAATTATTATCTCCGCAAGAACAAAGGTGCAACCGATTATGCTATCCTGAAGGATATTACAGATCGCAATTGCGATAGCCTGGAAGATGAGATTGATTCAACCGCCAGTGTACCGATTTACATTGGTCTATGTGGTACTGTTCTTGGCATAGTTTTCGGCGTTGCTATTCTCGCATTCGGCGGTGGTCTTGATCAGCTGCTTTCCAAGGAAGCCATAAACGGTGCGCAAGGAATCAAGGAACTTATGCAGGGTGTTGCTGTCGCAATGCTCACAACATTTTTTGGCGTTATCTTTACCATATTTGGGTCTCTGTCTCATAAAGAATCACAGAAAATCAATGAACAGCGTAAAAATGAGTTCTTAAGTTGGATGCAGGGAGAGTTGCTTCCTCAGATGAACACCAATATGGTCAGCACTCTGGATATGCTCCAGAGAAATCTTAACCAGTTCAATAAAGATTTCTCAGATAACTCAAAAAATCTTAAGGATATCTTTGGTAATATCAACACTACGTATGACAACCAGGCGGAGATCCTTCGGCTGATAAAGAAACTCGATATAAATGGGATGGCTGACGCAAACGTCAGAGTTCTCAGGGAACTTCAGGGATGCACAAGCCAAATTTCACTTCTCCAGTCTTTTCTCAATCAGTCGAACCAGTATTTAAGTGAAGTCCAAAAGATGAATCAGGAGCTGACTGACTATCAGGACAGGACTAAGCTTATTGAAAATATGGGCGAATTCTTCCAAAGCGAGATTGAGCAGATTGGTTTGCGAAAAGCTGCTATTAGTAAAGCAGTTGCTGATATTGATGCTGCCGTCGGAAAGTCATTCGAAGACCTCAAGACACATACTGTCGATGAATACGGCCAACTCAAAAGCTATACAGCTCAGGAGCATGCTGCCTTTCTTAAGGCAATAGAAGATCAGCAGGCTGCTCTTAACACACGACTTGCCGAAACAACCCAGATACTCGACGAATTGAAAAATCTTGTTGCAGTCAAGGAACAACTGGAGAAGATGACGTCAGCATATACATCTCAAACTGAAAAACTGGATACTCTCGCTGCAATTATGAAGCGTGTTGCAGATAAGGAGCCTAAGGTAATTGTGCAGGAAGGCGGTTCATCAAACGGAAGCATGCAGGCTATAATTTCTAAACCTGAGTTCCCTAAGGCAATGAAATGGAAGATGCCTTGGTGGGCGGTTGCGATTATGGGAATAACCAGTGCGAGCGTCGTTTCATGCTGTGTTTTATATGCTCTCCACTTATTTGAGTTTATCTGATATGTCTCGCAAAAAAAGAGAAGAATCATTCTGGACTGGTTATTCTGACCTCATGACGAATCTATTTTTCGTCATGTTAATGCTCTTTGTACTGGCAATTGCATTGCTCCATAAACGAGTAGTGGCTACTCAGGAACAATTGGACAGGATAGAAGAGTTAAACCAATCTATTGAGAAGATTGACCAAAAATATTTTGAGTATGACTCTCTATATAAAAGACATACACTAAAAGATATTCAAGTTTCTTTCAGGACAAACAGTTCAGACATAAATGACATCGATCAGAGCCAGCTTGATAAGTTGGATAGTGCTGGTAGAGCAATTGTCACTTTTATGCAAAACGCAAAATCCTCGATTCCCGATGCGCAATACCTGCTTATTATTGAGGGGCAGTCATCAAAGGATGGTTATGTAAGAAACTATGAGCTGAGTTACGAACGAGCTTTGGCGCTGATAACCTATTGGAAAGGTAATGGCATTGAATTTGATTCATTAGGTAATTGCGAGGTATTGATTGCAGGCAGTGGGCAGTCAAGTCGTTTTCGTTTAGAGCCGGACAATGGCGGTAATAAGAAGAACCAGCGTTTTGTCATACACATTATTCCTAAACCGGGTACTTTTGAGAAATAATGCCAAGAAGTTTATCAATTCTTATTCTATCAATCCTTTGTGTATCCTGTAGTTGTGGAAGCACAAAGCAGAGTCTTCATAGCAGGAGTGACAGGATTGCAGGGTTGGATAACAGCTCTTACCAAACGCATCCATATTCGACGAACAAGCAAGAATATCAAAAATCCGCTTCTCTTGAGATTCCGATTGACAATAGACCGGTTAGTTCTCAGATTCTTAAAAGAGATGGATATCTCTTATCATATAATTCTGATACAAGGAATTGCAATTGGGTCGCTTACGAGTTGACACGAGAAGAGGCGAATGGTGAAATCCCTCGCAACAAAAAGTTCTATGAGGACTTTGATGTAATAAGCCCGAGAGCAACCAATGAGGATTATAACGGATCTGGATGGTCCCGTGGACATATGGCTCCAGCGGGAGATATGAAGTGGAGCGAAAATGCAATGTACCAAAGTTGTTTGCTTACTAACATCTGTCCTCAAGATGCTTCTTTGAATAGCGGCGCATGGGAGAGCATAGAGAAAAAGTGCAGATCGTTAGCTAAGCAAATGGGAAGAGTGTACATAGTATGCGGACCACTGTATAGTGGACCTGTAAGAACAATTGGCCACAATAATGTCAGAGTCCCTGACTCATTCTTCAAAGTTATATTGGTTCCGGAAGGACAGTCATATTCATGCGTAGGATTCATCTTGCCCAATGAGCCTGTTCCTACTGCGCAGAAAGATAAATATGCAGTGAGCGTTGACGATGTTGAACAAATTTGCGGAATGGACTTCTTCTCTAAGCTTCCTGATTCAATTGAAAATACTATTGAAGCTATAATACCTTGGTCATTAGTTAATTAAGTAAAATTATGAATCAATTTAGACTTTCCATTTTCGCCGTAATAATGGCATTACTCACAGCATCTTGTGCTTCACAATCTATGCCACAGAAGTTGAATGACTTCGTTGATAAGGCTGAGTTGAAGTCTTCTTCATATTCGGAGTCAGATTGGGCAGAATCTGCCGCTGAATATCAGCAGTTGGTTGATGACTACATTAATTCCGGGAAAGAATACAATGAAGAAGAGAAAAAGATGGCGGCAAGAGCAATGGGCAGATACCACGCACTGTTAATTAAGAATGGACTCGAAAAAGGTGCATCTTTCTTGAAAATATTTGGCAATATGCTACCCGAGTATCTTGATGGATTTTCATCCGGCTTGGATGACAATGCGGATAGTTTAGGCTCTACTCTTGACAATCTCTTTGATGAGGAGAAAATAGAGAGGTCGCTTGATGCTCTTGAAAACACACTTGAGAAAATTTTCGGTAACGAAATTGAGTAATAAAATGACAAAACTGATACCCACATCAGAAACGAGACTGACCAAAAAGTCTGTAACATCGAGCGAAGCACGCAGTGCGTAGTCGAGATGACAAATAACAGGCTTTTTGGTCACCCTCGTCCTATGATTGCCCGGAAAGAAATTTCCAGCAAGGATGATCAGAGATAATTCAGGATTTCCCTGGAAATATAGAAATTTCCGTTCTGCGGGACGAATACTGAAAGGCTGGCGACCGGCTGTTTTTCTTCGTTGACGTAGATATACGAGCGGTTGGCAGGGACACGTACTTTGCCGCCGTCAATACTGAGGACAGCCTTGTCTTTCTCGCCGGACACCTCGAACTGATGGCCGTCAAGAAGCACATCGTGACGCACATAGATACTCGAAGTCAGTTCCTGCAGGGACACAGGGAGGCCTGCGAGACGGGCCATATAACCGGCAAGCTCTGTGGCTTTGATATGTCCCTCGGGACGCTGGCCATAAGGATTGTAAACCGCCAGGAAAACATCCTCGGAAGTATGTCCTCCGCTCACATAGCCGATATGGGTATGAGCAGCCATAATACGTGCGACCTCTGCCTGAAGATTATATGAATAATTGATATTCATATAGTTGGTCTCTATCTGGTCTTTCGCCTTGACAAGAGCCGCCAGTTCATCCGGACGGAGGTCAAGCCCGGTGCACTCCTTGAACACCTTGGGTACATCAGCTACAGAGGCCTTTCTTACACGCTCCTCAATCGCCGGGGCGGTAGCCTTGAAGCCGCGGAGATTCACAAGAGCTGAGTCGAGGCCTTTCTCCGTATAATTGTAATAATTCCTGCCGCCTATGCTCACGCCTGAAGTGCCGTGGTCCGGAGCGATGATGACAGCGGTGTTGCCCTGCTCCCTGGCATAATCCAGGGCCACCTTGACAGCCCTGTCGAATGCATCGAACTCGGAAATGAGGCCGCCTGCGTCATTGCTGTGAGCGGAATAGTCCACCTTGCTGCCCTCCACCATCAGGAAGAAACCATTCTTGTTTCTGGAAAGCAGTTCTATGGCCTTCGACGTCATCTCCTCGAGAGACGGTTCCTGCTCAGGATTCCTGTCAATGTCATAAGCCATTTCCCCGTCGGAGAAAAGAGACCAGACACGATCTCCCTGATAAGCCCTGAACGCCTCGATGTCTTTCTCTATGTAATCAATGGAGTTGTCAGCAAGAATTGCCTTGACATCGTCATCCATATATTTGATGCCGCCACCGAAAACCACATCCAGCCTGTTCGAGGCCATCTGCCTGATGATGGCCCGGCCATCATTGCGGGAAACGCTGTGGGATGCAGTGCCAGCAGGAGTCGCGTGATTGGCGCGCACAGTGACCACCACTCCAAGTGCCTTGTCCTTCAATATCTTGGCGCCTTCCATCACCGTAGCGAGAGGCTGATACGCACTGTCCGGATTTACCCTGATGATGTCCTGTCCCGGATGCGCGGCAGGATATACGCAGATATTCGGCCCCTGGACAAACTGGCCTGTCATATAGGCTGTCATAGCGGCCGATGATTCCGCAATAGGAGAGTCGGAATTCTGCTCCCTGACAAGCCCGCAGATATACGGGTCAAGGGCCAGGGCCGCATTGCCATTGTCCGGAGAAGTGTATTCCCGGTACCAGCGGACAACTGAAAGCAGGCTGGTGGACGTGCCGTCCGGAATCATCAGGATAATGTTTTTCACCGGCTTGATTTCATTCCGGCCGCAGGAAAGAACAGATGCCGCCAGTACTGCCGCCGCGGCCAGTTCAAGAAGAAGTTTTTTTGATCTCATAGTCTCAGAGATTTATCAAAGGTGAAGGGCTCATTCTCGGAAGGGTGCGAAGGTTGACCTCGCCCTCCCCCGCTCCGGCTTCCCGCAATGCCCCAAATGCGGAATTATAAGCAAGTTCCGGAGTATTGTTATGTTCACTCAAATGGCAGAGGAACAGATTCTTCAGTCCCGGATGGTAAATCCTGCGGACAGCTGCCGCGCACTCGTCATTGCTCAGATGCCCGTGACCTTTGCAAATACGCATCTTGAGTTCGTGAGTGTAAGGGCCTCCCATCAGCATATCCATATCGTAGTTGGACTCCATAACCACCGTGCAGGCCTCAGAAGCGAACTTCTCCGCCTCCTCGGTCATACGTCCTAAATCAGTCATAATCACGAATTGATGTTCCCCGGCACGGATAGCATAGCCGACAGTCTGGGTGGCGTCGTGCGGGACCTCGAAAAACCTTACCGAGAATCCGGCTACATCATTCCATACCTCAGGCTCAAGATCCCTCCTGCACTGGTCGAGATACGGCACACCGAAAGAATGGGACGCAAGAGCCCTGTGCAGCGTTTCCGTCGCATATACAGGCTTCGACAGCCGTTTGCAGTACGATGCAAGACTCCTGATGTGGTCAAGATGGTCGTGGGTGATGAGAATCGCACTGAAAGAGTTCTCGTCCAGACCGTTGAATGAGAATATCTGTTTCAGCCGCCTGAGGCTCACCCCGGCATCTATGACGATTCCGCAATGCCCCCTGACGGCATCCTCCATCTCAAGATAATAGCAATTTCCACAGCTTCCGCTGGACAGACTCATAAAACGGACCATCACCTGTTATCCTCCTCTTCGCAATATTTCTTGATGACACTGTATGCGTCAGCAACGCCAAGTTCTCCGGCGTGGGATAAGTCTATACATCCTTTCTCCTTGTCTTTCAAGTAGATAAGAACGAGCCCCCTATTGTAGAACGCATCTCCCATATATGGATAGAGCCTGATTGCCTCTGAATAATTCTCTATAGCCTCGACAAATGAAGAGGACAGGCAGAGAAGATTTCCGAGATTGAAATAAATATAAGGAATGTCCCCCACTATCCCGGCCGCTTTTCTCAAGTCTGACACAGCGTCGGTATAGTCATAATTGCGGCTGACCTGGTCTTTCACCCTCGCCCTGGTCGTGCCCTTGTCATCCATCGTGAGAGTCTGCACATTGCTCTCGATTGAGGTGATGAAGTCAATCATATCAGCTCTCAGAACTCCCCTGTTCATATAATAGAACGCCTTGTAAAGTTCGCCGTACTTGTCCGGAGCGCTCTCCTCGACAGAATTGCCGTAATGGACCATAGCCGAATTGAACTGCTTGACGGATATGTCGCAGAGGGCTTTCAGGAACTCCGACCCTGAACCGGACGGCAGAGAGAAAATTCTGGACATTGTCTTGTCAAGATTCTTTACCCTAACTGTGTCTGAGGAAGTTATGGCAACCGGCACGGCAGAATTGCTGATGAATCTGTCAATTAAAAGGTTCTCATATCTGTACTTAAGAGCATACTGTACATTGTCCCTCGTATCTGAAAGGACGAAACGGTAAAGCGGACGCAGCCTGATATCTATGTCCCTGTGCTGCAGCATCTCGTTGTCGAAATCTTTCTTTGCGAACTCCGCATCAAGAGCGAGCAGGGAGCTGTATTTCTTCGTAGTGTCCGCAAACGAACCTTCTGCATCCTCGTTCTTGGCCCGGTACTCGCTGACCTTCCTCCGGCCGGTGTCGTAGTCCCGCTTCGACTCCTCTTTCATCCCGAGCATATTCTCCACATACGACCTGTTCATATATGCCTTTGCGAAATCCGGATACAGTTCAATGGCCCTGTCATAATCCTCCAGGGCGTCCTGCCAGCGCTCCATATTGACGAAGAACGAAGCCCTGTTGAAATATGCCAGGACATTGCCCGGATTGATGCCGATGACACGGTCCATATCCTGCAGAGCATCCTCATAATTGCCCACCTGGGCATTGATCAGGCTTCGGTTGTACAAAGTGAGGGCATTGCCCGGCTCATCCTCGAGAACTCTGTTCAAATCAGACATCGCCGCATTGTAATCACTTTGCTCATAATACATTATGGCCCTGTTGAAATAAGCGAACGTATTGGCGGTGTCGAGACTTATCGCCATATTCATATCGGAAATGGCCTCATTGTATTTTCCGCTTGCTGCATACAGTCTTCCCCTTCTGATGAATCCCTCCGGCTCGAAACGGTCGAGAGCGATGGCCTTGTTGTAATCCTCGAATGCCCTGACAGTGTCCTTCAGGAAAAGGCGGCTCGCCCCCCTGTTCAGGTATGCTGAAGGGTCTTTCGGCTCTTTCCGTATATACCGGTCGAAGTCAGCCACGGCGTTCTCGAACTGCTGGGCAAGGAAATAAGTCACTCCGCGGCTGAAATAAAGGCCCACATAGCCCGGACGGAGCTTGATAGCCTTCTCCAAATCCCCGAGAGCCTGGTCATAATTGCCGGACCGGCTTTCAGCAATGGCCTTGTAATGGTAACCTGAAGTGAATACGGGATTCAGACGGACCGAGTTGTTGAAATCCTTCAACGCTCCCCGCAAGTCTCCGAGATTGTACTTTGCTATTCCTCTGTAAAAAAATGTCCAGTAATCAGTTGAGTCGATTCTGGAAAGCACGTTGAAGTTTTCAATAGCCTGGGAATACTTGCCGTCGGCAAGAGCTGTCCTTCCCCTGAAGAAGAACACATCCTTGTCATACTGTCCCCGAACCGCTACCGGGAACAGTGTCAGAAAGGCAAATAAAATGGCGAATTTTACCGCAGGTTTCATAATCTCGTCAAGAATTCCTAAATTTGAGGTTTTATTCCAGAAATGCAAAGATAAGCAATAATTGTGCTCCGATTGACAAAATGAACAAAAAAATACTCAATATTCTGTTGTGCCTGTGTATGGCTGCGGGGGCTGCGGCACAAACAGGGAATTCTGTAACCTCCTTCGGCGTGATAAGTAGCGCCCAGGCCCATAACGCAGTATGGGAAAATAAGTTATACCGGCAGATCGAATTTCTTTGCGACTCTCTTTGCGAAGGCAGGGCCACCGGTTCAAGGGGCAGCACCGAAGCCGCTTTCTGGGTGATAAGAAGATTCCGGAGTCTTGGCCTGATACCTCTCGGGAAAGGATACGCCACACACTTTTACGAACCTTTCGGCAGAAATGTAATAGGTATGCTCCCGGGCACTTCCAAGAGGCAGAACGATTCATACATCATTGTCTGCGCCCATTATGACGGTCTCGGCATCCTGAACGGCATAAGATATCCGGGAGCCGACAGCAACGCCTCGGGAGTTGTGGCTATGACAAGCCTTGCCGAGATGTTCCACTCTATGCACCTGCTTGGAAGAGCTTATGACAAGAACATATTATTCGTAGCCCTGGACGCCAAGAGCAGCAGTATGAAAGGCTCCCGGGCGCTATGGAAATCCATATCCGAAGGCACGATAAGCGACCCGGTGAGCGGAAAGCCCATCACTCCGGAAAAGATTTCCCTGGTGGTGAACATCGACCAGATCGGCGGAACGCTCAGCACTCTGAAGTCGGGCAGGCCTGACTTCATCATTATGCTTGGAAGGGACGAACTCGGAAAGAGGAGCGGAGACCTGCTGAGCTGGTGCGACAGCCGGTACGGCATTGCCCTTGAGCTCGGTTTCGACTATTTCGGCAGCAAGGATTTCACGAACATTTTCTACCGGAGAGTCTGCGACCAGAGAGTGTTCCTCGAGAACGGCATCCCGTCAGTGCTGTTCACCTCCGGCATCACTATGAACAACAACAAGCCCTGCGACACCGTTGATTCACTGGATATGTCAATTCTAAAGAGAAGAATCTGGCTTATGTTCCACTGGATTGACGAGTATTTGAAGAATTATGATTAAATTTGTGTGTGACCGCAAATTGTGAATGATATTAAAAAACACTGATTGATGAAAGAATTCTGGCGCGTACTGAAAAAATACGTCACTCCCTACAGACATTACCTCGCAGGCTCGGTCCTGCTCAATATGCTTTCAGCAATATTGAACATCTTCTCGTTCTCGCTGATAATCCCGATGCTTCAGATCCTTTTCAAGATGAACACCAATGTATATGAGTTCATCCCCTGGGACAGTGCTGAAGCGGGATTCAAGGAAATAATGCTGAACAATGCCTATTATGGCGTCACGGTGCTCATCCAGAGCAAAGGAGCGTCCATCACGCTTCTCCTGATGTGCATAGCCCTTGGCGTTATGACATTCTTCAAGACAGCCTGCTATTTCGGTTCTTCCGCCGTGATGATTCCGATACGCACAGGCGTGGTCAGGGATATGAGGAGAGAGCTGTACAACAAGATTCTGTCCCTGCCTCTCGGGTTCTTCTCGCAGGAACGCAAGGGAGACATCATAGCAAGAATGAGCGGTGACATAAACGAGGTGGAGACGTCCATTATGAGCACCCTCGATATGCTCATCAAAGACCCGATTCTGATAATTTTCTATTTCGGTGCACTTCTGTTCACAAGCTGGGAGCTGACATTGTTCACAATGCTTGTCGTTCCTGTCCTCGGATGGGCAATGGGAGCGATTGGAAGGCAGCTGAAGAAGAAATCACTTGAGGCACAGAACCTCTGGAGCGACACAATGGCCCAGGTGGAAGAGACTCTCGGAGGGCTCAGGGTGATCAAGGCATTCATCGCCGAGGGCAAGATGGAGGACAGGTTCAACAGCATCACTGAGGCAGTCAAGAGAAAAACCGGACGCGTTGCAACCAGGCAGGCTCTCGCCCACCCTATGAGCGAATTCCTCGGAACCGTCCTGATAATGATTGTGCTCTGGTTTGGAGGCACATTGATACTCAGCGAGAAAGCCACATTTGACGCCCCGACTTTCCTGTTTTATATGGTAATGCTCTACAGTATCATCAACCCTCTGAAAGAGTTCTCCAAAGCCAGCTACAGCATACCGAAGGGTATGGCTTCAATGGAAAGGGTGGACAAGATTCTCAAGACCGATAGCAATATCAAGGAGATAAGCTGTCCTGTGAAAATCAACGGGTTCTCTGACAAGATAGAATTCAGCGGAGTCAGCTTCACTTATGACGGAGGCCGGAAAGTCCTCGACCAGGTGGACCTCACCGTACGGAAAGGCCAGACAGTGGCCATAGTAGGAGAATCAGGGGCCGGCAAGACCACGCTTGTGGATCTCCTGCCGCGTTTCTATGACGTCACCGGAGGAGCAGTGAAAATCGACGGCACGGACATCAGGGAAATGGAGCTGCACAGCATGAGGAGCCTGATGGGGAATGTGAACCAGGAGCCGATTCTGTTCAACGACACGATATTTAACAACATAGCCTTCGGTGTAGAGAACGCGACGATGGAAGATGTCATAGCGGCCGCCAAAATTGCCAATGCCCACGAATTCATTATGGCGAAGGAAGATGGTTACAACACCAATATCGGAGACCGGGGAATGAAGCTTTCAGGCGGACAGCGCCAGAGACTTAGCATAGCAAGAGCCATTCTCAAGAACCCTCCAATTCTTATTCTCGACGAGGCCACAGCTTCGCTTGACACTGAGTCAGAGAGACTTGTGCAGGAAGCCCTGGACCGCCTGATGAAATCCAGGACCACCATCGCCATAGCCCACAGGCTGTCCACTATAAAGAATTCGGACGAGATTGTCGTGATGCACGAGGGCCGGATAGTTGAACGGGGAAAGCACGAAGAACTTCTCGCATTGAACGGATATTACAAACGGCTCACTGATATGCAGAGCCTATAAGAATATAATTATGTCTAAACTGATGAGAATACCATTCATCGAAGGGCTGGAACAGGCCGCTTCGTTGGAAGATTTCGCCGCAGCGCTGGAAAGCGGCGTGAAAGGGAATGTTGACTGTGTCGACTGGCCGGATTCTTATCCATACAGGCCTGAATGCTCCTTCAAGGCAGGATGGTCAGAAGAGGGACTCGGAATCCTGTTCAATATCAAAGGTCTGGATGTCAGGGCGATGGCTCTTGAGGACAACGGCAAGGTATGGGAGGACAGTTGCTGCGAGTTCTTCATCGCCCATCCGTCAGACGGGACATATTACAACTTCGAACTGAACTGCATCGGCACATTGCTCGCAGCAAAACGCAGGTCGAGGACAGACTGCGTACATTTCAGCAATAATGAGACAGCGCAGGTGAGACGTTTTTCAAGCCTGCCGCACAATACCATTGACATTGAAGGCGAGACTGCGGAGTGGAGCAACGGAATGTTCATCCCGCTCCGGCTGATAGGCATAGACGGCAAGAATCCTCCGGCTTCAATAAGGCTGAACATTTACAAATGCGGAGATATGACAGCGCACCCGCATTTCCTGAGCTGGGCTCCGGTCGGGACTGAACAGCCGGACTTCCACAGACCTGAATATTTCGGAGAGGCGGTTCTGGCAAAAGACTGACGGATTTGATGAAACGGCTTTCAATACTGGCAGTGGCTGTACTGCTGGCCGCTTTTCCGGCCGGCGGTCAGAACTTGACAACTTCTTTCCGTGAGAGATGTGACTCTTTGAGCGTGCTCGTGGAGGAACGCACATCGGTCAGATGCAGCCTCAAGCTGTCTTCCGTCAAGAACCACAACGGACTGCTGGACTTCTATTTCACCGGCAGCCTCGGAGAAGTCCCGTTGCATCCGGACGACATTCCGTGGCTCAAATCAACCCTGAAGGAGATAGCTCCGGACAATTGCAGGCAATACAGGATCGGGGCGATATACTGCGACGGACTCCCGGTCCAGCAGCTGATTACACATCCTGCCGGAAATGACGGGACTCCACACCAGAACCGCTGGAAGAAAGAGGACCCGAAACAGTACAACAAATATCCTTTGGTCAGGGAAATCGACGGCCAGCAATTCCATAAAGGATTATCAAACAGATACATAGCCCTTTGGCAGAGTCACGGACGATATTATGAGGCCAAGACCCACAGATGGGAATGGCAGAGAGCGCCGCTGTTCACCACCGTGGAGGATATGTACACCCAGAGTTACGTACTGCCTTTCCTGATTCCGATGCTGGAAAACGCCGGTGCATACGTAATGACGCCGAGAGAGCGGGACACGCAGAGAAACGAATCCGTATGCGACAATGATATGCCGTTCTCGTTCATAGAGGAGAACAGGCCGAGGTCGCTGGGAGAATATTCCGAATCAGGCAAATGGGAGGATGCCGGCACCGGTTTCGCAGACAGCAAGGCCATCTACACAGGCAATGACAACCCGTTCACAATGGGCACCGCAAGGAAGACAGCCTGCGTCAAGGACCGCAGGGGAACGGCGTCGGCAGTCTGGACGGCTGATATCCGGGAAAGAGGAAGATACGCCGTGTACATTTCCTACAAGACATTGGCAAACAGTTCTGAAGCAGCGCATTACACAGTCAGGCACCTTGGAGGCGAAAGCCATTTCTCAGTGAACCAAAAAATGGGAGGAGGCACCTGGATATACTTGGGGACTTTCGAATTCGGGACAGGCTCAGACGGTTCTGTCACCCTCGACAACGGAACACCTGAAGGACATACTTTCCGTCCAGGCACAGTTGTCACTGCCGACGCTGTCAGATTCGGAGGCGGAATGGGAAAGATTGCCAGAGGAGATGAGGAGACCTCATACGAACTGTCCGGACTGCCGGCATTCGCGGAGGGAGCGCTATATTCTATGCAATGGGCCGGAGTGGACTCGACAATCACAAGGAAACACGAGGACGACTACACCAACGATTATGCAGACAGAGGAGCCTGGGTGTCATTGATGAGCGGAGGTTCGAGAGTGAATCCGTCCGGAAAGGGCAAAGGCATACCGGTTGACCTCTCGTTCGCTTTCCACACTGACGCCGGGACCACTGCGAATGACTCCATTGTCGGCACGCTTGCGATATACACGCTCAAATGCGAGGGAAGCCGCAGACTGCCTGACGGAGAGGACCGTATGACAGCCCGGGTGCTCGCCGACGATGTCCAGAGCCAGATTGTGTCGGATGTACGTGCGCAGTTCAATCCGGAATGGAGAAGAAGACAAATCTGGAACAGGTCATACAGCGAATGCCGGACAGGAGGAGTTCCTTCAATGATACTTGAGCTCCTGTCCCACCAGAATTTCTCCGATATGAAATACGGGCTCGACCCTTCATTCAGGTTCACTGTCAGCCGTGCCATATACAAAGGAATACTCAAGTATCTCAGCAGCAGATACGGTTTCCACTATGCCGTGCAGCCTCTCCCTGTGAATTCATTTTCTGTCACAATAGAGGACGGACGGAAAGCCGTTCTCCGATGGCTGCCTACAGTGGACACTTTAGAGACGACCGCCAATCCTTCAGGATATATCCTGTACACCAAAGTGGACGACGGAGGTTTCGACAACGGTCGGATAATCAAGCCCGTACGCAGAAATGACGGAAGCCTGTCTTTCGAGACGCAGATATGGAAAGGACATCTGTACAGCTACAGGATATCGGCCTTCAATGACGGCGGAAGGAGTTTCCCGTCAGAAACCCTCAGCGCCGGCATACCCGAGGCAGGCTGCCCTGAAAACAGGACAGTGCTGATAGTCAACAATTTTGACAGGGTTTCCGCTCCTGCCTGGTTCGATACACCTTCACACGCCGGATTCGACGACAGACTGGATGCCGGAGTGCCTTATATGTACGAAATCAACCGCATAGGCGAAATGTACCAGTGGAGAAGAGACCTCGGATGGTCTGACGATGACAATCCTGGATTCGGGGCTTCATACACCGACTGCGCCGGTAGAATAATCCCTGGAAACACCTTCGACTACCCTGCAACCCACGGAGCCGCATTGATGAAAGCCGGATATTCATTCTGCTCCGCAAGCTCTTCCGCATTTGTAAGGGACAGTTCCATATTCAAAAAATACTGGGCGGCGGACATCATATGCGGCAAACAGGTGACGACGCCTGCCGGAAGCGGCAGCCTGCTGGACAGCAGATTCCGGGTATTCCCTGACGGCCTGCGCAAAACGCTGACTTCATTCTGCAGGAACGGAGGCAACGTGCTCGTTTCCGGGGCCAATATCGGGACAGACCTGTGGGACAAAGTGTACCAGTTCACCCCGGACAGCACATATCAGACTGAATCACAGGCGTTTGCAAAAGACATTCTCGGTTACAGGTGGCTCACCAACTATGCTGAGCGCAATGGACAGGCAAGAGTCATCCGCTCCAAGGGAATAGATTTGGGAGAGTTCAGGAAGCCGGTTTCGTTCTACCAGCTGCCGAACAGTACCGTTTACAATGTGGAGACCCCGGACGGACTGATGCCGGCAAATGACAGGGCCTCGGTCTTCCTCAGATACGGAACTACCGGAATACCTGCCGGCGTATGCTATGACGGAGACGGATACCGCTCGGTCAGCATAGGTTTCCCTATAGAAGTAATCAAGGACGAGGAGAGCCGGGTGGCGCTGATGAAAGGAATGATGGAATATTTCAATAACCGTAAATAAAGCATTATGACTTCACGTGAATCTGAAATCATCGGTCTGATACACAGAGAGGTAAAGCCCGCTTTAGGATGCACCGAGCCTGTTGCAGTAGCGCTGGCGGCGGCTAAGGCCGTGGAACTTCTGGAAGATTCATTCCCTGGCACAGACTTCAGGAATGACAAGAGCCT
The DNA here is from genome assembly GCA_029007435.1 of Bacteroidales bacterium. Lineage (GTDB taxonomy): Bacteria > Bacteroidota > Bacteroidia > Bacteroidales > UBA932 > Cryptobacteroides. The sequence continues at coordinate 34,301 of JAQXHU010000124.1, forward strand.
CGACATTGATGTCCGCGTCAGCGGCAACATTCTGAAAAACGGAATGGGTGTCGGCATTCCCGGCACGGGAATGATTGGCCTGAGAATCGCCGCCGCGCTTGGAACGGTCTGCGGCAGGGCCTCTTACGGGCTTGAAGTATTGAAAGATCTGTCGGATGACGGCGTTCGTGCCGCAAAAGAGCTTGTGACAGGGAACAAGGTCCGCATTGACATTGAGAAAAACAGCCCGAAACTTTATGTGAAGGCATCCGTCACCGCCTGCGGACATTCCGCCGGAGCCATTATAGAGAATATGCACGACAGGATTGTGGAGACTATGGTGGATGGAGATGTCAATGATTTCAGGCATTGCCACGGAGATTCCACAGAGCCAGTTGAAGACGACAGGGACACACTTGATTACCATTTGACAGTCAAAGAGATATGCGAGTTTACGGATACTGTTGCATTCGATGACATAAAGTTCATTTTAGATGACAGGAAGCTCAATCTCGCACTTGCAGAAGAAGGGCTGAAAGGAGATTACGGACTCAAAGTCGGCAAGACCATCCTTTCCAACACGGAGGAGGTCTTCGGCAATGATTTCCTGACCTACGCTATGGCGATGACGGCCGCAGCATCCGACGCAAGGATGGCGGGCTGCACCCTTCCGGCGATGAGCAATTCCGGAAGCGGGAACCAGGGCATCACGGTAAGTATGCCGATCATTGCTTACGCCCTCAAGCACGGGACTCCTGACGAGAATCTGGCAAGGGCATTGATACTCAGCAATCTCATAGCAATTCACATCAAAGGTTATTTGGGAAGGCTGTCTGCTCTCTGCGGGTGCGTGGTGGCGTCCACCGGCTCCTCCTGCGGACTTGTCTGGCTCAAAGGAGGACGTTACAATGAGATTTGCGCCGCGATAAAGAATATGACCGGAAACATCACCGGAATGGTCTGCGACGGGGCCAAGGTCGGCTGCGCTATGAAAGTGGCCTCCGGGGTTTCGAGTTCAATCCAGTCCGCCGTGCTGGCTCTCAAGGGAATATGCGTCTGCGAGACCGACGGAATCATTGACAGGGATATTGAGAAGACTATCAGCAATTTAGGAAGCATCGGCTCATCCGGGATGGAAATGGCCGACAGCCTCATCCAGAAGATTATGGTATGCAAATAATATTAACACAAATCAGATAGAATTATGGCAGACGAGAAGATCATCTTTTCGATGAACCGGGTGGGAAAGATCCTCCCGTCAAGCAACAAAGTGATATTGAAGGACATCTGTCTTTCATTCTTTTACGGAGCGAAAATCGGCATCATCGGTCTCAACGGCTCAGGAAAATCCACTTTGATGAAGATAATCGCCGGAGTGGAGAAGAGTTTCCAGGGCGAGGTGGTATGGGCTCCGGGATACACTGTAGGGTATCTGGAGCAGGAGCCACAGATGGACCCGGAAAAGACAGTCATTGAAGTGGTTCAGGAAGGAGTCCAGGAGGTGATGGACCTGCTGAAGGAATATGAGGAGGTCAATCTCAAGTTCTGCGAGCCGATGGACGACGACCAGATGAACGCGCTCATCGAAAGGCAGGGAGAGCTGACCGAGAAAATAGAGCACTGCGGAGGATGGGAGATTGACGCGAAACTTGAGAGGGCGATGGACGCTCTCCAGTGCCCGCCATCCGACGCAAAAGTCGCCACCCTCAGCGGAGGAGAGAGAAGAAGGGTCGCCCTGTGCCGCCTGCTGCTCCGCCAGCCTGACGTGCTGCTCCTCGACGAGCCCACCAACCATCTTGACACCGAGAGTATCCAGTGGCTTGAGGCTCACCTCCAGCAATATAAGGGAACCGTAATAGCCGTCACCCACGACCGTTACTTCCTCGATGACGTCGCCGGATGGATTCTTGAACTCGACAGAGGCGAGGGAATTCCGTGGAAAGGCAATTATTCTTCCTGGCTCGACCAGAAGACAAAGCGCCTTGCGATGGAGGAGAAACAGGAAAGCAAACGCCGCAAGACCCTTGAAAGGGAGCTTGAATGGGTGAGGATGGCGCCTAAAGCCCGTCACGCGAAGTCCAAGGCCAGGCTCGGAGCATACGAGAAACTCGCCAGCCAGGACAGCAAGGAGAAGGAGGCCAACCTTGAGATTTACATTCCTGACGGGCCGAAGCTCGGAAACAAAGTCATTGAGTTCAAGGACGTTTCGAAAGGATATGGGGACAAACTGCTGTTCGAGCACCTGTCATTTATGCTTCCTCCGGCCGGTATTGTCGGAGTGATCGGCCCTAACGGTGCGGGCAAGACTACCCTTTTCCGCCTGATTATGGGCCTTGAGCAGCCGGACAGCGGAGAAATCACCATTGGAGAGACTGTCAAGCTCGCCTATGTGGACCAGCAGCACAAGAGCATCGATCCTGACAAGACCGTGTTCGAGACCATTTCCGACGGATTCGACTGGATCAGGCTCGGCAAACGCGACGTGAACGCAAGGGCGTACGTGTCCCGCTTCAATTTCACCGGAGCAGACCAGGAGAAGAAGTGCGGAATCCTCTCAGGAGGTGAGCGCAACAGGCTCCATCTGGCCCTCACTCTCAAGGACGAAGGCAATGTCCTGCTTCTCGACGAGCCTACCAACGATGTGGATGTCAACACCATACGCGCTCTTGAGGAAGGTCTGGAGAACTTCGCCGGATGCGCTGTTGTAGTATCCCACGACCGCTGGTTCCTCGACCGTATCGCCACACATATTCTCGCATTCGAAGGAGACTCTTCGGTATATTTCTTTGAAGGCACTTATTCAGAATATGAGGCCAACAAGAAGATGCGTCTCGGGAACGAGGAGCCCAAGAGGTTCAAATACAAGAAGTTGATGGAATAAATGAAATCCTGCACCAAGTTTCTTACTGTAGCCGCGGCTTTCGCCGCCTGCTCCTGCTCTGGCCGGAAAGAGACCCGGCCCAACATTGTGTTCCTGCTCTTCGACGACCTCGGATACGGAGATCTCGGATGTTACGGCCAGGAGAAAATCGAGACACCGCACATTGACTCTCTTGCGGCCGAGGGGCTCATTTTCACCGATATGTACTCGGCTGCCCCGCTCTCGTCCCCTTCAAGATGCTGTCTTATGACAGGCAGGCATATGGGACACAGCCAGATACGCAACAACGAGGAGCATTATGTCCCGACCGACAGCCTCGGGTGGAACGGGGTGTTCCTGAATCCGGACGCACAGGGGCAGTTCCCGTTGGAGGTGGGCACGGAAACCATCGGCACGATGATGCAGAAAGCCGGATACCGGACAGCTATGGTGGGGAAATGGGGTCTGGGATTCCCCGGAAGCGGCTCAGTTCCCAATACAATGGGATTTGACTATTTCTACGGATTCAACTGCCAGGCGCTCGCCCACTCCTATTATCCTGTGGAACTTTGGGAGAACGGGGAGCGCATCCAGACCGGCAATGACCTTGTCGTGCAGGGTTGCCGGCTGCCGGACAGCCTTGACAAATATGACGCGGCGAGCTACGAACAGTACGGAGGAAAGCATTACAGCTGCGACCTGATGTACGACAAGATGGAGAAGTTCATTGAGGACAACGCTTCTTCCCCGTTCTTCGTTATGTGGACCACAACCGTGCCACACAGCGCCGTGCAGGCCCCGATGGATGAGGTGATGTATTATGTGGACAAGCTCGGTGACGAGGAGCCGCGCACCGAACCCGGGATGTATCTGCCGAACAGATACCCTCACGCCACATATGCGGCTATGGTCACCCACATCGACAAACAGGTGGGCCGCCTCGTCAGCAAACTGAAAGAGCTCGGAGTGTGGGAGAACACCATTTTCATTGTGTCATCCGACAACGGGCCGGCGCATAACGGCAATTCCCCGATGGAATATTTCAACAGCGGCGGACCTTTCAGATGCTGCGCCGGATGGGGCAAATCATCTCTCCGCGAAGGCGGCATAAGAATGCCTTTCATCGTCTGCCGGGGAGGCAAAAGGCAGGGTAAAACCGTCAGCAGGATTTCAAGTTTCGCTGACATTATGCCTACTCTGGCTGAGGTCGCAGGTGTAGAAGCTCCTGAGAATGACGGAGTTTCGTTCGCTCCGGTCCTGTATGGAAAAGAAGCCGCCGAACACGAAGCCCTTTATTGGGAATTCCCGGGAGGCAAAGGCTGGGTGGCAGTGAGAATCGGAGAGTGGAAAGGCCTGCTGCGCAATGTCAGAAGCGGAAATGCGGTGATGGAACTCTATAACCTCCAGGACGACCCGCAGGAGACGACCGACCGCGCAGCAGAACATTCGGAGATAGTGGAGAAGATGTGGGAAGTCGTGCGGACCAGCCACACTGACGCAAACCCTGAAGTGGAGAAATTTCAACTGGATATACCGGAAAAATTTGATAATTGACAGAAAGATAGTATCTTTGCGCCCGCATATTACAAAGCCGAATGGCTTTTGGTGCAATGGGGTCTGTGAGGTCACAGACTGAGTAACACATTTTAAACAACAGACAAATGAAACATTTCGAATTGAACGGCCAGGTGCGCGAAACAGGCAACAAGGCCACAATCAAAGCGCTCCGCAAAGAGGGCCTCGTACCTTGCAACCTTTACGGGCTCGGCATCGAGAACGTCCTCTTCACTGTGAAAGCAAAAGAGCTTAAAGGACTTACACACGTTCCTGCATCTTTCATCGTTGACATCACTCTTGACAACGGAAAGAAATATACAGCAGTCGTACACGAACTTCAGTTCCACCCGATTGAGGACATCTGCCTCCACGTGGACTTCCTCGCAGTAAACGAGGAGAAACCTATCGCCATCGACGTTCCTATCTCCTTCGAGGGCCACGCAGCCGGTGTGCGCGCCGGTGGTAAATTCGTCGGACTCTGCCGCAAGGTACGTATCAGCGCCCTGATGAAAGACCTTCCTGACAACCTCGTAATCAACGTTGACGAGCTCGAGATCGGCAAGAGAATCGTTGCCGGAGACCTCAAGTATGACAACCTCACCGTCATCTCTCCTAAGACAACCATCCTCTGCACTGTGAAGTCAACACGTCAGGCTTCAAAGTCTTAATTGAATAACTGAACAAGTATCTGGTATGAATTACCTTGTAGCTGGTCTCGGTAACATCGGGCCGGAATATGCAGATACCAGACACAATGCAGGTTTTATGGTGTTGGATGCCTGGGCCCAGGCATCCAATGCTGTTTTTCAGACCAAACGATACGGCGACATAGCCACCGTATCATTCAGAGGCAGGAACATTACACTGCTGAAGCCTTCCACCTATATGAATCTCAGCGGCAACGCAGTCAGATATTGGGTGAACAGTCTGAAAATCCCTATGGAGAACCTGCTCGTGATTTGCGACGACCTCAACATTCCTTTCGGAACAATGCGGATGCGCAAAAAAGGCAGTGACGGAGGACATAACGGACTGAAGAATATCCAGGAACTGCTCGGGACCCAGGAGTATTCAAGAATCAGAATCGGAATAGGCAACGACTTCCAGCGCGGAGGGCAGGTTGACTTCGTGATAGGAAAGATGAGCCCAGAAGAACTGAAGGCTATGCCGGAGCTCTGTGAAAAGGCTATAGAGGGCATAAAAGCCTTCGTAACTGTCGGACCAGACAGGGCTATGAACCTGTTCAACACGAAAGGAAAATAAGCCTAATCATCTGGCTGTTAGCATTTTTTCAAAATTTTATTTGCAAGTTATTCTATTATTTCATAAATTGCAGTCTGTTAATAAAAGGAATTTATTGTTTAACAAATAATGCCACAGATTATGAAAGAACTCATTGAGAAAATCAAAGCTGCTTACCCGGAGTTCGTAGCCAATGCTGACGCACAGGCTGAGAAAGGAACAAAAGCAGCAGGTCTCCGTGCGCGCAAAGCCGCTCTTGAGATGATCAAAGATCTTAAAGAATTCAGAAAACTCTCTGTTGAGGCCGGCAAATAATCGCCGATTTTCTGATGAAACTTGGTAAGAATATCTGAAAAAAGCAGATATTCTTATTTTTTTTTGTTTTTTGATGCAACATTCCGGATTCAATCTGCATCTATATAGCAAGGTTTAGGTTTTAGTACACGTCTTAAAGGCGGGCAAAGTCAAATGTCGTGATGACATTGATATGCCTGCCTTTAAAAATTTGTCCCCTTATTTGCTTTGATAAGTCAATTTAATTGCGTAACTATGCAGAATAGTCCGCAGATTTATGAGATTGACTGAATTGAAAAAATACATTATCCTGACCATTATATTGCTGATCCCGTCATTATCGGAGGCCAAGCAGGCTTACAGAGGGGAAATCACCCTCCGGCAACCTGACGGTTTCATAATCCAGGCCAGGCTCCGGGGTGACGAAAATGTCCACGTGCTCACCGATTTGTCCGGCCACGTGCTCAGACAAAACGGCGACGGATTCTGGTGCTACGGATTATTCAGCCCGGACGGAACCATAACCAGCAGCGGATTCATCGCAGGAGATGAAGTTCCCGCCCATATCCTGTCCGCATCATCCTATATCCCATACAACACCCTGAGGCTGAAGGCTGCCGAAACAAGGAGAATAGTTGCATCAATACGACGGCCGGCCACCAGAGCAGATGAATCCGCTGACGGTCCGGTAAAGAAGCGCTGCATTATCCTGCTTGCCGAATTCTCCGATGTGAAGATGACATACACTGAGGACGATTTCAGGTCAATCATCAACACGGCGGAAAACAGTGCGAAAAGATATTTCGAGAACCAGTTCCAGGGGGCTTACGAATTCACATTCGACATCGGGCCTGTCGTTACGCTGTCAGGCAAACAGGCCTATTACGGCAACAACGACTCCTCCGGCAACGATGCGAAAGCGGCGGAGGCCGTGGAGGAGGCGTGCAGGCTGGCTTCCGAAAAGGGAGTCGATTTCTCGAACTATGACGAAGACGGAGACGGAGAGGTGGACAATGTCTTCCTGTTCGTGGCCGGAAAAGACGAAGCGGAATGCGGCGAGGAATGCTGCATCTGGTCACATTCGTGGTATCTCACAGCGGCCAATATCAATCTTGTCCTGAACGGGAAACGCATCGACAGCTACGCTGTGTCATCTGAACTGTCCCTGAACTTAAACTCCGGAAGATATATGTGCACGACCATCGGCACATTCTGCCACGAATACAGCCATACACTCGGCCTTATGGATATGTATGACACCGATCTTGAAGAAAACGGAAGTTCAAAATGCCTTTGGAGCAGCACCGCACTGATGGACAGCGGGAACTACAACGACAACGGCCGCACTCCTCCGTATTACAATGCGATTGACAGGGATATGCTGGGAATCGGACGTCCGGAAATCATAACGGAAGGCACATACGAGCTGGAGCCGGTAAACAGGAACGGACATTACCTCAGGTACGAAACCGGGAACGAAGGGGAATACTATCTGTTCGAATGCCGGAGCGATTCCGGATGGGACAAGTACGCAGGCGGCACCGGGCTTGCCATCTACCACATTGACAAGTCAGCAAACGACACTGGAGCGTCAAGCTATCTGGGAAGGACGGCAAAAGCAAGCGAACGCTGGTATTACAATGAGGTCAACTGCAATTCATCCCACGAATGCGCGGATATGATAGAGGCCTATCCTGATGCAGTGGCCGCGTCCCAGGTGTTTTTCCCGTACGAACGCAACAACACCTTCTCATATATGACGTCTCCGGCATTCAGGTTCTGGGACGGGACGTCCTCGCCTATCGCTTTGAGCGGCATTTCAAGAAATGGCGAAAATATCACATTCTCAGTCGTTTCCGTCGGAAGTCAGGTGCCGGCAGGAGTGACTGTCACCAGCACCGAGGTATTCCAGGACGGCGCCATTATAAGATGGGAGGCTGATGCCTCATATTTCGGAGATGCAACTGTGGAATGGGGCAGAAGCGGAAAAGAGACTGCCACTGAAACTGTCTCCGCCTACGAACCCGGAAAATACGCCCTGAGTCTTGACGGGCTGCAGGGGACCACGGCCTACGGAGTCAGAATATGGTTCGAGGCCGGAGGAATAAAAGGAAAGAAAGCTGTTGTCAATTTCACGACAAAAACCATTTACAGCGGAGGTTATCCGTTCATCTTCATCCGGAATGTCAGCAGGAACGAAGACGGATCGTTTCCTTCCGGCGCACTTCTCCCGCTGAGAATCTATAATAAGGAGGAAGACTCCACTGTGGAATGGTATATGAACGGAAGAAGCATCTCAGCCGACAAGGGAGGTTATTATGAACTGACGCATTCCGGTCTGCTTAAAGCAGTTATCACGGACAAAAATGGAGAAAAAGACATTATCTGTAAAGAGATGAACGTAAAATGACCAAGATTATATTAAAATATCTGCCCGCATTATTTGCGATAGCATCGGCCTTTCTTTCAGGCTGCAGCAAGGGATATGACCCGGATCCTGATTTTTTGGCATCCGACAGGATAATGCTCAAAATCGGAGGCACGGAAAAGATGGTCTATGCTCCGGACAACTGCCAAATCGGGTTCAACCGGTCACTGAAGCAGTTCAGGGTATGCAACGACAATATGTCGGAGTATTACATTCTGACATGCAATGCACTCCCTGTTGAAGTAGGACAGAATATCACTTGTTCTCTCAAATATGCCTCAGGCGCATCCTCCTATATCCGTGGAAATCTGTCATTCCGGGTGGAGAAAATGGACGCTGAAGGAAACATCCGGCTGTGGTGCAAAGACAAAGGAATCGGAGTGGGAGTCTGTCTCTTAAATTAGAATTTTTAAAAATTAATTTGGAAATTGGTTTCCGAATCACTATCTTTACCAAACCGATTCCAAATTATAATTATTCTAAAAAGGAGACATTTTATGAGAAGCATCACAACTTTTGACTTGCAGTATGCACACAGATTCTACGGATTCCAGGGCGAAGCCCAGTACCTTCACGGACACACGGGCACCCTCACCATCGAGGTAGAGGACAGCGTGAACCCGGGTGTCAATATGGTTTACCCTTGCAACGAAATCCAGAAAGTGGCCTGGGACGTTCTCAAGAACTTTGACCACGCCCTCATCCTCAGGGAGGACGATCCTCTACTTCCTGCAATCCTTGATGTTTATGAGAAGCAGGGAATCAAGAACGGACATCCCCAGAACAAGATGAAAGGAGAGGCTTTCCGCACATCATTGGCTTCCGCTTATCCTGATTCACGTCTCGTAGTCACAAAGGAGACTATGACTGTTGAGGGGATGATAAAGATTGTTTATGAGTTACTTAAGGACAAGCTCAATATCGCGAAGATAACATTCACGAGCGGCGTGAATGCGGCAAGCGCCGAGTTCGACACCACAGGCTCTGTTGACCGCTGCCCTCTCTGCGGCATTTCGCTTGACGAGAACGGTGTCTGCCCTAAGTGTGGATACCGCAAATAATTTAGCGCCTGTCAATAAAAAAGGCCCCGAAGTCAAATGGCTCCGGGGTCTTTTTATGTGAGCAATATGCTACCAGACGAACTCGAAACGGATATCCACAGGAACACCGCCCCGGTTGACGTTGGCTATGTCCGCAGACAGGGCCTCAGGAACTACAGCGTGATTCGTATCATATTCCTTGGCGAACATATAATTGCCGGTTGCCTGGGTTGTAAGGATGAGATTTGCCCAGGCCTCCACGACAGCCGGAACCTTGTCGAAATTGATATGATAGCGTCCATCCTTGTTGCGCTCGAAAGCGCCGTTTTCTTTAAGGAAATTGTAGCACATCATATTAGCGCGACCGTGTGCCTCTCCGGCACCGAAACGTACAGAACGGACAAGACTTGTGATGTATGTCGTGATGGCGGACTCCTTGGAAATCACCGGAATCTCTCCCTTGTCAATCAGGTTGCAGACCATATAAAGTCCGAGAATGTCGGCCTTGGCCTCCTCCCATACTGAAGACTCGTTCCCAAGTGCCTTGTCGACAGGTCCGAGACCGTTGACTGTCTCTTTTACGCCAAGACCGTGCGCCACCTCGTGGAAAGTCACATTCCAGAAGAACGCGTCGGCACTGAGATAGCGCTGCTGCTCCGGCTCGATCAGGATTGAACCGATAGGATAGACAATCTTGTCGAACTTGGCCTTGATGACATTGCGTAGCTGGAGACGGCGGGTGCCCTTCTCAGCGTGCACTTTCGGGTCGTTTGGAAGGTTGATGGCGATTGTCTTTCCGCCGGCATTGGCGTCACCGGAATAATATATTGCGTCATAAACGAACATATCCGACTCGGTACCTGGTACGAAAGTCTTGTACTCAGGCGGACAAGGCAATGATTTCTGGAGGTCAGGAAGCATAGAGATGTACTTGGTGAGCTCCTCAGTACGCTTGAGGTCCTTGAGAAGGATGAAGCACTCATAAGCGGCCTTCAGGCCGTTGATACCGTCCTCATAGTCCTCAATCGGGCCAATCACAAGATCAATCTTGCTGTCATTCATATCCATCCAGGCAAGATCAGACTCGTAATAGTTGTCTGTGCGGAGCGCCTCGACACGTTTGAGCAGGTAATTCCTCACGCTCTCCTTTATGGTCATCGTTGCGGCGCCCTCGAGATAACGGGCTATCTTGTCGATGCTCTCCTTGTATGCGTCGTGATACCATACAGCCTTGAGACTGCCGTCCTCAGCCCTTCTGATAAGGGTGTAAGGACTGAATTTCGCAGAATCCGGCATTGCGTCGAACTCTTCCTTAGTCATATCTGCAGGATAGAAATTCGCTCCAGCCGGCCTCGGGCCATAGCCCCCGACAAACGGCTCGTTGTTGTCCATCCTGTCCCAAGGACCGTAATTAATCATAGCATAGTCCTTGGCAGGGCCGTCAGGAAGAGATAGCATTTCGTTCTTGTCCCCGAATACCTGCTGCCAATAAATCTTGTCAACCTCATCGGCAGCGAGCCTGAAAAGGTTGAGCACTTCCTTTCCGTTGTCGGTCAGTCCCTCCATATAAGGCGAGCCAATCTGGAAAGTGGCAAAAGCATTCACTTTGTTCTGGAGCGCTGACGACGGAGCACGTCTGTCAGCGCAGCCACAGAACAATGATACACAAGCAACTATGAATAAAATTCTTTTAATCATAGATTGTTCAATCAGAATGACAATGCGATCTGGATGAAGTCATCGGCCTTGAGAGCGGCACCGCCGATAAGACCACCGTCGATATCCGGGCATGCGAAAAGTTCTTTGGCGTTGGACGGCTTGCAGCTTCCACCGTAAAGGATGGTGGTGTCATCAGCAACCTGTGCACCGAACTTGTCAGCGAGCACCTTGCGGATGCAGGCGTGAATCTCCTGAGCCTGCTCGGCTGTGGCGGTTTTGCCTGTTCCGATTGCCCATACCGGCTCGTAAGCCACAACAATCCTGGACATTTCCTCGGCGGTAAGTCCGAAAAGAACGTTCTCAATCTGGGCTGTGACAACCTCGAAGTGCTTGTTGGCGTCTCTCTGCTCAAGATTCTCGCCTACGCAGTAGATGACATCAAGTCCGTTGGCAAGAGCGAGCTTCACCTTCTCAACGAGGATGGCGTCTGTCTCACCATAATACTGTCTTCTCTCCGAATGTCCGAGGATTGTATATTCGCAACCTGCTGAAGCAAGCATAGCGGCTGAAACCTCTCCTGTATATGCGCCTTTCTCTTTGTCTGCGCAGTTCTCCGCGGAGAGCTGCACCCTGGTGCCTTTCACAACCTCTGCAACTGGCACGAGATGAGTGAACGGAGTCGCTACAACAAGGCCGACTCCCTCAGGAACCTGTGCTGATTTCTCTACTACTGCCTTTGCAAGAGCTACACCTTCCGGAACAGTGGTGTTCATTTTCCAGTTTCCGGCAACAATTTTCTTTCTCATAATGCTATTGTATTAAAATAATAATTTCCGCATAAGCCATTATATCTTGCAAATTTAATGGTTTTGTCAGAAAATAGCAATTATAATTCATTTCAAGGAGTACTCAATCCAGCTCACTTTGGTCGTAAGTCCCCTGTCCTCATCAGTATTCCTGTAGCCTACGGCATAAGCAACATACTCCGTGGCATTGTCCGACACCACGTCCTGGAAATCCACTGTCTGCGGCCCGCTCAAGATATAGTTTTGGAGAACACCGTAATTTCTGAGGACTGTGGCATACTCCCTTGCAAGCTCCTCCGGAGAAGAATATGAATCCCAGATTTCTTTTGTGGTGACATCGCAGATATAGGTGTAATTTCCTGACGGCGCCACTGTCAGGGACGAGCCCGACATTGACAGGCTGAACGTCATTCCCACCTGGGTTGCAGGGAGGGTCCTGAACTGGCAGGTCTCGACCTCGCCGCTATACGATGCATTCCCGTTCTCATCAAATGAAAGGTCAAAAGCTATCGCATAATACTCGGTATTGTCCGAGAAATTCATACTTTCGCCGGACTCTCCGGCAGAGTCATAATAGCCCGTCATAAGAAACGCGTCCGGAGACACCCCGTATATCGCTGCCATCTGCTGAATCTGGGCCACAATCTCCTGGATGTATTTCTCAGGACCCAGTGCATCATACCCCGACTTCGTATAAACAGAATAGAGATACGGCATCGCCGGATTCACAGGGTCCACTTCTATTCTCGCACCGCTCGTTGTGATATCGGAAACTGATATACCGAAGTTGTGGAAAACCGTCTGGCCCGAGGCCTCCGTTGACTGCATAATGTGCAGTACAGCGGTCTCTGTACCCTCAGCGGAGAGAGTTATCGCTCCGGTGCGGACCTTCCCCGTAGTATTGCCGGACACGGTGAATTCCACCTGGCACTGCGACACATCGTCCGGGACAATCCAGTCAGCATCGGAGACAGCATCGGCAATTACTCCTGAAGCAGGACCGTCAATGTCAAAATCAACCGTGAAAGAACCGCCATCGACACCGGCTTTCACAAGATGGGTATAAAGCTCAAATGTTGACAACGGAGTCACCTCGTCATCGCCGCACGAAACAGCGGCGATGACGGCGGTTGACACCATAATCAGATATTTGACAATTTTTGAATTCATATTGAATGTCAATCAGCAGTAAATGTCACTTCAAAGCTGTACAGGCCGATTTTTGACCAGTTGCCGTTGTACAGATTGAAATATGAATAAAGATCATTGTCGTTCAGTGCATAAGAGCTGTACGGATCCGAACTGGTCTCGTCGACGAAATCGTTCAGCCTCGTCCAGGAGTTTCCGTCTTCGGAAAGTTTGGCGGTGAAATTGTAATTGCTTGCAATCATCTTCTTGGATGCTGTAGCAGCGATTCTGGAAATCTCGCCGACAGGAGAAGCGCAGTAGAAACCTTTTTCGAAATAGAATACCGACTCGGTGGATTCAGCCACGTGCGCGGCCTCGGCAATCATCTTGACATTTTTCTCCGCTCCTGAGCCGTCAGTGGCTACAGCGGTGAATTTGCCGTGAATCTTGTAGCTTGAGTAATCCCCGACAGTGATCCCGGCAGTCTCAAGACTGTCTTTGGCCGCGGTCACCATTTTGTACAGGTCTGCCGAGCTGACTGAAAGCTTGTATGTTTTGGCCGTAGCGCTTTCCTGTATGAACTCGACGCTGTCTTTCACTTCTGAAAGGCCTTTGCCATACAGATAGACTTTAGCCGACCTCTTGACACCGGTGTTCTCCTCTATTGCACAGCTGAGTTTGCCGTCTGCGTATGAAGCGGTTATCCAGGATTCGGTGGACACCACTTCCGGAGCCTCAGACGCAGCATAGACAGGGCAGGACAATTCAGAAGAAGAAGCAGCTTTTCCAACCTTTATCTTGCGGGACTCGATGTCGAACCACGGAGCCGGATTGATGGTGATGTTGCCCACGAACGGACGGCAGTTCGACTCGGTAATATTGTCGAAAGTCAGAACGAGGTCTCCATATCCGGATGTTTTTTCTGCGTTGAACAGCAAGTACTTGGCATCATAGTTACCTGTTTTTCCGGTTACTGTGACCTTGCCGAGTTCATTGACCTCATCGCCATTGACCAGGCTGACAGTGAAATCGCCTGAGGCATTGTCCGTGGCCACGCCGAGATTCATCTTGATCATCTTGACTCCGCCGAATGAAGCGTCAGAACGGAGAATTACAGAACCGCCGCTGATATTGCTGTATGCAAGGACCTGGACGTATGAGCCGTCACTGTCGGTTGCCCCGCTTCCGTAATTGACATTGTTTGCTCCGGGATACGAAATGGAGAAGACCATTTTCTTTCCATCCGGACCCCAGGCCCGTTCAGGATTGTAGCTGTTTATGTAGTTTAAATACGAGAGCCCTGCAGACCAGAGTTCGCCGTCGCTGAGGATGACATCCTTGATCTCAGCTGTATCCGCTGATTTGAAATGCACAGTCGGACGAGCTATTGAGCTGCGGACCACATTCAGGCCGGAACGTTCGAACACCAGGTCGGCCCTGGCGGTGGACACTGTTATCTTAACATCATACAGTCCCGGATTGAGGACAAGCCAGGCATGATAATCGGAAACCGTGGTGATTCCATCCCCCTTGAGAGTCACTGAAGAATATGAACTGAAAGGAGTCAGGGTGACAGTGTCAACGTCTGCGGTCACATCCACAGTGAACACGCCGACAAGGTCCTTGTTCTCGCCTGTCGCCTCCACAACAATGCTCTTTACGACATTGTCCCTGTATTCCTCCGGAATGTCGGCGAAAGATATGTCAGCGAATCCGAACAGATGCGCGAACTCCACTTTCTCAGCATTATTGGTGGAGTACTCATCATATTTCTCATCATACGAGTTGTCCGCAGTGGAAATAGTCACGGGCTTGATAACCATTGCATCATACCTGCAGTCCCAGGATGTCTGAGAAGGGGACTGAGTATCCTTCACCTGCACTTTCCATTGAGTGAGATCGGAACCGCTGTTGTAAAGCTCTCCGCTGACACCGTACATAATGTATTCATCTGAGAAATCATCACCAACGATGCTGTAGAAATGGCCCGAGAATTCAGGAGAAGCAGCAGATGCGTCTTCAATTGTGAAACCATAATAATACTGGGATGCAAGATAGCCTTTCGAACTGGCCACTTTCACAGCTTCAGCCGGGCTTGAAGGCTTGGCGATTGCTGCGTTGAACTTGTCTCCGGACTCAAATGCAACAAGTCCTTCCCCGTCGAATACCGATTTGGTAGCAGGGACGGCGGCTCTTACTGACACTGCGATATCCCTTGTCCCGGAGATCTCCTGATTCAGTTCTGACTTGGAGCAGCTTGCTACCGCAATGAGGGAAGCTGCTATATATAAAGTCTTTTTCATACTTTCAAAATTTACCAGTTGAGATATTCGTTTTCATCACTTACATACACACTTCCTCCAAACGTTCCATAACTGTCCGGTTTGATGGAGATATACTGCGCCGCATATCTGGAATCGCTGTTCCTGACAGCCTTCACCATAACATATCCGGCAACCACTACTTTTGGAGCTGTGACTTTGATTTCAGCCTTTTCCTCGTCAAAGTCAACATCGTACTGAGGGCTTTCCACTATCACGTGGGTGGTCTCGTCAGCCCCGGTAAGTTCATACGTGAATGTCAATGTCTCAAGAGGGCTTACCTTTTCATTGTAAGATGCAACTTTGAGAGAGAAAGGTTTGGAATCCTTGCTGAGAGTGATGACAGTTTCCCCATATGTGAAAATATAAGCTGTTTCTGTCTCTGTGACAACAAGCTGGGGAGCCTGGGTCCCGTACACCGGCACCTTGGTCCATTCCGTGCCGTCAAAGGAATAATACCATTCTCCGTTCTCTATCTTGAGCTGTGGATTCTTGCCGTCCTTTCCGTCCGAGCCGTTCTGCCCGGTAACAGGCACTTTCTGGCCATTGTTCAACAGGAATTCCCCATTTACAGTCCAATAATAGACTCCGCCTTCTTCAGCCACGCCGATAGAAGGAGTGACCCCGTCTTTGCCGTCAGCGCCGTCTTTGCCGTCGGAACCATCCTTGCCATTCGTAATCACAGCCGAGGTGCCGTCGCTGAAATTGATAGTGTAACCGTCTTCCGAGCTGACGACAGAAGTAACGGTAACTGCCTTTGATGCAGCCTCGACAAGTTTCGCAATGGAGGAAACATTGTCATTGACTTTTGTCTCAAGGGCATCGACTCTGGATTCAAGGGAATCCACACGATCTTCAAGATCGCCCGTGCAGGAGCAGACCACAGCTGCCGCTGCAAGCATTGAGAAAATTGTTTTTTTCATAAGTGATATTGATTGATTTGAAATTATCAGAATGCCAGGACCGGATGGCATATGACAGGATCATCTACCCAGCCGCAGGTCGGCTCAAGAAGGCCGTTGTCCCCAAGCCAGAAGAGGCAGCACATTCCGTCAGAATTGTCATAGAGGGTGGATGCCATAAGTTCAGCTACTCCGAACCCGTTACGGTCCCTGGTTGTGAACAAGTCTTCTTTCTGGCTGTCCGGAACCAGAGCCCACGCCGAGTTGATTGCACCTATCACATTATAGCCCAGAACTTTGTCTCCATAATAGCTGGAATAATATGTAATATCGCTGCTGTAGCCCCTCAAGGTCTTAAGGAACTCTGCGGCGTCATTTCCCCCAAGATTTGCGATGACATCCCATAACTGGCCGGCAGAAGGGACATACCAGTCGGAAGTATTGGAAGGAGCGGCCGGTGAGAAGTCCGTAGTGACCCAGTCAAAGGCCGGGCATTTCTGGAGATTGCCGGCGAATTCATCAAGAACGCAGTTTGTCCACCTGCGTCCGTTGACGTCAGCATACCAGGAGGTTCCCAGCTTGCAGACAGGAACAGTCTCGAACGAATACTCGAACGAATACCGAGTAAGCTTTGAATCCGGTCCGTGGGCTCCCTTCGTGCAGAAAACAAGGCCGTGAGTGAATCCGTCAGCCTTGTCCTCAGAAGAGAATCTCTCCGGATCCGTCTGGAAGACTATGCCTATCACTGTCTTGCCCTCAACAGGAGACGGCTTCTCAGCAGCCCAGACAGGATTCGTCCCGTCAGAATTGATGGAAATGAGGCCTCCGTCGCTCCAGGTACCGTCAGAATAATAGTAGTCACCTATCTTCGGTGGTGCGACAGGTTCCTCTTCAGGGTTCACGACCACTTTGCATACCGCCTTGACTCCGTCCGCTGAGGCGGATATTTCGGCCTGTCCGGCCTTCTTTGCCGACACTTTTGCCGCAACTATGTTGTCGCCCTCGACAGCGTCAATGATATCAAGGGAAACAATATCAGGATTGTCAACCGCCCATTTCACATTCATATACGAAATGTTCTCAGGGAGAACCACAGCGGTGATTATGAATGTCTCATTTTCTGTCATCTCCTTGTCCGTCACATCAAAGGTGATGCTACCAGCCCTGATGACATTGACAGTGACACGGCATTCAGACCTTGCGTTCCCGCACTCAGCAGTTATGACAGCAGTCCCTTCCGAAAGTCCGGTCACGAGACCCCTTGAAACAACAGCCACATCCTCATCCGAGGATGACCATCTGATGACGGGATTGGTTGCGGAAGAAGGCTGGACAGTGACACTCAGGACTTCACTCTTGTTCACATCCAGAGAAAGTTCCCGGCGGTCCAGTTCAAGACCCTCCACCTGTACCGACCCTACATTTATGTCGCAGGAGACAAGGACATCATCCAGAACGGCCACCAGCGAAGTTTCACCTATGCCGACACCGTCCACAACAAAATCAATATGGCCCGGCAACAGCTCCGTTGATACAATCTCAGCGACCGTTGTGTCCGCTACGGAAAACTCGACATCACTCACCCTGTCCTCCGGAGTGACATTCAGGACAAGAACAGTTCCCTTTTCACCGTAGTTGAAAGACAGGCTGGTGGATGCAAATTCGAGTGAGGAAGAAGGAATCTCAGGAGTTTCATTACTGTCACCGTCACATCCGGCTAATGATATAAATGAAGCTAAAACACCGACAAGCAGCAATTTACGATTCATAATCGACAATTAATTGGTTCTTAAATGACTTGTTAACGTTTATTATTGGCCGAAAGTTATAATTAGTTTCAATCATTAGCAACAGTTTTCTTATTTTTTACGTAAATTTGCAGACTACTGATTTAAGTAAAATTTTTGTTCATTATGAAGAATTTTGTAGAGGAACTCAGGTGGAGGGGTATGATCCAGGACATTATGCCCGGAACCGAAGAAAAATTGATGGAAGGACCAGTCGCTGCATACGTGGGAATCGACCCGACTGCCGACTCACTACATATAGGACATCTCGTCAGCATTATGATACTCAAGCATTTCCAGGAATGCGGGCACAAGCCTATAGCACTTGTGGGAGGTGCCACCGGTATGATTGGAGACCCGTCCGGGAAATCCCAGGAGAGGAATCTGCTGGACGAAGCTACATTGAACCACAATATTGATTGCATCAAGAAACAGCTTTCAATATTCCTGGACTTCGAGTCGGACGCTCCAAACAAAGCGGAGCTCGTCAACAACTACGACTGGATGAAAGATTACGGCTTCCTGAATTTCATCAGGGATGTGGGCAAGCATATCACAGTCAACTATATGATGGCCAAGGACTCGGTGAAGATGCGTCTGTCCAACGAGTCCAGGGAGGGAATGTCATTCACCGAGTTCAGCTACCAGCTGCTCCAGGGCTATGACTTCCTGTGGCTGTACGAGCACAAGAACTGCCGTCTGGAAATGGGAGGAAGCGACCAGTGGGGCAACATCACCACCGGAACGGAGCTCATCCGCAGGATGCTGGGCAAGACTGACGCCTATGCGCTCACCTGCCCGCTCATCCGCAAAGCCGACGGCAAGAAATTCGGAAAGACGGAGAAAGGCAATATCTGGCTTGACCCGGAAAGGACATCTCCTTATGAATTCTACCAGTTCTGGCTCAATGTCTCAGACGAGGATGCTGAAAGATATATAAAAATATTCACCCTGCTCGGCAAAGAGCAAATCGACGCAGCCATTGAGGAGCACAGGCAGGATCCTGGCCAGCGCAGGCTCCAGAAACTGCTCGCCAGGGAAATCACAATCCTGGTACACGGAGAGAAAGAGTATGAGAACGCCCTCGCCGCTTCGAAGATGCTTTTCGGCAACTCCACATCTGAGGAACTCAGGAAACTTGACGAGAGGACATTTCTTGCAGTGTTCTCCGGAGTGCCTACCTTCGACATCCGCAAAGAGGACCTGCCTTGCGGAATAATAGACCTTTTGGCAGTCAAGACCCAGGTTTTCCCGTCCAAGGGTGAATGCCGCAAGATGATCCAGGGCGGCGGAGTCAGCATCAACAAGGACAAGATCAACTCCATCGACTTCGAGGCCGGCGAGAAGGACATTGTGGACGGGAAGTACATCCTCGTCCAGAAAGGCAAGAAAAACTACTTCATCATCAATGTATTGTAAACACCGGACTGTATTATAATGGAAAACGGAGCAAGCACAAGACAGCTCAAGGTAGCGAAAGAGCTGCAGAAGGACCTGGCCGAAATCATCCGGAGAAAAGGAATGGCGGCATTCGGCGGGGCTATGGTGTCCGTCACCGAAGTCAGGATCAGCCCTGACCTTTCGGTGGCAAAAGTGTACCTGAGCGTGTTCCCTTCAGGAAAGTCCGGAGAGGTGATGCAGACGGTCAACGACAATGCCAGGACAATACGCGGCGAGCTCGGCCACATCGTGGCGAGGCAGCTGAGGATTGTCCCTGAGCTGGCATTCTATCTGGACAGCTCGCTCGACTATGCCGCGCATATAGACGAACTGCTTAAAAAATAGCAGGTTATGAACCTGTCCCTGAGGTTTGCGCTCCGGTATCTGTTCGCGAGGAAATCACACAATGTGATAAACATCATCTCCGCGATAAGCGCCGTCGGTATGGCTACAGGAACGGCGGCCCTCATTATCATAATGTCAATATACAACGGCTTCGACGGCCTTGTCAGGGACTCGCTGGGCAATATCGAGCCCGACATTCTCATCACTCCGTCGGAAGGCAAGGTATTCGTTCCGGACTCGCCCGCATTCGACTGGGCATACAGCCAGGACGAGGTGCTGAATATGTGCAGTGTGCTGGAAGAGAACATTTTCCTGAATTACGACGGACACAGCGGCATTGTCAAGGCCAAAGGAGTTGACAGGGTTTACGAGGAGGAATCACCTCTCAGGGACCATATCCGCTCCGGAAAGTTCTCATTGCACAAGGGGGATGTTCCGCTTGCGGTTGTGGGAGCGGGAGCTGCTGCGACAATGGACATAAACCCAAGGTTCGTCTCCCCCATTGAAATGTATTTTCCGGCAAGAGACCGGAATATCTCGCTCACTAATCCGGCAGCGTCGCTGGAGATGGTCAAAGTATTTCCGGCCGGGACATTCTCTGTCAATGCCGACGTTGACGCATCCCTGATGATTGTGCCAATTGAGACGATGCGGGAGCTTCTCGAATATGACGATGAAGTGTCAGCCATAGAGATACGTGTCAATCCGGCCTACGGGGAGAAAGCTGTTCCGAAACTGGTGCGGGAAATGCAGGACAGGCTTGGTCCGGATTACAGAGTCCGGGACAGGTTCAGGCAGAACGAGGCCCTTTACAAAATGATGAGATACGAGAAGGCGGCAATATTCCTCATCCTTGTATTCATTATCATAATCATAGCTTTCAGCGTGTTCGGAAGTCTCTCGATGCTCATAATCGAGAAGAAAGAAGACATCGGCACACTGCGCAGTTTCGGGGCGTCAGACAGCCTGATTGACAGGATATTCATCACGGAAGGCTGGCTCATTTCATTGCTCGGGCTGCTTGCCGGCACCGTCATAGGAGCAGGTTTCGCATTGTTGCAGCAACAGTTCGGATTCATCAGGATGCCGGGAGGATTCGCCTCTCCGTCATATCCCGTGATTCTGCAATGGGGAGACATAGCTCTCACCGCAGTATGCGTCACAGCCATAGGCCTGCTGATGGCATACATACCCGTAAAGGCCAATATCAAAAGGAGTTAGACAATGTCCGCCGAATTGCTCATAATTGGATTTCTCATCCTGGCGGTACTGGTCACAGCCTTCGTATATGCCAGGAAGGCCGACCGTCTTCAGAAAGAACTCGATGCCGAGAAGAAGATTTCCGCCGGGCTGGCAGGAGAGAAGGCCGGGCTGGTGGCCGAATTGGATGCCCGGAAGCGTTACGACCAGATGTTGAAGGAGGAGCACGACAAGGCAATGATGCAGGCCAAGGAGCAGAGGGAGAGAGAGCTCAAGGCTATGTCCGACCAGTTTGCCCTCCTGAGCAGCAGGAACAGCGATGATTTCAAACAGAAAAGCGAGAAATCCATCTCGGAGATACTCAAGCCTGTCGAAGAGAAATTCAAGGAATTCAGCGAGGCGGTCAAGGCATCCCAGAAAGACACAGTGGAACGCCATTCAAGACTCGAACAGAAGATTCAGGACCTGGACTCAAGGTCAAAATCCATCGGAGACGAGGCGAGAAACCTTGCGAACGCCCTCTTGGGATATTCCAAAATCCAGGGAGATTTCGGAGAAATGATTCTGACAGACATACTTGCCAATGCCGGATTGAAAGAGGGGGAGCATTTCCGCACGCAGTCTGTCATCACTGACGAGGAAGGCAGGGAAATCAAAAGCGGGGACGGACACAGGATGATTCCGGACGTCACTGTCTTCTATCCCGACAGGACAATGGTGGTCATTGACTCGAAAGTCAGCCTCAACGCTTACTGCGAATTTATGAACGCCGACAATGCGGAGGACAGGAAAAGAGCGGCAAAAGAGCATATAGACAGTGTTCGGAAACATATAAACGAGCTGAAAGACAAGGACTACAACGGGTATATCCCGGAAGGTTGCAGGAGAGTGGACTATACGATAATGTTCATCCCGATGGAGGGGGCGTTCCGGCTTATGCTTGAGGAAGAGCCATTGCTGTGGCAGGAGGCAAAGGACAACGGAATACTGGTAGTCAGCCAGATGACACTCATCATCGTGCTGAATATGATACAGATGAGCTGGAAACAGCACCTGCAGGAGAAAAATATCGCCCAGGTATATGAGACCGCCGGCAGCCTGATGTCCCAGATCAGGGGCTGGCTTGAGGAATTCATCAAAGTGGGCGAGAAACTGCAGGCCGCGCAGGATGCCTACAACGACTCCAGGACAAGGCTTTCAGGCGGGCAGGGAGCTTTAAAGAAAGGGGACTCCCTGCTTGACAAGATAAGCCGGCTTGAGGAGCTCGGGCTCAAGCCTTCGCCGTCCAAAGCCAAAATCAAGGCGAAAAGCATTTCCGCTCCAGGCACTGTCATTCCTAAAGAACTTCAAAGATGACACGCAGAGGAAGACTCACAGTGGCCTATCTATCAGGCGCGGCAGCCTTGGCAGTTCTCGCCCTGGCGGACTTGTGCTGCGGGTCCATACACATCTCGCTCAATGACCTGGCCAGCGTCCTGACAGGTGGAGGAAATCCGCTCAACAGTGACATTGTCACCCTCATACGTCTCCCGCGCATTCTCAGTGCGGCAATAGCAGGGGCGTGCCTTGCCCTTTCTGGAGCCCAGATGCAGGCCCTGTTCAGGAATCCGCTCGCAGACCCGCATATTTTAGGACTCAGCGCAGGCGCCGGCACAGGGGCGGCACTGTATTCGCTTGCCGGAGGCGTTTCAGGAATTGCGGCAGGAGTTGAACTGGGAATCACCGCCTCCGCAGCTTTGGGTGCGCTGTTTTCAGCCGGCATAATAGCTGCCATATCAGCAGGAATACGGCGTTCCTCCTCCCTGCTCCTTGCCGGAGTGATGCTCGGATTCATAATGGGGGCAATCACGTCTATTATTGAGTATCAGGCAGATGAGACGAGTGTAAAAATATACTGGAACTGGGCTGCAGGGAGTTTTTCCGGCAATACCTGGACAGGAGTGTCAACTATGGCAGTCGCCCTCACCGCAGGGGCTGCCGCAGCTATGCTCAACCACAAAGGCTTGACAGCATTGCTGTTCGGAGAGGATTTCGCTATTTCAAGCGGCCAGAATGTCAACAAAACAAGAACAGTGTCTATCCTGAGCTGCTGCATTCTGACAGGAGCCGCGACGGCATTCTGCGGGCCTGTAGGATTTGTCGGAATAATCGCCCCGCATATTACAAGATGGGTGAGCGGCAGGTCGGCAATGAGGGAGACACTGCCATTAAGCCTGCTATACGGAGCGTCGGTATGCCTCGCAGGAGACATCCTCTCACAGTTATGGAGCTCACCTCTGCCCGTCGGCAGCACTATCGCCATTCTGGGCATACCGGTGATATTTTACCTGATTTTCAGATTCAGGGACTGACAGATTCAAAACAGGACGACAGAATTTTCAGGCGGGATTCTTTCCCCGCGTTCTTGCCGCTGTCAAGAAAAACGCCTCCTGATGCAAGTCCGAAAACTCTTGTGACGCAATTCACTGCGTCAAGGATATCGTGAGACGAGAACAATACAGACAGGCCTTCAGAAGTAATGTCCCGAAGAGCCCTCAGGACTGCGGCCCGGCTGTCCACATCCAGGAATGCTGTCGGCTCGTCCAGCATAATCAGCCCGGCATCCCTGACGACAGCAGAAGCTACGCAGGCTTTCTGGAACTCTCCGTCACTGAGAGTTGAAATATCCCTTTCCGAAAGCGGGCCTATGCCGACAAGTTCCAAAGCATATTCCATCCTTCTTTCAAAACGTCCGGGAAGACGTCCTGACCAGTCCGTATGGGAAGACAGGGCGGTTTTTATGAACTCCTTGACTGTGAAGCCTTTCACCTTCGGAATCCTCGAAGGCACAAGCACTGCCGGGGCGTCGGTGCAGATTGTTCCTGACACTGCGGGAATGGCTCCTGCAAGCGTGCCCATCAGCGTGGTTTTCCCAGCCCCGTTCGGTCCGCACAGCATAATACACTCTGCCGGGCCTATCCCGAACGAGATATTCCCGGCAACAGTATTACAATTATGGCCAATGGCCAGATTTACAGCGGATAAACGGAATCCCATCAATATGTGATTACACCCGGAAGGGTCTTTGCCTCGTCAATCATCTTCTGAAGCTCGGACTCAACAGGAACACGGCGTACGAGTTTCTTCTCCTCGTTGACCTCGGCCATCTTGGCAGCGAGATTTGCAGGGACACGGTGAGCAAGTTCCTTCACTGTATCAACACCGGCGGCCTCAAGCAGTTCCGCGAACTGAGGACCTACTCCGTGGATACGGAACATATCAGCATAATTTGTCCATTTGAGGATGAGTTTCTCGGTGATGCCGGTAGCCTCCGCAAGCTCTTTGCGTCCTTTCGGAGCGGCGCATTTTTCAAGAAGATCATCAGCGGTGACAACGCCCGCAGCTACGAGTTTCTCGGCATATACCGGGCCGATTCCCTCCAAGTCAATGATTTTGTAAGCCATATTATCTGTTTTATAGGTTATTAGGGCATAAAGATACATTTTACGCCGAAAAAAAACAATACCGCAGGATTAATAATCGAAAGGCGGCACCTCTCCTGAATCAATCATTTCCCGGAGAATGGCCAGATAATCCGGGGACCATCCGGCGGAAGGGCTCCCGAACTCGTCATTCACCTGCTTGAGGGAATAGCGACCTTCCGGCAGGGAGGAGATGAATTTCTTCAGGGCATCAGCCGTCGCCTCCACTGAAGATGAAGAACGGCTGACGGCTGACGAAGAGGCTTTGGATCTGCACACGTCGCATTTTCCACAGTCCACCGTCTCTTTCTGTCCGAAATATTCCAAAAGATAACGTGAACGGCATATGTCATTTCCGCTCACATAGTCCACCATCGCCGCCATCCGCCTGTGGGCCGTCTCCTTGAGCATCTTGTAGCGTTGCGGGGACAATCCCACATTACCCTCGGCAAGTCTCTCATTATGAAGAAAGAGCACATCCGAGCGCTCCCCAGGGACATACCTGATGATGTGCTGGAGCGACAATTTGTAAAGCATCTGCCGCAGCTGGGGCACTGTCACCCCGCATTTTTCCGAGAAGAACTCCTCGTCAACAGGCACAGTGAAAGAGAAAATGCCTTCGCATTTCCGCATCAAAGACTCCAGCAGCCCAGGCAGGGCCGGGTCATCGAATTCCACATTGTAGAGTTCATCTCTTTCCACAATGATTCTCACCCTCGTTGGCACCTCGAGGTCTTCCGAAAACGTCCAATGGCCTTCCCTCTCAAGATAGCGCATCGCATAGAATACAGGAGCGCGGGACAGCCTGAATCTGGAACAGAACTCCGCAATGTCGAAACGGAGCTGCCGGCCCTTTCCCTGCCCATAAGCTATGTCAAAGAAAGCGTGCACTTTATGGTAAATGTCCTCGATATACTCCAATGTCGGGAAAGTCACAGCCTCTATCTGGTTGAGGCGGCGGATGTCCACCGCATTCCATATCAGCACCGCATAGGAGGAGTTGCCGTCCCTTCCCGCCCTGCCGGCTTCCTGGAAATATGCTTCCGGGGAATCAGGAACATCGAGATGAACCACGAAGCGGACATCCGGCTTGTCAATGCCCATCCCGAAGGCATTGGTGCAGACCATTATGCGTATCTTGCCTGACTTCCATTCCGCCTGGCGGGACGTGCGGACAAGATGGGTGAGACCGGCGTGGTAGAACGATGCTGAAATTCCCTGGGCCTGAAGCATAGCGGCTGTTTCCTCGGTTTTCTGGCGGCTCCTGACATAGACAATGCCCGAGCCTTTGACGCCGTTGCATATCCCGAGAAGCTGCCCAGTCTTGTCTTCGCACCTCCTTACTATATATGACAGGTTAGGCCTCTCGAATCCGCTTTTCAGGAGATTCTTCTCCTTGAAACGGAGCTTTTCCATAATGTCGTCAGCCACCTCAGGTGTCGCCGTGGCGGTCAATGCGATGACAGGCGCTCCTGTCATCTCCCTCAATTTCCCTATCTGCAGATAGTCAGGCCGGAAATCATATCCCCACTGCGAGATGCAGTGAGCCTCATCCACTACGATATAGCTGATATTCATCACCTGGAGATATGACTGGAACAGCTGGGTACCAAGCCTTTCAGGAGATAGATACAGGAACTTGAAGTCTCCGTAAGCGGCATTGTTGAGGGCCAGATCCACTTCCCTTCTGTTCATTCCCGCATAAACAGCCAGGGCCTTGATGCCCCTGTCCTTGAGGTTCTGCACCTGGTCTTTCATCAGGGCTATCAGGGGAGTGATCACGAGGGCTATTCCGTCTTTCATCATCGCCGGAACCTGGAAACATACTGACTTTCCGCCTCCTGTGGGAAGAATCGCCAGCACGTCCCTGTCCTGAAGGGCTGTCTCGACAATCTTCTCCTGCATCGGACGGAAAGAGGTATATCCCCAGTATTCTGACAATATGTCAATCGGCTTCATTTCAAATCGTTCTTTGATTAAAAACAGGTTTCGGAACCGCTTTCAATTCGGATTTCCCGAGCTTTCGTTTCAAAAGTTCCCAAGTAAAACAATTTACTTTCCGGCACACAATGCGAAACCTTGCGGATGGCAGAATTTTTGCAGTTGTTTCCAGCCGGAATATACACAAAATTAACATTTTTTAATTAATTTTGCAGCCGTGAAGCTGAAATGGTTTCCGCTTCCGGACAAGTTTTGAAAATTAGTTATAATATTTAAAATATTATTTTTCATTATGCCAACATTGGATTTAAGCAAGTATGGAATCAAAGGCGTGAAAGAAGTCCTTTACAATCCATCTTACGAAGTTCTCTTCAACGAAGAGACAAGGCCGGAACTCACAGGTTATGAGAAAGGTCAGGTTACCGAACTCGGTGCCATCAACGTGATGACCGGTATCTACACCGGACGTTCCCCTAAGGACAAGTACATCGTGATGGACAAGAACTCCAAGGACACCGTATGGTGGACATCAGAGGAGTACAAGAACGACAACCACCCTCTCTCCGAGAAGAACTGGAAGGTCCTCAAGAAAATCGCACAGAAACAGCTTTCAGGCAAGAGACTGTTCGTAGTTGACGGATTCTGCGGCACCCATCAGGACACCCGTATGAAAGTCCGCTTCATTATGGAAGTTGCCTGGCAGGCTCATTTCGTGACAAACATGTTCATCCGTCCTCAGAACCAGAAAGAGTTCGACCAGGAGCCTGATTTCATCGTTTACTGCGCTGCAAAGGCAAAGGTTGAAAACTACAAGGAGCTCGGCCTCAATTCAGAGACAGCAGTCGCATTCAACGTGACAAGCAAGGAGCAGGTCATCCTCAACACCTGGTACGGCGGCGAGATGAAGAAGGGTATGTTCTCAATGATGAACTACTATCTGCCTCTCAAGGGCATCGCTTCAATGCACTGCTCTGCAAATACCGATATGAACGGCGAGAACACAGCCATCTTCTTCGGCCTTTCAGGAACAGGCAAGACCACCCTTTCAACCGACCCTAAACGTCTCCTCATCGGTGACGACGAGCACGGCTGGGACAACAAGGGCATCTTCAACTTCGAGGGCGGCTGCTATGCGAAAGTAATCAAACTCGACAAGGAGTCTGAACCGGATATCTACGGAGCCATCAGGCGTGACGCACTTCTCGAGAACGTGACTGTTGACGAGAACGGTGTAATTGACTTCAACGACAAGAGCGTTACCGAGAACACCCGAGTTTCATACCCTATCTACCACATCAACAAGATTGTGCGTCCTAAGTCACAGGGCCCTGCAGCAAAGCAGGTTATCTTCCTGTCAGCTGACGCATTCGGAGTTCTTCCTCCAGTATCAATCCTCGACGCCGAACAGACCAAGTACTACTTCCTCTCAGGCTTCACAGCCAAGCTAGCAGGAACAGAGCGCGGTATCACCGAGCCTACTCCTACATTCTCAGCCTGCTTCGGACAGGCATTCCTCGAGCTGCATCCTACAAAGTACGCTGAGGAACTCGTGAAGAAGATGAAGAAGAGCGGCGCGAAGGCATACCTCGTGAACACAGGCTGGAACGGTACCGGAAAACGTATCTCCATCCGTGACACCCGCGGTATCATCGACGCCATCCTCGACGGCTCAATCGACAAGGCTCCTACCAAGGTTATCCCTTACTTCAACTTCACTGTGCCTACAGAGCTCAATGGTGTTGACACTCACATCCTTGACCCTCGTGACACTTACAGCGCAGCTGAGGAGTGGGAAGTTAAGGCAAAAGACCTCGCCGCAAGGTTCATCAAGAACTTCAAGAAATATGAAGGCAACCGCGCTGGCAAGGCTCTCGTAAAAGCAGGTCCTCAGCTCTAATCCGCTGAATACTACTGAATAAAGAGGGATGTCCGCAAAAAGGGCATCCCTCATTTTTATATTTCAGTACTATGCCTGACCATGGCATAAAAAATTGGTATTTGCTGCTACAATATAAATTTTTATATTTGTACAATGTAAAAACTATATCAAGACAATGAAACTACGTTTGACATCGATTGCTATGGCGGCATTATTCTGTGCCTCCTGTTTTCCTACCAGAATTGTCACCGTGTCATCAGTGCACGACACCCCGTCATACAGCACAGTTGTCACTGCGCCAAAGACTCACGTAAGCACAACGACCACACAGGTTTACGCTACCGAGCCAGACATATCGCTGTATCTTGACCTTCAGGCAGTTGCCGCAGCATTCGCACAGTCATCGAGCATCAGGGAATTCGAATCCCTGCTCAACAATTCCTCATATATGATATCAAACCTCGACCTGAACAGGGACGGATATGTTGATTATCTGAGGGTGATGTCCGCGATGCAGGGATACAATCACGTATTCGTTATCCAGGCGGTACTCGCACCGAACATTTACCAGGATGTAGCGACAGTCGTGGCGGAAGTTCCTGCTTTCGGAAATTATTATGTTGAAGTGATAGGTTCTTCATACATCTACGGGCCGAACTACATCATCCGCCCGGTATATTACACAAGGCCAGTCATTTTCAACCATATCTGCAGGCACGACTACAGTCCCTGGAAATCGCCTTGGTACTGGAATCATTATCCGACATATTACAAACACCCGGCTCCGGTCCACGTGAACCATTATCACGCATATGTGAATACGTTTATGAAGAACCACCGTTACTGCCACGAGGTACAGTATTACAGCCATTGCCATTATCCTGATTATCAGCGTCTCTGCACAATATTCAGCCGGGATGACTATGGAAAGCAGTATCCTGAGCGCTCATTCACCGTGCGCAATGCCAATGTGGCAGTCCAGAATTCAGCAGTTGAGCGCGCAGAGAATGCAAGGAAGCAAGCCAATGCCTATGATGTAAGGGTGGCTTACGATGCGACAAAGAGGACCACTACATCATCCGCCACAAGGGGAACAGCTTCAAGCGGTTCAGCATCAAGCAGTTCGGCTACAAGAGGAAATTCCGGCAGTTCGGCCACAAGGGGAAGCGCTGCCTCATCATCTTCAAGCGCTACGCGTGGAGCATCCAATTCCGGCAGTTCGGCCAGCAGGAACGCTTCTGGAACGGCATCGTCCGGAAGCTCCGCATCAAGGGGCGCCGCATCATCAGGAAGCAGTTCCTCAGGCAGAACGACCGGTTCATCCGGCAGCGCAAGCAGGTCAACAGGCTCATCAAGCAGCGCGGCAAGTTCCTCAGGCAGCTCCAGCGCCACGAGAACAACCGGCACAAGCGTAACCCGCTCGTCCACAACATCAAGCCGCGTGCAATCTTCAGGAAGCAGCTCCACCAAGACGAGCACCACTAATGCAACCGGCTCACAGTCAACCGTACGCAGAGGAAGCACGGGCAGCAGCTCATCATCAGCACGCAGCTCAGGCAGCAGTGCCACAAGATCAACAGGAACAAGCGCCACCCGTTCCTCAAGCACTTCAAGTTCAACCCGTACCGGCGCCACACGCCGATAATATTCAAGAATAAAGATTATGAAAAAGATACTCGCACTCACATTCATCGCACTCGCATTTATCCTCAGTTCCTGCGAGCAGGACTGCAACTGCCCGCCGGACTACCTTTCCATCAAAACCGTCATCGGGAATGTAAACGCAAATTCCTGGGCCTACTCCAACATTGACAACAACAATTATTTCAGCGCGACAATTCCTGTCCCCGAAATCACAAAAGACGTTCTCCGCAATGGAGTCGTGAAAGTATACAGAGTGTTCAACTACAACCAGAGCAACGAGACGCATACCGAGCTGCCTTTCCTTCTCCAGTGCGAATACATCGATGAAAACGGAGATGCGTACCCGTACACAACCGAGACAACGGCAGAGATATCAGCTGGCCAGGTGACCATCATCTACACCGAGAGCGACTTCAAATACGAGATTGACGAGACATTCATCCCGGAGACAATGACCTTCAGGATTGTTGTAATGTATTGAGACTGACGCCTTCAGAAATAATTTCTTCCCTGATGGACAATATCAACGCAAAAAACATAATAGACGAAAAATTTCCCCACTACAATGAACAAGGACGCGCTTTATTGCTGAAAGCGTGGGAGATAGCGTCTTCAATACTGTCTCCGGATTCACGGGACAACGGGCATCCGTTCATTGAGCATCCGATGAACGTAGCCCTCATCGTGTCCGATGAAATAGGGCTTCCGGCTGAATGCGCAACGGCAGTATTCCTTCACGAGGCTCTGCGGAAACATCCCGAGGCTGACATCAGGCAGGCCGAGTTCCCGGCAGAGGTATGCAAAATGGTTGACGGGCTTGACAAGATTGCGACAATCAAGCCGAAAGATACCAGGCTTGAAGCCGAGAATTACAAGAAACTGATTGTCCAGTACTCGGCTGACCCAAGAGTTACTGTCCTTAAAATCGCTGACAGGCTCGAAGTTATGCGGAATCTCGAGATTTTTCCTAAGCTTTCAAGGGAGAGGAAGATACTCGAGACATTGATGCTGTACATCCCTTTGGCCCACCAGCTCGGTCTTTACAATATAAAAAGCGAACTTGAAGACATCTACTTCAGGTTTGCAGATCCTTCACAGTACAGGCTTATCACTAACAAGCTCAAAGCCACTGAGAAAGACAGGATCAAACTCACAGAGGAGTTCATCAGGCCTCTGGAGAAGAAACTTTCGGACGCAGGGATAAAGTACAAATTGAAAATCCGCACCAAGACGGCATACTCCATTTACAAGAAAATGCAGAAACAGAAAGTGCCGTTCGAGGGTGTGTTCGACGTATTCGCAATCAGGTTCATCATTGACTGCGAGGAAGACTCCAACATAGAGAAAGATCTCTGCTGGAAAGTATATTCCTATGTGACAGAGGAATACGAGCCGGACACAAAAAGGCTCCGTGACTGGATTTCGAACCCGAAGCCAAATGGATACGAGTCTCTCCACATCACTGTAAGGAACCGTGACAACGCCTATATTGAGGTGCAGATCAGGACCAAGAGGATGGATGACATTGCCGAGAACGGACACGCCGCCCACTGGTCCTACAAGGGAATCAAGCACGAGGAGACGATGGACAAATGGCTGACTTCCGTGAGGTATAACCTGGAGCACCAGCTGACTTCAGGAGCCGATGACCTGCCGCAGCCTCCGTCCAGGGAGATATTTGTATTCACACCGTCAGGAGAGCTGAGAATCCTGCCGGCCGGTGCGTCAGTGCTCGATTTTGCGTTCAATATACACTCCAACCTCGGAATAAGCTGCACAGGCGCCAAAATAAACGGCAAAGTTGTATCCATCAAGGAGAAGCTCAAGACCGGTGACGTGGTGGAGATAATGAGGGGAAAGAACCAGAAACCTTCTCCTGACTGGGTGAACTTTGTCGTGTCTAGCAAGGCCAAGAACAAGATCCGGCAGGCTCTGAGCGAAGTTGAATACAAAAAAGCTGCGGAGGGAAAAGAACTCCTTGGCCGCCGTCTGAAAAACTGGAAACTGGAGTTTCCGGACGACCAGATGGCCGAGCTGATGAAGAAGTTGAAGTATCCTACAGTGAACGCTTTCTTCGCAGCCGTGGGAGAAGGGACACTGGACATTGACCAGATAAAGACGTTCATTCTTGAGCACGACGAGATGCAGGCTAAAGCCATCGAGGCGGCAAAAGCTGCCGACCAGGCCGCAGCTGCGGAGTCGAGAAGCAGATGGGAGGGGCGTCCGGCTGCCACTGACGACATTCTTGTGCTGAATGCCAAGGATTTGAAAGGGCTTGACTACAAAATGGCCAAATGCTGCAATCCGGTTTTCGGCGATGACGTATTCGGCTTCGTCACCCGCACTGACGGAATCAAGATTCACAGGATGACCTGCCCGAATGCTTCAAGGCTGCTGGACACTTATCCATACCGCATACAGAAGGTCAAATGGGCGGAAACCCCGTCAAGCGGCACATTCATCACTTCCCTTAGGGTAATCACAGCTAATGAACCGTCAGTGATAAACCAGATAATGGACGTGGTGAACACGTACAAAGCCTCACTCAGGAAGTTCACTGTCACTGAGAATGAGAAAAAAGCTCTGTATGACATCAATATGACTATATCTGTGTCTTCAAATATGGAACTTGACAAGGTGACTTCACAACTAAAGCTGCTCAAGAACACCGAGAAGATTGTCAGACTCTGACATTCTGAATTTCAGAGATTGGGAATGCGCCGGGCCTGCGGAAATGAAGACAGGCCCAGCCTCCTTTGGATTTCCGTCCAATGAATTGGAGACCGCATTTTTCAGCCTCAGCCCTGACATCAGGTACATCATCATCGAAAAATCCGCTGAGAAGCAGGACACCGCCGGCCTTCAATGACATGGAGTATGTGCGCAGATCCATTATGATGATGTTCCGGTGGATATTGGCCAGCAACATATCGTATTTGCCGAGCTGGAGACGGGAGGCGTCTCCACAATAAGCCTCCACTTTACGTCCGACTCTGTTGATATGGGCATTGTCAAATGCAGACTGCGCCGCGACTGCATCTATATCAATTGCGAAAACTTTTTTGGCCCCCATTTTGGCCGCAAGTATGCCGAGGACGGCTGTCCCGCATCCCATATCCATCACAACCCGTTCTTTTACATTGTCAGGATATTCGAGCACTGATTCCAGCATCATATATGTGGTGTCGTGATGTCCAGTCCCGAAAGCCATCTCGGGGCGTAAACGGATATTGTACCTGGTCCTCGGCTGTGAGTTGTCATCCATTTGCTTGACAGTCACTGATTTTCCCACCACGATAGGTTTGAAGGAACTTTCCCACTCAGCGTTCCAATTGCGGAAAGGCACAGGTACCGCATTAAAAGACGTGCTGAACGGAAGGCCTGACAGGATAAGCCGCATAGCCCTCCTGTCATAGAGTTCTTTCTGTATATAACATTTGAGGTCAGATTCTCCTGCTACAAAAGAATCATAAGGAAGCTCCGCTATCATCGCCTCCGCGATTTCAGCATTTTCCTCAGTAAACGGATCAATTTTCACCGTGACCTCAATATACTCGCTTGAATTCATACAGGATTTAAATTATTCAGATTCAACAGTTTCAGATTCGACAGCCTCGGAATTGCGCCTGGCCCTGCGCTCCGCTCTCCGCTCTTTGCGGGACTGCTTTGCCGATGACTGAACAACAGCATCTTCAACAGAATCATAATCCGTTCCGCCAGGAATCGGGACAAGCTGCAATGAGTCAGGAGCCTCGGAAGCCACTCTCAACGAATCAATCATTTTCTGCTCTGACACATCGAGAGAATCGAGTCCGGCTCCGGAATCATATCCCAATTCAGACTTGCGCACCTCCACCGTACTGGTAAGCTGGTTGTTCGACTGCACGGCAATATCGACTCCTTTCGTGAAGATATTGTGGATGGAATTGACCAGATTCATCTGGACCGTGTCAATGACAGCTGAGAAAACAGGCACATTGGTGTTCTTGTATTTGGCTTTGCCTATTTTGAATTTCCACTTGTCAAAATTTCCGAAAAGGTTAATCCCGAAACGGAACGGAAGCGGAGACTTGATCACTGACACGTGATAAGTGAATGTCTGGTCAAACTGCTGCAATCCACTCATAGCCAGAACATAGCGGTCAACATTGAGAACAAACGGGAATATCTCGAGCCTGTTGTCGCTCACAATGCCCGATACGGACATATCACCCACTTTCCCGAACTTCTTGTCCTTGAACATAAGCATCTTTGCCAGTTTACGGAACTCAGGGCTGTCCTCAAGAGCCACTTCGCGGCCTTTGATTTTCAGGACTCCGTTCATGGTAGGAGTGAGAATGTTCATATTGGTGTCAAGGTCGGTGGTCGCGGCAATCTCGCAGTCGAGCTGGCCTTTGAAAGATGTGAGCATCGGCATGATGGTGTCCACCACAGGGAAGAGCTGGACCACCTTGTCAGCCGTTATGTCCGCAAGATTGAGGTCGAACCCGGTCGTTATATCTTTCTTGGACCTTGTCGAGTAGAATCCCTCGAAATATATGTCACCCATATTAGATGTGGCGACAGTGTTGGTGATCTGGAGGCACCGGTTTTTCATCACGATGTCTGAAGCGAACCAGTCAATATTCAAGTCGGAGTAATTTATCTCATTGCCCTCAAGTGACACAGTGGCCTCCACATTAGCCGGAACAACAATCAATGCGAATGAAGAGTCCGCGGCAACCTCGACCTCGTTGGCAGCCACCTCCGCCATAAACGATTCATCATCAAGTGCCTGATCATTTGCAGAACCGGCATTTGAAGGAACGTATCTTGAGCCTGTGCTGTAAGCTGCCAGCAATTCATTGGCATCAATGCTGTTGGATGTTATCTTGAGGTCGAGCTTCATCGGGGCCCTTCCTGCGACAGCCTGACGAAGCCCTGTAAGCTCACCCCGCGCTGACACATCTGATTTGCCCGGGGCGAATGTGAGATTGTGCAGCAATACTTTCTCATTGTCAGCGGTGAACCGGAAATCTTCAATCCGGTTCCGCAACGGGAAATACGGAGTGATAAGCATTCCGTCCTTGATATTAAGATCTCCTTTAAGATTCCACTCACGCAGATATTTGGACAAAGTGCGGCTGAGATCTTTGCTGAGACTCCAGTCGTTGAAATCCGAGCTTTTGACTTCTGTCTGGCGTCTGCGGCCTGCGAACGCCTTTTTGAAAAGGGAATCTCTCGGCACTCCGGGATAGACCCTCTGCAACGAGTCCAGTATATGATCCCTCCTCTCGTTCCTCTCAAATGTGGTCATCACGGCCGATGCCGTCAGCCCGGCATCTCTGAAACCTGCCTTGTTCTCCCCATATCGTCCGAACACGCGGGAAATATTGGCGGACAGATTCATCAGAGGTGTCATCATATCCCCTTTGGTCCTGTATGAATATTTGAATGTGCCATTCATAC
This sequence comes from Bacteroidales bacterium, assembly GCA_029007435.1. Taxonomy (GTDB): domain Bacteria; phylum Bacteroidota; class Bacteroidia; order Bacteroidales; family UBA932; genus Cryptobacteroides. The sequence continues at coordinate 69,662 of JAQXHU010000124.1, forward strand.
CAATGGTGCCCAAAAACAGGGAGTCAGCTCCGGAGACAAACAGTCTTGACATATCAATCTGGCCGAGAACCGGAAAGCGCTCTTTTCCATAACTCTCTGTATATGCTTTGCTTGCGCTCTGCGCCACCAGTCCGAGGCCGGACATACGGACTTTCATTCCGTCTCCGATTTCAGCATACAGAGAGTCAATCCCGGCATTCATCGCCAGAATTCTCTCGCCTATCTTTATGCCTGTATCAAGTTTGTTTTTCACAGTGGCTATGCCGATTGAAGGCGAGCCGGCCCACAGATAAACCGAATCTGACGGGGCGGAAAGCACAAGTTCGTCTGTGCGGACATAACCGTCAAGGGATGCCCGGTAGAAATCCTGAGGTGTGAGTTGGGATGCCCTTACTGATCCTTTCAGCGCGGCGTTGACTGTGCCGCGGACAGTGAGATCCAATGAGTCTGGCAGGAATGTGGAAAGGCTGTCAAGATCAGCCTCGGCCTTAGCGTTAACGCTGAAGAGCGGGTCATCGCCCAGAAGGTCGCTGGCAGATCCGGTCGCATCCAGATCAACTCCTGCGAAAATAAAGCACATATCATCCAGGGATATATCCAGTCTGCCGTCTTTATCCGTATTGGCATTGATATCAAGCTGGAGACTTCCGTCTGGGATTCCAGGATATCTGATATATGAACGTGGCACAACCACTTCAGCGACCAGCTCTGGAAGAGTTCCGCGGGACTGGTTGTAATGTCCATCACATAGGGCTGTAAGTGTGACTTCCGCATTGGTCTGCAGCTTTTCTGACTCAGGGAAGAAATTCTTTCCGAAGAAATGCACAAGGTCATTGACAGAGCATCGGTCCACTGAAGCCTCAGCCCTTACATAAGTGCTGTCGGAATACAATTTGACATCCGCCTCTCCTGTCATTGAAACTGTCGCCACATCGGTCCTGAGATTTCTCAACACAAAGGATGGCACTTCTTCTTTCGGCATTGAAAGATCACCGCTGATGGCCAAAGGGACCACGAGACGGCCGTATGAGCTCATTCCTGCATATGCTCTTGCTGATGCGTCAAATTTCATCGTTCCGTCATCTTCCTCGACTGAAAAATGATCCATCGCCACAATGAGGGTGTCCTTGGGAAGTCTGCCCGAGACAAAGAGGCTGTCAAGTCTCAATCCCAGTTTATTTCTTGCGGAGTTCCTTGAATGGAGTCTGCCGTGGAAATACATCTTGGAGAAGAAGGCGGCGGTGAATATAGTGTCGGGACAATCAGTGTAAACAACAGCAGGTCTTCCAGTCAGGGCGATTCTGTTGACCGCGACAGGAGGAAGGACTGTCACTGCAGTGTCCCCGGTCTCAGAGACTGATATGTTTTTAAGAATATTCCAGTTGGCTTGTCCGTCTCCATAATAATGAGCGAAAATTCTTGGTCTGTCCAATGAGGCTTCGTTGATGTGAATCTGGCCAAATATCGCTGAGAGATAATTCACAGAAAGCCGCAATCCATTGAATGAGGCCAATGTGTCAATTCCGGCCTGGCCGCGTCCAGCATGCCTGAGTTTGCCATCAACGCCAATTGAATCATATGAAGCGTAACGGGAATGAGGATATGTCACATTAACGCCGGAAATATCGACCACGAGATTTGGGAAGCTGCGGAATACTGAGACTGAGATCTCTCCAATCTCGACATTGGCATCTACATATTCTTTAATATATTTGTCTGCAATAGATTTAAGAACATTTGGTCTCAACAGCACCTGAACGGCCACAAGTGCGAGGAGCCAGATAGATGCTATGACGGTCAAAGTGATTTTCAACCAGCGGAAGCGGCTTCTTGCTTTGACGGTTCTTGTAGTGACTTCTGAAGTATTGAGTTCTTTTTTCATCTTATATCAGTTATTGCTGCAAATATAGCATTTTCCTCAATATGGTGAAACTGGCTGCAATGTGGTATTGCAAATTAGATGGTGATGTCTCATTTCGGAGGACTTGCCGCCCTCGGCACAAGAGGGAGGGCCCAAACCAGGTTTGGGAGGGCCTGGTCCGAAGAAATGAGACATCACCATCTTCAAAAGGAGTTACCAACCGCCGCGCGGAGGACAGGATATGAAAAAAAGACGCCCCCGGAACTCGTCCGGAGGCGTCCTCGAAGAACGGCGGCTGCCTACTCTCCCAACTGGTGGGTCAGTACCATCGGCGTTCGCGGGCTTAACTTCTCTGTTCGGGATGGGAAGAGGTGGGTCCCCGCGGCTATGGCCACCGCAGTATATAACCTGAGAGAGATCT
>JAQXHU010000125.1 GCA_029007435.1 Bacteroidales bacterium
TATTTCTATATCAATATTCATATCCACTCTCCAACGATTGCTTTCCGGTGAGCTGGACGCTGGATGTCCGGGGCTCATCGTGACGGCATTGAAATAACCGGCCCTTTCTTTCAGCATTCCGTACAGAGCGTCAGCCATGTCCTTCTCAAACAGGATATTATCCAACAGATACCCCAACCTCTGCATTGTTGTCGCCGTTGTATAATGGAGAACGGCTCTCATCTTGTTAATATCAATGGTATCAACCAATTCGGCGATGACTGTGGCCGCCCTTTGATAGCCTCCTACATGTGAAGCAAATTGGATGAGATCCGCTACCGTCAACTCTGCCGATGAATAGCATATACGGCCCATCTCTCCATTTCGTGTCTCAATAAGTTCTTCCGGTATATGCTGGCGGTAATTCCAGTCCAATAGCGAATTTCTGTTTGATGTTCTTGTCCTTGGACCTGTGGTTACAATCTGCGTTATCATTGTCCTTTGGTGAGAGGCTCCATATATGGCCGCAGCCGACAATAATCCAACATAGTAAGGCTTGCCAAGGTGTCCCATAAGCTCATTTACGTAATAGCTGGGCGGCACTATCCCTTTTAACTGATACTGTATTGGAATGATAACATAGAATCCCTTGTATACATTCTCAATCCTCTTGGCTGATACCAGTCTATTGATGTCAGTTTTCAAGGATTTCTCTGTCCGTTCACGAAACACACAACGAGCTTGCTGGAAAGAGAAGGAAGTAACTCCTCTTTGTTCCTGTTCTTTTATCCAGTCGTTTAAACTCATATTCGGTTGATTTGTTGCAAAGGTAAGCAATTTACGCTTGCCTTTGCAATATTTTTAATGAAAAATTTCAACACGGAGTCACTGGAATGATCCGGATTCGGTGACCCTTTGTTACAGTCTGAAACCAGTTGAACCCAAAAATCAACAAACAGCTTGAAAATGCTTATCATTACCGTCGCCCTGGTGCTGGCAGTCCATTGAGATTATTCATACACCTCGCTATGTCTCATATCCGTCCTGTATGCCCGCTCACTTGACGATTCCCTGCTTGATTCGTTCAATCTGCTAGATGGCGTAAATGGGACATATCCGGACGTGCCTGACATCGTTGTTGTCCTCCTTGTCCACGTAGTCGAATTTTCCGAAATTCTCCATTGAACAACGTATTGCATAGTGCAGTTTCCTTTCCCGCATCAATGCCCAAAGGCTCTTCATACCACCTTGTGAGTCAGCTTTCACTTCGATAGGGACAACTACCTGCAGATGGTTTGATATGTAATCGACTTCGGCCTCGGAATTTTTCGCATGCCTTACCCAGTAATATAGATCGTGGCGAATGTTGGGGGACATGTTGTGCAACATCTCAAGTCCGACAACCATCTCTGCCATTGGCCCCTTGTTTACCAATTCGGAAACACCGTAGAGTTCTGCCAAATCCAAATTATTTTAACGCATCCGGGTGGCGAGCCACTCCGCATCCACTTTCGTGAAGCCGGCGCCGGGACGCGCTGAAGGATTGCGCTGGAGAATCCCGCGGCAGTCCTCATAGACATTGAACCCTATCTGGACACCCTGCATCTGTCCGTCAAACGGGTATGAGAACGTGATGTCATTGTCCGCACCGTCCATTTTGTAGAACTTGAACGGAGCGTCTGCAATAGCTTTAGCGCGGTCCTTATTGCTTTCTTTTTCAGCAAGTTCCATCTTGGTGATATACTTGCACATTTCCATTACGGCATCGTCAAGCCCGGCATCGTGGATATTAACTTTCTCGATAAGCGACCCCACATCGGACACGCGTCGGAGCACGTAGCCCTCCAATCCGCCTTCTTCCGAACCCATCTGTCCGGCGATGGCCTCAAGATGCTTTTCCACAGCCGAAAGTTCGGCGTCCGGCATCCCTCCGTCAGGCAGCAGCCATATCATCAGCCGCTCTTCCGGGTCGTGGTAAAGAGTCTGGTACACTGCAAGATTCATCTGCCCGCAGTTAGGGCACTGCCATACGAACAGCGAGCCGTCTTTGACATTTCCTTTAAGCTCAGGATTGTCTTTTACATTGATGCTCTGATAAGTTGTTATTTTGTTTTCTCTCCCGCAGGAGGAACATTTTACCTGTGTAAGCATTTGATCAGTATTATAATTATGATCGTCGGTCCTGTATGAAAATCAATGGAAACCGGCGCGGAAGTAACGGTTTTTGTTCTAAAGTGCTGCAAAAATAATAAAATAATGTTATATTTGGGCGATTTTTGGCAAATGCCACCAACTGAAAACAATAAAACCAAACCTTATAATGAAATCTTGGCTTAAGCAATTCACGACAGAAGACTGGATCATCGTCTTCGTTGGCGCGGCGGTTCTTGCGCTTGCGTGTATTTTCCCAAAATCTATGCCGGTAATGCCTAAGACACTGGCAACCACTGCGGACTGGGCAAGTGCCCTTTATATGTTCGGCTTCGTGCTCCTTCTCACATACGTGACATTGGGAGCTCTCCGCAAGCCGCTCAAAGGCACGTTCGTTTCCCTTCTGTTCATTTTCGCCATCACTGTCCTGGCGCAGGTGACAGCCAATATTCCAATTATCAAGAAATGGGGATTCGAGTCAGTCTTCTTCGCAGTCATTTACGGTCTGATTCTCAACAACTGCTTCACCCTGCCGAAATGGCTCAAGACAGCGGTCAACAGCGAGTTCTATATCAAAGTCGGCATCATCTGCCTCGGCTCGACGATTCTCTTCGGGGAAATGATGAAGTCAGGAGCCTACGGACTTGCACAGTCATTCATTGTGGTGTTCACAGTTTGGTATTTCTGCTTCTGGGTCGGAAAGAAGATGAACGTGGACCCGGAAATGGGCACAATGCTTTCCAGCGCCGTATCCATCTGCGGAGTGTCAGCGGCCATCGCCACCTGCGGTGTGATCAATGGAGACAACAAGAAACTCTCATACGTGGTTTCACTTGTGCTCATCATCGCCATCCCGATGATGTATCTCCTGCCCTGGCTCGCTGATCTGATGAATCTCTCGCCTGAAGTGGCCGGAGCGTGGATTGGAGGAACCATCGACACCACTGGCGCAGTAGCTGCTGCCGGGACCCTGATCAAGGCTCCGGAGGCCGGCCAGACAGCCATTATCGTGAAGTCATCACAGAATGTCCTTCTCGGACTTGCCGCATTCTTCATCTCAATGATGTGGGCATACAAGGGAACCAACAAGGAGACCCGTCCTACAGCCGGAGTCATCTGGGAGAGATTCCCTAAATTCGTGCTCGGAATGGTCATCGCTTCCCTCGTGTTCAGTTTCCTTCTCTCTCCAGAGGCCGCCAAGACAGTCGGCAAGGTGACAAAAGGATTCCAGAACACCCTCTTCAGCGTTGCATTCGTGTGCATCGGTCTGGAAACCAGGCTCAAGGATATCTTCGGAAAGGAGAACAGAGTTCCTCTCAAAGTGTTCCTTACAGCTCAGACTTTCAATATCTTTGTGACACTTGTGATTGCCTACATTATCTTCGGTCTCATCAAACCGGCCATCGGATAATCGTTACAGAGAAATATTGAATTCAAATCCTATATAGTGGCTGTCCATCCGGCAGCCACTTTTCTTTATCCGGTCAAATGCCGAGCCTCCGTTCCAGTCCACAGTGATTCCTATCCCGCAGTCGTAAGGGACCCAGAGAAGATTGGCCAGCCTGGCGAGCACTTTCACTCCGGCGCTGAACAGATTTCCGTCGGTTATTGATTTCCCCTCGGAGAACATAGTGAAGTCGAAATGCGGTGTGAGCTCGAAATTCTTTATGTAGAACAACGGTGAGAAACAGCTGATGTCGCCAAAATAGATCGGGATAGCATAGTCAGCACTGATTTTCAAGTGGTTGCGAGACATCGCCCTGAGATACCAGTCTGCCCCGGAATTTGCGAATCCTCTCGGATCCAGGTCCAAGGTGTTCTCTTTGAACAGGCCTTCCGACTGCTGGTGCTGATACAATGCGGCCAGACGCAGGCCCTGAGTTCTTGTTATTCCCGGCAGATATCCGTAAATATACCCATATGCGGAGGACGTGAACATATCTTCAAGACCGGCCCTTCCGGAATATCCGGCTTCGGCGCCTATCCCGAATTGCGGATAAACCTCCGATGCCGCCACAGGACGCATCACATATCCACGCAGGGAGGCGGTAACCTTCTGCATCAGTACATTCCTGCCTGCCTCATAGCCAAGGAAGTGCGCAGCCCCGAAGAAACCGTTGAAATTGCCGTCGTATGTGAGTCTGACCGCTGATTTGTTGAAGCGGTCATTGCTTATGGTGTATTCAGCCTGCGGGATAAGACCTTTAAGCCAGCCGCCCGATGAGAAGTTGAAAGGGATATAGGCCTTCACCCTGCCCTCAATGTGTGGATTGTCAAGCAGTACGCCGGTCATATTTTCAGAAACGTCGCCTGCGGAGACAGTCTGCCTGCGCCTGTACTGGATCGCGGCCCTGTCATTGATGTCCGCGGACAGCTCGAAAACAGGGTACAGTCCGGAATAGCTCAGCCTGATATGGCCTGAATGCCTGTGTTTTGTCCCGTCGTATGCATAAGAATACGGGTCTTTGTGCCAGCTGTATCCAATCGACCCCCAGGCTGTGCCCAAATCATTCTGGAACAAAGCCGTGGCTCCTGCTGAAGCATATTCGTAATTGTAATCTGCGCTCAATGACGAGATTTTGTCATAATCGAAATACAACGGTGCCCAGGAGTGGAATCTCAATATATGCGCTGCTTTGCGATAATGTTTTACGTCCTGGAGACTGATATCGGGGCTGGCAAGGCTGTCAGGCCAGCTGATTCCTTTGCCCATTGCAAGCTCCCTTTCCTGCGCGGTCAGGATATCGGCCACCTTGTATTTATGGATATCGTTGAAATTGACATTTTTATGTAGAAGACTCTCCCAGCTTGCGCGATGAAGCATCTTGTCGTCTCCTGACTGCACGGTAAAATAAATGTTGTCGCCGGCCCGGCAGAACTCAGCTCCTCCGTTCCGGAGAGATGTCAGTTGTGCCACTTCTCCTGAATCCGGAAAGTATTCGTAACACTCATTTGTCCCGGTGCGGTCGCAGGCGAACATCAATTTTCCGTTCTCCTCACGCATATTCCGGATGCTGACTGGCAGCGGCCCGACAACTGTCTCAATCTTTCCGTCCAAATTGTCTGTCACCCTGTAAATGCCGGCACCTCCCTCTGATATTGCGGTGAAATACAGGTAGTTCCCGACATAGCACACTTCGGCCGCCTGGATGCTGTCCGGAAGCCTGAGGCTTTTCAGCACAGCGCCGTTTCCTGCATCAATGAGATTTATCCCGGATCCTCCTTCCACAGGCAGGGATACTGCGGCTATTGTCTTACCGTCTGCTGATGGAACCGGGTTGAAGAGCCGGCCTTTGCGGACCAGTGTGCCGGCACGTCCGGAATCCGGAGTGTAATACCTTATGGCTGAGCTCATTTCCAACGTCCATCTCTCATCGGGCAATGTCTCGCTCCACCAGAGTCTTATGCCGTCGGATGAAAGCCTGCCGGTGTTGCCGGAGAACGCCCTGAGTTTTCTTGTCGAACCGTCCGCTGGGTTAATTTCCACCAATGCGGGAGCGTCAGCAAGCCCGCTGGTGATCCCGTATATTTTCCCGTTGAGGCCAACGCAACCTTTCAATTCGGTGTACCAGCGGCCTTGTCCCGACACTCTTTCGCAAGGGATGAAAGGTTCCCTCGATGCGGCTTCCTCTTCCCATATCTCATTGGCTGTCTGCATAACAGTGCGGAAAGACTCTTTGAAATTCATTCCAGAGGCCATCTTGACGGTCTTCTTCGTATTGCCGAACCTGAAAGGATTCTTCCGGAGCCGGTCAAAATATCTTTCAGTGTAAAGCGGATCGTCAAAGCAGTATCTGACGCCGGCGATAGTGAGGTATCCCAATGCGTAATGGTCAGGAGTATAATGCCTGTATGAACCGTATCTCCATCTGTCCCAGTTCCTCCAGTCCCCCTGAGGGAATGCGGCCCGGTAATACTCGAGAAAATCCGCTGACCTGCCTCTTCCGGCATCAGTCAGGGCTGTCTCGGCCACGACCGCATCTCCCTCAAGCATCCAGGTGTTGGGCCATATCGCCGAATATGCACCCTGTGCCATATCTCCCAATATGATTGTGAGCGGCTTCAGCCAGCCCCTGTATCCGAATTGCATCTGGGATATGTGCCTGCCCTCGTGGATGGCGAGTGTCTTTGCCCACGGCAATGGCTCCGGATCATATGCGTCAGCCAGGGTGAAAATGTCCAACCGTTTCGGAGCCCAGGTCACAGATGCGTTAGGTATGCCGTGGTACGGATGCAGGATTACTGGAAACTTCCGCTTCTTCCCTCCTTTCAGGACAAGTCCCGAACTGATGGCCACCCCTTCAGTGTATTTTTCGAATTGGACGGCATAGCTTGCAGCCAAAGAGTCGGTTCCTGACGGATAAATGAAACGGTAATGGTCTGTCCGGCCTGTCTTCCATCCGAGACGGCCCGGGTCGCTGCCCAGTGAATAGAACTGGGCGGATGCCGGAATTGCGCCGAAGAGTGCGGCTGACAGCAGGATTATATATGTTGATCTGAGACATTTCAGGCTTGAATTCATATAACGCTCAATTTTATTCTTAAATATATGTGACAATGAAAGGCAAATCTAACTATTTTTTATAATTTTGCAGACAAATTAAACATATTATGCAGATTGTACTTCAAGTCCTCACTCTGTTCGGAGCTCTTTCGATGTTCCTATACGGAATGACACTTATGAGTGAAGGTCTTCAGAAAGCGGCGGGCGATAAACTCAGGTCGTTCCTGGCCGCGATGACATCCACAAGATTCAAGAGGGTCATCACAGGTATTATCATCACTGCCCTCATACAGTCTTCAAGCGGCACCACCGTTATGGTGGTCAGTATGGTGAATGCCGGACTCCTTTCACTCGGAAATGCAATCGGCGTGATAATGGGCGCCAACATTGGAACGACTGTAACTGCTTGGTTGATAGCTGTATTCGGATTCAGTGTGGATATTTCGACGGTGGCGATACCTTTAGTGGCGCTCGGATTTATCCTCACTACCAGCAAGAACAACCGAAACCGGAGCATCGGCCAATGCGTCATAGGCTTTTCCCTGCTCATTCTCGGACTCGCGGCCCTGAAAGCTTCTGTGCCGAATCTTGATGAACATCCTGAGGCGCTTGCGTTCGTCCAGAATATGACCGGTTACGGATTCGGTTCGGTCCTCATTTTCCTGGCTATAGGAACAATTCTCACCATAGTTCTCCAGGCATCCAGCGCTACGATGGCGCTCACGATGGTGTTCGTCTCAAACGGCTGGATAGGTTTCGATATGGCGGCCGCGATGGTGCTGGGTGAAAACATAGGAACAACAATCACCGCCAATATTGCAGCTTCCGTGGCCAACTATTCCGCCAAAAGGGCTGCCAGGGCGCATACGGTCTTCAATATTTTCGGAGTAGTATGGGTGCTCATCGTATTCCATCCGTTCCTTTGGCTGATCGGACGGATTGTGGCGGCACTCGGCCTTGCGGACCCGACGGTCGCCGACCTCACCCTTATTGACTCGGACCCGTCACTCAAGACATCTGTGCTTTACGGAGTCTGCACCTTGCACACACTTTTCAATCTCACCAACACAATGGTGCTCATATGGCTTGTGCCTCAGATAGAGAAACTTGTCACTATGCTTGTTCCTACGCCTAATGGTGAAGGTGAGGTTTACAGGCTGAAATTCATCCAGGGAGGTCCCCTCTCCACGGCAGAGCTCTCACTTGACGAGGCCGAGCAGGAGATTGTCCATTTCGCCGAGATATGCCGTAACGGCTTCGGATATGCCCGGCAGGCCATAGCGGAGACGGACAGCGGAAGGTTCGATGACCTCAGGAACAAGCTGATAAAGTATGAGGGCATAACCGACAGGATAGAATATGAGATTGCCGCATATCTCAATGAGGTTTCGAAGGGCGAGATTTCAGAGTCTTCCGCAACCCGCATCAAAGGAATGTACAAGATTATCGGGGAACTTGAGAGTCTTGGAGATTCCGGAGAGGCGATAGGACGGATGCTTGCGAGACGCAATGAGCACGGGAAAACTTTCGACTCCGAGCAGCTCAAACGTCTGGGCAGGATGTGCGACCTTGTAGATGTGGCTTTCCAGGCTATGCTGGACAATCTCAAGACTTCTTATACAGCCATCAGGGATATCACCAATGCGAAGGATGCCGAATATAACATCAATGAGTTCCGCAATACCCTGCGGGAGGAACACATTATCAATATTGAGGAGAATCCTGAGTACAATTACCAGATTGGCGTGTTTTATATGGATATTGTTGCCGAGCTGGAGAAGATGGGGGATTTCATCATAAATATCTCCGAGGCGAAAATCGCTGAGAACAATGCGTAGCCGCCTATCAGCATTGTATGTGCTGGCTGCCTTATGCTGCCTCTTTTCCTGCTCCGGCGGGAACAGGACGGCCGGGAAGGACAATGTGAATGAAGTGCGCCATTTCCCTTCTGTCGGGGCTCCGGGGATCTATACTGACCCTGCCGAGAGAATGGACTATGTCGCTGAGCACTTCTGGGATGCGTTTATGGACACCTCTTTCACCGGGCGCTGTGACTCGCTGTATGTAAAAGGCGTCCCAAAGGAAGAACTGGAAACCAAGTTCGGGCTGTTCTCCACTGCATTGTGGCAGATTGACATATCATCCGCCGCTGCGGCTGTGACGAAACTCTTCCGTCTTTCGGAGATGGCTGAGCTTTCGGACACCTCCTCCAATGTGTTCGAGACCATTGCCTCCTATGCGCTGAAATATTTCTATGACCCTAATTCCCCTGTCCGTAACGAGGAATTCTATCTCCCTTATGTCCGGGGTCTTGCCGAATCTCCGGCAGTGCCGGACAATATGAAGCCGGCATACAGCTATGACGCTTCTATGTGCTCTCTCAACAGGGTAGGCTCGCAGGCTGCGGATTTCGCATTCAAGGATTTGTCCGGCAAGGTCCATACATTGCGCGGAGTAAATGCTGATTTCACTCTGCTCTTCTTCTCCAATCCCGGATGCCCTTCCTGCAAGGAAATCACCGAGGCTCTGGAGTCTGATCCCGGAATACATAACCTGCTGGAAGAGGGGAGACTCGCTGTGGTCAACATTTATATTGACCTTGAGCTGGACAAATGGCGCTCGTATGCGGCCGGATATCCGGCGGAGTGGCTCAGCGGCTATGATTACAAATATATCATCCGTACGGACCAGATTTACAATGTAAGGGCCATACCGTCTCTCTATCTGCTTGACAAAGAAAAGAAAGTGCTTCTGAAAGACGCTCCGCAGGACAAGGTTTTCGCTCTGCTCTCCAGCCTTGCCGGTTGATTCTGGTGAGGCTGTAGCCCGTTCCTGCCCGTGTTTGCTGCCTCCTGTGCCAGTGTTCCCGGCCGCAATTTCATATGAGGGCGAAAAATTAATCGTTACTCTCAATATTAATTATTAATTTTGCGGAAGAGTCGTCACCTGTAGAGCGGCTTTAAACGAAAGATTTGAATTATGGATGTAAAGAATTCACACAAAGCGCATCCGTGGCACGGAATCGAGCTCGGAGACAATGTCCCGGAAGAAGTGAGAGCGTTTATCGAGATTGTCCCGACAGACACGGTGAAATACGAAGTTGACAAAGAGTCAGGCTATCTGTCCCTGGACAGGCCGCAGAAGTTCTCCAATATAGTGCCTTCGCTGTACGGTTTCCTGCCGAAGACATACTGCTCCACAAATATGGCCGAGCTGACCAACAAGGCGCTTGCCAGATACGACGTGGAGGGCGACGGAGACCCGCTTGACATCTGTGTCCTGACTGAGAAAGATGTAACCCACGGCGATATCATTGTGCGCGCCAGACCGATTGGCGGCATCCGTCTTCTGGACCACAACCAGGCCGATGACAAAATAATAGCCGTGCTCAAGAATGATGCGGTATATGGCAATATCAAAGATATAGATGAACTTCCGACGCAGATCGTCCGTCGCCTCATCCATTATTTCACAACATACAAGGATATCCCGGGAGAGAATACCCAGAGGATGAAATTCATCTCCATTTATGGAGTTGACGTGGCGAAGGATGTCATCCTCCGTTCGATGAAAGATTATGATGAACTGATAGCCTCAAAGTGATAAACGAAACCGGATTGTTCTGGGTTGCTTCGTCTTTTTTCAAAAAGTTGTATATTTGCAAATAATACGTTTGAATTAAAACCGAAATAGAGCGGATATGAAAATAAATGAAAAATTCGTATCGGTCGCAGTTGCCTTTATGATGGCGGCCGTGACTATTGCGGCCCAGGTCCGGATTACCGGTGGCCCGGTCCTCCAGAATGTCACGACATCCAGTTTCACTGTCGTCTGGAGCACCAATATGCCGGCTGTCAGCTGGGTGGAGATCGCCCCGGACGACGGGACGCATTTCTACAATGTGACACGTCCTGCCTACTATGACAAAAGAGGGCTCGGCCGCAGGCCTATAGATTCCCAGCACGTGGTCACTGTTGACGGACTTGAGCCGGGGACGAAATATAGGTACAGGATAATGTGCAAGGGCGTCCTTTCCGCCGAGAACAGGGCCCGGATTATCTACACCGAGGGGAAAGGGACCGACTTGAACAGCAACCCGACAGCTGTCACCACTCTGTCTGAGGACTATGACAGAGTCCGTTTCTCTGTGGTGAATGATATGCACGAGCACGACTCGCTGTTCTGCGGGCTTTACAAGGATGCTGCCGGAAAATATGATTTCGTCTGTTTCAATGGGGATATGACCTCTTCGATAGACAGCGCATCGGCGATAATGGACAATTATATGCGCTCCGCATCGGAACTTTTCGCCACTGACACGCCGGTCTATATGTGCCGCGGCAATCACGAGTATCGTGGCAATTATGCAATGAAGTTCCTGGACTATTCCAGGACATCTACAGGAAAGACCTATTATACGGCCAAATACGGGAAATTCTTTTTCATATTCCTTGACTCGGGAGAGGACAAGCCTGATACTGATATCCGCAATCTTGACATTATGCGTACTGAAGACTATGTGAAAGAGGAGGCCGCCTGGCTGGAAGAAGTGGTCAGGAGTGAAGATTACAGAAATGCCTCCATCCGCATTGCTTTCTGCCATATGCCACCGAATCCAGAGGGATGGCACGGCAATGCTATGGTCAGCAATTACCTTGTGCCGCATCTCAACGCTGGGCTTGACCTGATGATATGCGGACATATACATAAATACCGCTATTACGGCCAGGGTACAGGCGGGACGGATTTCCCTGTTCTATGCAACAGCAAGGAGGAGCGCCTCGATGCTGTCGTGACAGAAGACGGTATCAAAATTGAAATTTTCAATCCTTCTGGAAAATCCCTCAGGAGTGTCAATATAGATAAGAAAAGATAATCCAATAATTAAAACAGATATGGCTAAAGTCGAAGAACTGAGAAAAATCGCATCGCAGGTCAGAAGAGACATTGTGAGGATGGTGGCGGAAGCGAAGTCCGGCCATCCGGGAGGTTCGCTGAGTAGTGCGGATGTGCTTACTGTGTTGTATTTCAATGAGATGAATATTGATCCGGAAACTTGGACAAGAGAAAGCGCCGGTCAGGATATGTTCATTCTGTCAGCCGGTCATCTTACACCGGTGTATTATTCCGTCCTGTCGAGAAGGGGATTTTTCCCGGTGCGGGAACTTGCCACGTTCAGGAAATACGGCACGAGGCTCCAGGGCCATCCGTCTGTGGAAAAAGGACTTCCGGGAATCACACAGGCATCCGGATCTTTGGGACAGGGCCTGTCAGCGGCTGCCGGAGCGGCTCTCGGAAAGAAGATCGGCGGGGACGATTCAAGAGTCTATGTCCTCTGCGGTGACGGAGAATGCGAGGAAGGCCAGATCTGGGAGGCCGCTATGTTCGCGGCCCATCACAAACTCGGCAACCTTGTGGCATTCACTGACTGGAACGGCCAGCAGATTGACGGCACGGTGGATTCAGTTGCAGGCCAGGGTGATCTTGAGGCTAAATGGAAAGCATTCGGCTGGAATGTGATTGTGGCCGACGGACACGATTTTAACTCTATACTTCAGGCATTCGCCAATGCTAAAGAGGTAAAGGACCAGCCTTCAATGATATTGTTCAAGACCGATATGGGGCACGGAATAGACTTTATGGCAGGTACTTGCAAATGGCACGGCAAGGCTCCGTCCGCCGAACAGTGCGCCGAGGCCCTTGCCCAGCTTGAGGAGACCCTCGGGGATTACTAATGCTAAATATAACTTCATCAGCAATAAACGATTATGACAAAATATACAGATACAGGCAAGAAAGATACCCGCAGCGGATTTGGTGCGGGACTGCACGAGGCCGGAAAGGCGGATCCGAGAGTTGTCGCCCTGACGGCCGACCTCAAGGGGTCACTCAAGATGGATGCTTTCGCGGATGAATTCCCTGATAGATTTATCCAGTGCGGCATTGCAGAGGCCAATATGATAGGAGTCGCCGCAGGCCTCGCAATCACGGGAAAGATTCCTTTCGCTGGCTCGTTCGCAGAATTTGTGACAGGACGCGTCTATGACCAGATACGTCAGGAAGTGGCTTACGGCGAAACCAATGTGAAGATTGCCGCATCCCACGCGGGAATTACGCTCGGAGAGGACGGCGCCACCCACCAGACGATGGAGGACATCGCCCTGATGCGCGCTCTTCCGGGTATGGTGGTCATCAATCCGTGCGACTACAATCAGACCAAGGCGGCCACAATCGCCGCGGCCAAGTACGAAGGACCGGTTTATCTTCGTTTCGGCCGTCCGTCAGTGCCTAACTTCACGCCGGAAGACCAGCCATTCGAGATAGGCAAGGCCTATATTCTCAATGAAGGAAAAGATGTCACCATCATTGCGACAGGACATGCAGTGTGGGAGGCCTTGAAAGCGGCAGAAGCTCTTGAGGCTGAAGGAATCTGCGCCGAGGTGATAGATATAGCCACAATCAAACCTCTTGATGAGCAGGCGGTTGTGGCTTCGGTAATCAAGACCGGAGCTGTCGTGGTGGCGGAGGAGCACAATATGCCAGGCGGACTCGGTGAACTCATCGCCGGTGTTCTCGCAGCGCGCGTGCCGGCTCCGATGGCTTTCGTAAATGGCGGAGACAAATTCGGTCAGTCAGGTACTCCTGCAGAGCTTATGGCTGCGTACGGTATTGACGCGGAGCATATCGCTGATGCTGCCAAGTCGGTGATTGTCAGGAAATAACGGATATTATCCATCCCCGGGCTTATGCAGGATGAACAGATAATGGAGCTGTTCCGGAGCGGTGACCGGGAAAGGGCGTTCACGGAAATAGTCAAATCCTACAGTGAGAGACTTTTCTGGTATGTCCGCCGCTATGTCTGCTGTCACGAGGATGCCGATGACCTGATACAGGACATATTTATAAAAGTGTGGGCCGCACTTCCTTCTTTCAGGGGGGAGGCGCGGCTTTTCACGTGGCTTTACAGAATCGCCACCAATGAAACGCTGAACTTCGTCCGCCGCCAGAAAGTCCGTGCGGCATTGAACTTCAAAAGCATTGACACTGAACTGGAAAGACGCATAGATGAAGACCCTTATCTGAATGGAGGCGAGGCTGAACGCAAGCTTCTCAAAGCTTTGCAGAAGCTTCCGCAAAAACAGAGGGTGGTGTTTTCCATGCGCTATTTTGAAGATATGAGGTACGAGGAGATATCTGAAATAACCGGGACTTCTGTCGGTGCTCTCAAGGCGTCGTACCATATTGCCTATGAGAAACTTAAAAAAGAGATAGAATGATTTTACTTTTCATCCTCACAAGTGTCTAACTGTATATGATGGCGGGCTGGTGCCCGGAAATGATATGGCTGAAAAAGATAAAAATAGAATGTACAGTGTTCCGGACGGCTATTTTGCCGGTCTGGAGGAAAGGCTCGCGCGGATTCCTTCCGGGCGGCAGGTTTCCGGCGGAAATGGACTTGTCCGCAGGGCGGGGCCGTACATCGCGCTTGCGGCATCGTTCCTGCTTATCTTTGCGGCGGGCACGGCGGTGCTGAGACTCACACCGGGAAGATTGGAGACGCAGTCTGGCATATCATTCGAGAATCTGCAGCTGGCGGATCTTCTTCCGGTCACATCCCCGGACATAATTTACGGAGTCGAGGATTATGAATCATTTGAGCATAGTGTGTCGGATGATGATATTACTGAATATCTTATTGAAAGTGGAACAA
Source organism: Bacteroidales bacterium (assembly GCA_029007435.1). Taxonomy (GTDB): domain Bacteria; phylum Bacteroidota; class Bacteroidia; order Bacteroidales; family UBA932; genus Cryptobacteroides. Next base: position 14,346 of record JAQXHU010000125.1, read on the forward strand.
CAATAGAACAACTTGAATATTATTATGAGGAAAGCAATTGAACTAATTACTGCCTTTTGGGCTGTATTTCTTGTGGTTTCATTGTGCCCTGCTTCTGCTGAAGGCTGTTGTGAGGACAGGGATTCCCACGACAGGATGAAAGCTGAAAGAGTGGCATATCTGACCTCCGCAATGGAACTGACTCCTGCCGAGGCCGAGAAATTCTGGCCTGTTTATAATGAGATGGAACGCGAGCGCAAAGAGGCTTTCAGAAGAGTAATTACCGCATATAAAGCTTTGGATGAGGCGCTTAAGTCCAATAAGACTGAGAAGGAAATCTCCTCTTTGCTGGATAAATATGTGTCCGAGATAAAAGATTCAAGGAATGTCGAAGCGAAATACGCTCCGATTTTCCGGAAAATAATTTCGGTTGAGAAGGTTGCCAGGTTGTTTGTGGGCGAGGAGGAATACCGCCGTATGCAGATAAACAGGTGGGGTGACAAAGGACACAACTGATGCGCGCCTTGATTGTCCTGACGTAATCCTGTCAGGCAAATAAATAGAAATCTTCGACAAGGGAAATGTACTGACCGGTATATTTCCCTTTTTCCATCAGAGTCAGTGTGGTGTCATCCTTCCAGACTGGTTTCGGGCCGGCAGGCATTCTGACTGCTTCGCCTCCGGCATCCATTTCCGGTGTCCGCTGTCTGGAAAACACTGTTATTATCCTTGCCGCCTGTTTTCGTTCGACCGTCCTTATTCGCAATATCCTGGACAGTGAGAATCCGCACATCCTGCCGTATCTTGCAAGTGCGGCCTCCTGGTCGGACGGAAGAACAAGGGCCAGCCTTCCTGTTTCAGTTAGTCTGTCTTTGGCAAACTCCATAATCTCCCGGTAAGACAGCCCCTCCCCGGTGTGTCTCGCTGCCGCTCTACGTCCGTCCGGGTTTGTCAGGGAAGAGTCGTAATAAGGCGGGTTTGAGACAATGAGGTCGTACATTCTTGTGCCGTCGGCTTTTGAATAATCTTCGAGGGCCAAATTGTATGAAGTCAGGATTTCGTGCCAGGGTGAATTCTGAAAATTCACTTTGGCTTCCTCTGCGGCGTCCTGGTCTATGTCAATCCCCGTTATTTCTGGAGAGAGTCCGTCCGAATCATATCTCTGGGCAAGCATAAGGGCTATCACGCCTGTTCCTGTACCTATGTCAAGTACTTGCCTGTCAGTGGTTTCGATACTGGCGACAGCTCCAAGAAGAACTCCGTCTGTATTGACTTTCATAGCCGATCTGGAGTTCTCTACATCGAATTTCTTGAAATGGAACACGCTCATTGCGCAGTGACGAACAGCCCGTCTTTCATAACCAGCGACCTGTCGCACATTCTGGCGAGTTCCGGGTCGTGCGTCACGATTACTATGGTCTGTCCGAATTCATCCCGCAGCCGGAAAAACAGATTGTGCAGTTCTGATTTTGTGACGCTGTCGAGATTTCCGGACGGCTCGTCGGCGAAGAGAACTGACGGACTGTTCACCAGGGCTCTTGCTATCGCGACTCTCTGCTGCTCTCCTCCGGAAAGCTCGGAGGGCTTGTGGCCTGTCCTTTCTCCAAGTCCAAGAGTGCCAAGTAATTTCAGTGACTCGTTCCTGGCGTCTTTTTCGCTCCGTCCGGCTATAAGGGCCGGTATCATAACATTCTCGAGTGATGTGAATTCGGGCAGGAGGTGATGGAACTGGAATACGAATCCTATTTTTCTGTTGCGGAACTGGCTGATTTCTCTCCGGTTGAGGTGCAGGACATCGATTCCGTCAATGGTCAGTGACCCGGAATCCGGGGTGGAAAGGGTGCCGAGAATCTGGAGCAATGTGGATTTGCCAGCTCCTGATGCGCCCATAATGGAGACCACTTCGGATTTCTCCGCTTGGAAATCTATTCCTTTCAGGACCTTCAAAGCCCCGAATGATTTTTCTATTCCTTTTGCTTCAATCATCATAACAGTTCCGATTGTTTGCAAATGTACACAAAATCTGCTGATTTTACGAATAGATAAATACCTTGGACATATACTTGGCGGCCTGATGCTCCGACTATGTCATTTCATAACGTAAGTGTTTGTGTTTCAATTGGAATGTAAGCCTTCTCAGGTGTCCGGAACGTGTTTCTCCTAATGTTCGAATGTAAAAAATATTATAAAACCGTTAAAATATTATTAAAACTTTGTTAATATCTCGAAATATTTTATAATTCTGCTTCAGAAGATTGACTTTTTTGGATAATTTCAATAGTTAATCATAAAACATTTTAAAATACTAAAGCATATACTAAAGCATATACATACGAAGTGAAATTTAACTGACAAACATTAACCAATCTATAGGTAACATTATGCAATCAGATTCAATTATTCTCAAAGTTACAAGGGGAACAGCCACGGCTATGCTGTGTATGCTGATTCTCGCCAGTGGCGGAATTAATTCGTATGCGGGGCTTCCGGCGATGCAGCAGTCCCAGCAGAATTCCAGGACCGTCACAGGAGGAATCCTTGATGAAAACGGACAGCCGGTAGCGGGCGCCGGAGTTGTCGAGGAAAACACATTGAATGGTGTCAATTCTGGCATTGACGGAAAATTCGAACTTAGAATCACGGGAAATTCCAATCTCGTGATATCATTCATCGGCTATGAGACAGTGGTGCTTGCAACAGCCGGCAAGACTGATTTCCAGGTCCAGCTCACTCCGGACAGCAAACTTCTGGACGAAGTTGTGGTCACTGCTCTCGGTATCAAGAGGGATGCCAAGGCTCTAGGTTATTCAGTAAGCGAAGTGAAGGGCGCATCTCTCGTGGAAGCCAGGGAGAATAACCTTATGAACAGCCTCAGCGGAAAGATAGCAGGACTTCAGGTAAGCGGAAGCGGCAACGGAAGTATGGGATCCAGCCGAATTATCATCCGCGGCAACAACTCACTTGCCGGAAACAACGAGCCGCTCGTTGTCATAGACGGTGTCCCGATGAATAACTTTAATGGCGGTCAGGGAACCGGACAGTGGTCTGGAAGCGACTCGGGAAACGGTCTCACCGATGTCAATCCGGACGACATCGAGTCCATCTCCGTACTTAAGGGAGCAGCGGCTTCGGCACTCTATGGAACACGTGCCGGCAACGGTGTGATTATGATTACCACCAAGAAAGGAAACGGCGTCCAGAAAGGACTTGGAGTGACTGTCAACCAGAACGTTATGTTCGAGACTCCGCTCAAGACACCTCAGATGCAGAACGTCTATGGCCAGGGCACAAACGGCGAGTTTGATTCCAATGGAAATATGAGCTGGGGTCCCAAGATGGAAGGCCAGCTGCTTACGGACTGGACCGGGGAGGAACGTCCTTTCTCTGCGTATGGCAACGACATTACAGACTTCCTCAGGACAGGATTTTCATCGACAACTTCCATTGAGGCAGCCCAGACGACGGAAAAGAACGCAATCAGGGCATCTGCTTCATTCACAAGGAACAAGGGACAGATCCCAACAAACAACCAGGACAGATACAACATTGACGTTCGTGACGTGATGAACCTCAGCGAGCGGGTTCAAGTGGAAATTAAGGCCAACTACGTCAAGCAGAAGACCGACAATATTCCATTCCTGACATTGAATCCAATGAACATTATGTCCAACTATCTTATGATGCCGCGAAACGTGCATTATCCGGATATGGCGGATGTTTATGATAGCGCAGGCGCTGTGAAGCAGTGGACCAACAAGGAGGCCAACTTCGTCCTGAATCCATATTTCAACAGATACAACAGCAACTACACTGAAAGGAACAGGCTTATTGGATTCATCTCCCTGCAGTACAAGCCTTTAGATTGGCTTACAATCAAGCTCCGTCACGGAGAGGATATGTATTGGACAGAGTACAATGAGAAAGTCCATTCCACGACTCCATACAACAATAACTACAAGGGACACGGAAACTTCTATGTCTCCACCCACTCATTCAGGGAGTGCAACTCTGACTTCCTCGTGACATTGGGCAAGGACAATCTGTTCGGAAGCGACTTCTCCGCCAGCCTCAATGTCGGTGGCAACCGGCGCTACTACCGTTCACACAGCAGTTCGGAGAACTCAGGCTCACTCGCCATCAAGGACTTCTTCTCCATAAGCAACGGAATGAACCAGACTATGTCCGACTCTTATTCGAGAAAGGCTGTCAATTCAATCTACGGCCTCCTCTCACTCAACTACGGAAACTGGGTATTCCTCGATATCACCGGCCGAAATGACTGGTCATCTACATTGCCATCATCCAGCCGCTCATTCTTCTATCCATCCGTAGGTTTCGGTTGGGTTGTAACCGATATGCTCAGTTCTTTCAATGTGAATGTTCCTCATTGGCTTACATTTGCCAAACTCAGAGTATCCTATGCTGAAGTCGGTAATGACACCAACCCTTACAGGCTCACGGACACCTATAGTGTATATAATGTAACCTCTGAAATCAAGGGCGCGAGCGTAAGTAACACAATCCCGCTCTCCGACCTGAAGCCAGAGAACATCAAGTCTACCGAGGCAGGCTTCGACATCAGGTTCTTCGACAGCAGATTCGGAGTGGATTTCGCCTGGTACAAGAAGAATGCTACCAACCAGATTATCTCTCTTCCAATATCCAATACAACAGGAAAGCAGACTAAACTGATCAATGCCGGTGACATTGAGAACAAGGGTATTGAGGTGGCCTTGAGCGGAACTCCGTTCAGGAACAAGAATTTCGGATGGGATATCACATTGAATTTCACCAAGAACCAGAACAAAATCAACGAACTCCATTCAGAGCTTTCTACTTACGAGCTTATGTCCACTGACTTCGCCAAAGTTATTGCCAGGGAAGGCGGTAAATATGGTGACATTGTCGGATACAGATACAAGAGAAATGATGATGGCCAGAAACTTGTCGACAAGAACGGTCTTCCTATTCTTGAGTCGACCATAGATACAGAGCATCCTCTCGGAAACTATCTCCCTGACTGGACCAGCAGTATGGTTCACAGCTTCAGGCTCAAGGATTTCTTCCTCTCATTCCAGCTTGATTTCCGCAAGGGCGGCGACATCTATATGGGCTCCCTCTCGCGCGCTGACAATTATGGTACATCCAAAGCTTCTCTCCGCGGACGTGAGGAATGGTATGCTGGAACTGGCGGAATCATTGCTGAAGGCATCAATCCTGACGGAGAAGTCAACACCCTGGCAGTGAACCCTCAGGAGTATTTCTCCCGCATAGCAAAGGCAGGAGAGGAATATGTATATGACGGGACCAACCTGAGACTCAGGGAACTGACTGTAGGATACAATATGCCGCGCAGGATTCTGGACAAGACTCCATTCTCTGACATAAGGGTAAGTCTCTGGGGAAGAAATCTCTGGATGATTTACAGCCATATCCCGGGATATGACCCTGAATCATCATTCAGCACCGGAAACGGAGAAGGCATCGAGCTTTCCTCATTCCCTTCAACAAGAAGTTTCGGTATCAATGTTAAATTCTCATTCTGATAGGGATATTGTCTGACTCAAAAAGAAATTTGGAAATGAAACGTATAATAAATAATGCCATTGCGGCAGTTCTTCTTTCTGCGGCTCTGGTGTCCTGCACAAAGGGCTTTGACGAGATGAACGTCAATCCTAACTCCCCGACTCCGGACAGTGTTGACCCGAACTACCTTATCGCTCCGATTATAGTGAGCTCGACTCTCGAGGTCAATATCTATCAAAGAATACACAACCTCTATAACGACACTTTCGCACAGTACTTTGCAAATGACAAGTACACGTCCAATGTCTGTGTGCCTAATGATGACTGGTCCCAGGATTACTGGAACAAGGTCTGGGGATGGATATCCGGCTTGAATGAGGTAATCAGGACCTGCGGCGGAAACGAGAAGTATGTCAACAGCGTCCAGATCGCCAGAATCTGGAGGGTATGGATTTTCAGCAGAACTACTGACCTTTTCGGTGACATACCGTATTCAGAGGCTTGCGACGGCTCTGGCAAGCCTGCAAAATATGACACCCAGAAGGATATCTATTACGACTTTTTTAAGGAACTCACAGAGGCATCTGAAGCTATTGACCTGAAAGGCAACAATCTTGGCGCATCCGACTTTATTTTCAAGGGCGACATGGCCCGTTGGAAATCGTTTGCGAACAGCCTGCGTCTCCGTTTTGCGATGCGTCTCTCCGAGGTTGATCCTGCCAAGGCGAAGGCTGAGGCCGAGGCCGCTGTGAAGGCGGACGGCGGAATGCTCTCAAGCATTGAGGAAGACGTCAAGATTCTCAGGAAAGAGAACTATTACCAGTTCGATGGAGGTGCTCTCTACTACTCTGCTGCCAACCTTTACAGCAGAAGCCGTATGACAATGAGCACGTCAATGCAGAAAATCCTGACAAACCTCGGCGGTCAGCCATTCCCGAAGAAAGACATATATGTCAGTGTGCCAGACTATATTGACCCTCGCGGAACCATCTATTTCAATGTCACAAGCCAATATACCAATGCGGGTGAAGGCTATCGCGGAAGATGGAAAGGCGTAGCCCCTGGCTACACCAAGGCAGTAGCCGCAGAGAAGGAGAACGCCTGCACGAACAACTCCCGTCTTGGAACATATTTCCTCACGAAGAACAAAGTGAAGGATGCAGATGCGGCATTCACCATCAGTCTTGACAGAGACCAGGTGCTTATGTACTACTCTGAAATCTGTTTCCTCAAGGCTGAGGGTGCTTGCAGGGGATGGAATATGGGCGGTTCCGCTGAGGAGTTCTACAAGGCCGGCATCACCGCCTCTATGAAAGAGGTTGAGATTGAGGACAGTGTGATTGAGGCTTATCTCAATAGCACAATGCCTAACCTCTACGGCACCACCGTTCCTTATAACGACAAGACCTCTGACAAGCATAATTCCCAGCTTGCCAAGATTATCACCCAGAAGTATCTGGCCAATTTCCCTGACAACAGCTGGGAGGCCTGGAATGACTACCGCCGTCTTGGAATGCCTTCACTTGACCCATTCGCTATGCCGGAAACAGGTTATGTGCTCGAGACGGGAGAAATGGACTGGAAAGGTTCCCTCAGAAGGCTCATCTATCCTGCAAAGGAGAAGATTACCAATGAGGCCAACTACAATGACGCAGTCGCGCGTCTGAAAGACGGTGACAATACGACTTCCCGTATGTGGTGGGATTCAAGAACCAACATCGAGGATTAAAACCTGACCATTATAACGGACGGCCTGGATGTCAACAGGACTCCCGGCCGTTTTTATATGTGTGTGCTACCTGGTGATTTTCCTGGCTGCGAGAACAAGGGAACGGAACTGCTCTCGGTAGTGATATGGATCGAATCCCAGTCCCGATTCAGACAGTTCGTATGCCATCTCAAAACTTGCCGCACCCTTGTATTTTGAATCGAAAAGGACAAGCCCGTATGCAGCTATGCCGGCGGCGAAATTAAACTCATCCGAGATGCTGGAAGAAGGCTTTATTTTCAATGTCAGGGGAATGCTTGACGCCCCGGGAGACTCCTTGTATCTGAAATCAAATACGGCCGCATCCCCGCCGTCTTCATAAGCTTCCCCGGGAATTATCTCATACAGTGCGGTGATTGTCTGGCCCGCGCCGATTTCGCCGGCATCCTTGCGGTCATTCTCAAAATCCTCGTTGGACAGCAGCCTGTTCTCGTAACCTATCAGCCTGTAGCTTTCCACCCGTTCCGGGTCGAATGTCACCTGGACTTTCGCATCGTTCGCTATGGAGTGGAACTTTGACACCTCATTGACGAATACTTTCACCATCTCCTCCTCGCAGTCGATATACTCATAAGTTCCGTTGCCTTTCCCTGACACGGTTTCCATCATACTGTCATTCAGGTTGCCGGTTCCGAAACCGCAGACAGTCAGGTAAATACCCTTTGCCGCATAGTCTTCGGCCATCTCCAAAAGCTCGTCAGTGGACGTGACTCCCACATTGAAATCCCCGTCAGTCCCCATAACTACACGGTTGTTGCCACCTTCAATATAATTCGCGCCGGCCTCTTCGTATGCCATCTTCATAGCAGCTCCTCCAGCAGTGCTTCCTCCGGCGGTCAGCTTTGATATGGCTTCCTTGATGCTTCCGGCTTCGGAAACCGGGGTCGAGCCCAGAATCCTTTGCACTGTTCCGGAATAAGTCACAATAGACACCTTGTCGTCCGGCCTGAGATTGTCAACAAGCGAGATGAGCCCCTTCTTCAGCAGTCCGAGTTTGTCGTCCGAATACATTGAGCCGGATACATCGACGAGAAAAACGTAATTGGAGTTCGGAATATTGTCCTCTTCGAGGGAACGGCCTTTTATCCCAAGCCGCAGAAGCCTGTGTGACGGCGTCCAAGGACACGGCCCGAATTCTCCGTTTATTGCGACAGCCTGGCCGTTTTCCGGGTCCGGATAATTGAATGTGAAATAGTTCAGATACTCTTCTATCCTGACTGAATTGGCATCAGGCAGGCGTCCAGCCCTCACATTTCTGCGCATATATGCATAAGCGGCACCGTCCGCGTCGATGGAGAACGTTGACTGGTTGTTGACCGATGTTTTTATAAAATCATTTTCCTTGATCTCACTGAATCTGTCGCCGCTTTCCTCATATTCAGGAAATCCGGAAATGTTGTCATACATAGCGTCGAAAGATTCCACGGTGCAGGAGGCTGTGACCAGACAGGCAACGGCCGCCGCGCATATTCTAAAGTTCATAGCAATTCGTCTAGCAATTCGTCATAAATAACCTGATATTAGATGCGGAAAATGATAAAAATGTTGCATCGGATGGGCGTCCGTCCTTCCGATGCAACGTTCGTTCGAATTATTCATCAACCGGTTATACGGTCATAATGTCTTTCTCCTTTGCGGCGATGAGGGCATCGATTTCCTTGACGTTCTTGTCAGTGACTTTCTGTACTTCCTCTTCTCCCTCTTTCTCTCCGTCCTCAGGAAGTCCTTCGTTCTTCTGGGCCTTCTTCAGAAGGTCAACAGCATCGCGGCGGGCATTGCGTACCACCACTTTGGCGCTCTCGCCAGCGGCTTTGGCCTTTTTGATGAGCTCTTTCCTGCGCTCCTCGGTGAGAGGCGGCACGTTGCACCGGATCTGCTCACCGTTGTTCTGGGGAGTCATTCCGATATTTGCGTCGATGATAGCTTTCTCTATCTTGGCAATCATACTCTTCTCCCACGGCTGGATGAGAACAGTCTTGGCGTCCGGCGCTGTCACGGAAGCCACCTGTGGTACAGGAGTCGGTGTTCCGTAGTAATCAACAAGCACATTGTTGAAAAGAGAAGGGTTTGCTTTTCCGACACGGTATGTCTTGAGATCTTCCTCAAGAAATGCCACGGCTTCTTTCATTTTCTTGTCGGCAGCTGTGACAATCTCATTTGCTCTTGGTAACATAATATATTGAGTTTTAAATGATTAAACGTGAACTAAGGTGCCGACCTTCTCGCCTTTCAGAAGTCTTGTCAGATTTCCGCGGCAGTTCATATCAAATACGATTATCGGCATATTTCCCTCGCTGCAGAGGGCGAAGGCGGTCTGGTCCATCACTTTGAGGTGTCCGGAAATCGCCTGGTCGAAAGTAAGCTCGTCATATTTGACGGCGGCCGGGTCTTTCTCCGGGTCTGCGGTATAGACTCCGTCCACTCTGGTGCCTTTCAGGAGTGCGTCCGCCCCGATTTCAAGAGCCCTCAGCGCGGCTCCCGAATCTGTTGTGAAGAAAGGATTGCCTGTACCTCCTGAAATGAGGGCCACGCCTCCGTTCTCCATAACGCGAACTGCGTCATCCCTCATATAATACTTTGCGACAGGCTCCATCGGAGTGGCGGTGAACACCTGTGCGAAGACTCCCTGCTCCTTGATGAACATAGAGAGCGCAAGTGAATTGATGACTGTGGCGAGCATACCCATCTTGTCTCCGTCAACGCGGTCAAATCCTTTGCCCGTGCCCTGAAGCCCGCGGAAAATATTGCCTCCGCCATTGACTATGGCAATCTGGAGTCCGGCTTTGGCGGCATCGGCCACTTCTTCAGCGTAAGCCCTCAGGCTTTCTGTGTCCAGTCCTTTGCCGGCAGGTCCTCCAAGACTCTCGCCGCTCAACTTAAGGAGTACTCTTTTATACATAATTCTGATTTTTTAGAGATGTTGGTCACTTTATCGGAAACAAAATTATCGAAATATTATGAAACTTGCAAGAAAGACCCTATATTTGCCGTCACATTGACTTTTTGAAATCAAATATTAAACAATAATGGCGAACGCATTCCACTACTCCATCGGGAGAAAGTTCATTCAGGCAGTCAGCGGGGCATTCCTTATCGTGTTCCTCCTGCTGCACGGAACTATCAACTTTTTTTCAGTAATTGATTCATTCACCGGAGAATTCGGCTCATTTACCGGACTGTTCCAGCTCGGCTGTGACTTTATGGCCCTGCCGATTGTGACAATTATGGTGCCTGTTCTCGCGCTCGGTGTCTTTGTCCACATCTTCTACGGATGCTACCTTACCTGGTACAATATCAAGGCACGCGGCGGCTACAAGCGCTATGAGGAGGCAAGCAAAGCGAAAGCTGATTCCTGGTCTGCAAAGAATATGTTCGTGCTCGGAATCGTGATTCTCGGAATCCTTTTCTTCCATCTTTCGCATTTCTGGGCTGATATGCAGCTCAAGGAATTCATCGGGGCAGAGGCTGAGAATCCATACGACCTTCTCGTCGCCACATTCGGCAACATCTGGGTGCTCATCATCTACATCGTATGGTTCTGCGCCGTGTTCTTCCATCTCACCCACGGTTTCTGGAGTATGTTCCAGACTGTAGGCTGGAGCAATCCTGTCTGGATGAAGAGGCTCAAATGCATCGGTGTGATTGTGGCAGCGCTCATCTGGGTGCTCTTCACTTCTGTTGCAATCAATGCTTATCTCCACGCTGCCGGTATCTTGGGATAATCGCAGGTACGGGATTTGCGGCATACATTTCCGGTTATATCGGACTGACAGATTAGCAGTCCGGTGTGACCGGAAAATTTTTTGATATTATGAAAAGTGAATCAGTATTCGCGCTGATCGCCGGAGCTGCGGTCGGTGTCGCTGTGGGAATGCTGCTCGCCAGGGACAATGGCGGAGAGACCTGCAGGAAAATCAAGGAAACCGTCAAGGACGGTTATGACAAGGCCAAAGACAGGATGGAGGATGAAATCGTCCGGCTCAAGTCTCTGCTGGAGACGGAAGGGGAAAACCTGAAGGAAGCCGCCCGCAAAAAGATTCTTGAGCAGCTTGACAGGCTTGAGAAAGCGCTTTCTGAGGAGAATGAAGTTGATGAACAGACGCAGGAGGCATAATGAACAAAGAATTCACCAGACCTGCGGAAGAACTTGGAAGAAGCGCGGCGGAATACATTGACCTCAAGGTCGATGAAATCAAGCTCAGGACGGCCAAAGGACTGTCCGTGACGTTGAACCGTATTCTCCTTGCATTTGTGTTTCTCTGTCTCGGCAGCATTGTGATGACAGCTCTCGCTTTCGGAGGAGTGCTTCTTTTGGGTGACATTATCGGCAGCTATTCGGCCGGTGCATTCATTGTGGCCGCTTTCTTCGCATTGATAGCATCCCTCTTGTGGCTTGTGCGAAAGAAACTGTTCCTCAATGGGTTGATTCGGCTTTTTGTAAGACTTTTCTATGAGGATTCCGGAGAAGAAGCAGACAGCCTTAAATCCTGATATTATGAAATACTCGGAAATAAAAAATCTGGAGAGCCTTGAGGCTGAATGCCTGAGGCTGTCAAAGAGGCTGAATGCCAAGGGCAGGGAAGTGACAGAAAAATTCCGGGAGGCGCGGGAATGTTACACGCCTTCCGGGATATTGTCTTCTGGATTCAAAAGTTTGTCTTCAAGCGTTCATCCGCTGAACCATATCGCCCTGATTCTCATCAGGATTTTGAAGAAACGTCTGGCTTAGACAGGCAGAGTGCGTTCCCTCAGCCATCGGGCGACGTCCTCCGGGAGCAGCGGTGACAGGATTCTGTAAACCCTGTCATTGTAATCGTTCAGCCAGTTTATCTCTTCTTCCGTCATCAGTTCCCTGATGATTGGTGCGGTGTCGATATGGCAGATTGTCAGGTTCTCGAAGCATCTCCATTTGCCGAATTCATTTGTCCCGGCGTCAGTGCACAGAATGAGGCTTTCATGCCTTACTCCGTGCAAGCCCTCCCTGTAGATGCCAGGTTCGTCCGAAGTAATCATACCGGGCAGAAGAGGAACAGAATTGAAATTGTGCCGTATTTCCTGAGGACCTTCGTGGACATTCAGGAAAAATCCTATGCCGTGGCCGGTTCCGTGACCGTAGTCCCGTTTGTTCAGCCATAGTGGAGAACGTGCGGAATAATCTATCTGACAGCCTGTTGTGCCGGCCGGAAAGACCGCTCTTGCGAGTCCGATGTGTCCTTTCAGAACCAGGGTGTAGTCTTCCATTTCAAGAGCAGTGCAAGGGCCGAGCGGCACAGTGCGGGTGATGTCGGTGGTTCCGAACAGATATTGTCCGCCCGAGTCGCAAAGATACAGCCCGTGAGGTTCGAGTCTGGCCGAGCCTTTTTCCGGTGTGACATAATGCGGCAGTGCGGCTCCCGGCCCGTATGCTGAAATGGTCTGGAAACTGTTACCTACGCATCCCGGAATCTCGGCCCGAATGGAGTCCAGTTTCTGTGCCGCGTCCCATTCGTCCACCGGCTCGCCTGACTTGACCCTGCAGTCCAGCCAGAACAGGAATTTCTCCATAGCCAGCCCGTCTTCAAGATGTGCGTCCCTCATTCCGGCAATCTCGGTTTCGTTTTTCACGGCCTTTCTGAGCTGTACGGGTGATTCGTCATAGACCACTTTCAGCTTTCCTTTCATTCCTGCCAATATCTTGGCAAGGTGATAGTTGACCGATGACGGGTCAACTGCCAGAGAGTCAAAAGAAAGATTGTCTTCCTGCGCAAGATCCAGGAAAATGTCATCATAATCTTTTATCTCTATGCCGTCTGCCTGAAGTTCTTCGAAACTGGACGCGGTCTCCGAATCAGGAGTTCTTGCGCTGTTTTTCCTGACATACCATACAGTGTTGTCCATAGTAACAAGCAGATAGGATATGACGACAGGGTTGTAGTCCACGTCCGACCCCCTCGCGTTCAGAATCCAGGCAATTTCGTCAAGGCCTGTGATGAGAACCGCACTACAGCCTTTCCGCTCCGCCTCTTCCCTGAGCCACTGGATTTTTGAACTTCGGGATTCTCCCGCCAGAGCCTCGCCGAGAGTTATGACAGGAGTGGCCGGTACAGCCGGACGGTCAGTCCAAAGGGATTCGAGCATATCCGGGATATCAACAATCTTGAAGCTGCTTTCGCTTGCAAGGCTGTTGTCAAGATGTCTTCCGGCAGTTTTGAATGCGGCCTTGATCCCGTTGATTGTGTTGATATTCACCGCGAGGCCGTCAACTGCCACGGTGACTGTTTTCTTGCTGCCATCAAAAGCTGCGGTGGCAAGCCATTGTGGAATGCGCACTTCTCCGGGTATTCTGGTCTTGTGGAGTTCCACTCCGGTCCCCTCCAGCTGCTGTACTGCCTGGATGAAATATCTGGTGTCAGTCCACAGACCTGCGTGGTCGGGGGTTATCACAATGTCTCCCGCCTCTCCGGTGAATCCGCATATCCACTGGACTTGTTTCCAGCGTTCGGCCGGATATTCGCTGTTGTGCGGGTCTGACCCCGTGATCAACACTGCGTCAATTCCTTTGCTTCTCATAATTTCACGGACAGCTTCTATCCTGGCAACGTGAATGTTTGAAGGCTCCATAATCTCTGTTCTGATATTTAATTTCGCAAGTCGCAAATAAAATCTTCGTTAAGTTATCAATTAAAAAAGAATTTCGCCACATTTTTATGAATTTTAAATTCATTAATGGTATTTTTCTGTTTCTTGGAGCAAAAAAATGTGGATTGAAAATATGCTCAGGAAGGAATTGCAGGATGCCGGAGATCTCCTGATTCCGAGGGAATGCCTTGTGTGCGGAAGGAAACTGCTTGATTATGAGCGGCATCTATGCATTTACTGTGAAGCGGACCTGCCGCTCACTTATTATTGGACCAATCCGTCAAATCCTATGTCTGACAAGCTGAATGCTTTGATTCAAAGGGATTTGGAGAAGTCTCTGGACAGTGGGGACTATATTGGGGGACGGAGGGAATACGCCCGTGCGGCCGCTCTATTTTTCTATCGAGGGGATGCGGGCTACAGGAAAATACCTCAGCGGGTCAAATACAGCGGCGATTACAGGGCCGGACAATACTATGGAAATCTGCTGGGTGATTTCCTTGTGTCTTCCGGATCTTTCAATGATGTTGACATTGTAATGCCGGTCCCTCTGCATTGGACAAGAAGATGGTCCAGAGGTTACAATCAGGCTGAAATCATCGCAACAGGCATTGCGGAACGACTTGGAACGTGCCTGAGGTCTGACATCCTTATGCGCCGCAGGAAGACTGGAACGCAGACCAGACTCGGAGTCGAGGCCAAGGCAATCAATGTGGAGAATGCGTTTGCGGTAAGGAGCGGTGTCCTGTCAGGGGAGGGGTTGACTTATGGGAACGGCAGGCCGCCGCACATATTGATAGTGGATGACGTATTCACTACGGGCGCCACAATAGCGTCCTGCTGCTCAGCTGTTTATAAGTATTTTGGGAATGAACTGCGAATCAGTGCGGCCACTCTAGGATTCGTGTCCCCGGACTGATTCACTCTTTGTTGTGGGTGTCCATACATATTGTCACAGGCCCGTCGTTGACAAGAGAAACCTTCATATCCGCTCCGAAGACTCCGGTGGCGACAGGGCGTCCGAGCCCTTCTGAAAGCAGTGAGCAGAATTTCTCATATATCGGGATGGAGATTTCGTGCGGAGCCGCCCGGAACCAGGACGGCCTGTTCCCTTTCTTGTAGGAAGCCATCAGGGTGAACTGGCTCACAACCAATATCCCTCCGTTGACGTCCATCACGGACAGGTTCATAACTCCATCCGTGTCATCGAATATTCGCAGCCCCAATATTTTCCTGACGAGCCATTCCGCATCTTCAGCCGTGTCATCGGACTCGATGCCGACAAGAATCATAAGGCCTTGGTTTATAGAAGAATATTGCGTGTATTGCTTGCTTTCCGACGAGTGGTCTCCGCAGATGCTGACTTCCGCGCGGGAGACTCTCTGTATTACAGCTCTCATATCAGTTGCCCTCCTCCCAAATATACACTTTGTCGCCGCGACGCAGCCTTGCCGGAATCATCCCGGATGCATCAGGAGCGTCTTCGGCTCCGCAGTCGGCAGATGTGGATAGGACCACGCCACCGTCTCTCTTGCCTGGATTATCAGGGACTATGGCAACAGAGCACCGTACTCCTTTCTCCGCCACCTGAGCGGGCTCAAGTTCCACACGCAAGTCATTGACAGTGAATTCCACCAGCCCTGTTTTGCTGCCGATGGCCATACATTTGGCCCCGACTTTTAGCGGGACAGATTCAACGGCTATCTCGGCCACCCCGATTCTTGCGAACCAGTTCGTGACTTTGCCGCAGTACACCTTCTTCCGGGTGGCCTGGCTGCCATACACTTCGCTCCATTCCCCGAGCCTCGCACCCTGGTAATAGCCGTCCCAGAATCCGCGGTTGAAGACTTCCGCCAGCCCGGCTTTCAATTCGGCTGCAAGTTCCGGAGTGTATTGTCCGTCACATACGGCATCAGCAGCTCTTCGGTAGCATTGCGCACACCTCTTGACATATTCCGCCGACCTTGCGCGACCCTCAATCTTGAAGACCTTGACGCCCGCCCCGATTATCTTGTCCATAAACTCGATGGTGCACAAGTCCTTGGGGGACATTATATATTTGTTGTCAATGTTAAGCTGTGTGCCTGTTTCGAGGTCGGTCACCTCGTAGCCCCTTCGGCAGAGCTGGAAGCAGGCGCCCCTGTTGGCGGAAGATCCATAAGTCTGCAGGCTGAGGTAGCACTTTCCAGAAACCGCCATGCACAGGGCTCCGTGGGCGAACATCTCTATCCGGACAAGTCTGCCGGACGGGCCTTTGATGCCGTCTTCCCGGATGGTGTCATATATCTTCCTGACCTGATGGAGATCAAGCTCTCTCGCAAGGACCACGACATCGGCAAACTGTGCGTAGAACCTGAGAGCTTCCGCATTGGAGATGCTGAGCTGTGTGGAAATGTGCACTTCCATCCCAATCTGGCGGCAGTACATTATCGCGGCCATATCAGAAGCGATGACCGCATCCACTCCGGCCTCTTTCGCTGCGTCAAGCGCTTTGTGTGCCGGCTCAATATCATCCTCGTACAGGACAATATTCAATGTAAGGTATGTCTTGACTCCATATTTCCTGCAGATTCTCACCACCTCTTTCAGGTCTTCAGGCTGGAAATTGTTCGCTGAATGCGAACGCATATTGAGGTTTCCTATCCCGAAATACACTGAATCAGCTCCGCCCTCGATTGCCGCCATCAGGCACTCGAAGTTGCCTGCGGGAGCCATTATCTCCAATTCTCTTTTGTCCATATTTCCCGGTATTCTCTAGTTTTTTCTGCCGACCAGTTTGTCGGCGAAACGCTTGAGCATCTCGTAACGCATCTTTGACAGATTGAGTCTCGATGCAAACTGGAGAGCCTCGTCGGTCAGGCGCTGGATTTCCTTTCCTGCAAGTTCATCAATGCCGAGGGAAGTGTATATCGCCTTGACCTTCCGGATTTTGGCCTGCCTTTCTTCCTCAGTGCCGTCCGGCATTGCCATAGCATCACGCATAGCCTGTCCTCCAAGCTCGAAAGCCTTGATTATCAGCCAGCTTTTTTTGTTGTTTATGATGTCTCCGCCAATCGGCTTGCCGAAAACTTTCTCATCTCCGAATGCGTCCAGATAGTCGTCGGCAATCTGGAATGCCAGTCCAAGGGCGTAGCCGTAGCTGTACAGGTTTCCGGCAGAGTCGTCATCCGCGCCTCCGATAAGGGCTCCCATCTTGGCCGAGCAGGCAATAAGCACAGCGGTTTTGAGGCCTATCATCTGCATATACTGGTTCATAGTGACGTTGTCCATCTTCTCGAAGTCCATATCGTACTGCTGGCCTTCGCATACCTGGGCGGCTGTGTTGTTGAACAGTTTGAGCACTTTGCCGAGCACCTCGTCGGGAGCCTGGGCAATGCGTTTGTAGCTGTCGATGCACATTACGTCTCCGGACAATATGGCTCCGTCCTCACCCCACTTGGTCCAGACTGTGGGATTGCCTCTCCTGAGCGGGGATTTGTCCATAATGTCGTCGTGGATCAAGGTGAACGTATGGAATACTTCGAGCCCTGCCGCCGGCTGGACAATCTCGTCCGTGAATTCGTCTTTGAACAGTGAATATGCTGTAAGGCAAAGTCTCGGACGCAGTCTCTTGCCTCCTCCGTCAATCATATACCTGAGTGGATCGTAAAGGCCTGCCGGCTCTCTGCAGAAAGTTATAGTGTCGAAGAGAGACTTCAGCGTCTCGTCAATTTGAACTTCTGTAATCATAGAAATCGTATTTTCCACAAATTAACAAAAAATAAGTGAGAGTATATGTTTTTATAAAGATTTTCTTGGAAAATTTTGTTTTTTCAGAAAAGCATCCTATATTTGCAGTCCAATTCGGAAACGAAGAGGAAATATTCGGGGTGTGGCGCAGTTGGCTAGCGCATCTGGTTTGGGACCAGAGGGTCCTGTGTTCGAGTCACAGTACCCCGACTTCAGCGGATGACCTTTTTTGGCCATCCGCTTTTTTTGGTAAAATGGACAAAATCGGCATAATTGGGCTCAACGGAAAATCGGTATAATTGACATTTTTGGTTGGTAAAGTATTCATAAAAGGTGCCCCAGCAATGCACTCCGTGGACTGAATTGTCTGACAACACTTTCTCCGGTTTCTATATGGACATAGACAAGTGAACTGATATTTTCACTATCTTTGTAAAGCCTGTGGAGGGACTGTAGCCACGGCGGACTTCCGTATGGGAACTTTTTCAATTCTGATTATCATTTCGAGACTTGCTTCTGCTTTCCGGCGTTTTCCGCTGGCGGCCGTCTTCTTTGCAGTCTTGACCGGCTGCGCCCTGTATTCCGGTCATAATGACCTGGAATCACGTACCCTGTTCCTGGTTCTGTATTATCCGGCCACGGCCGCTGTTCTCAATATTGTGCTCAGGCTTAAGTCGGAATCCGGCTCCGGGCGCCGCTGCGGGATGGCAGTCTATATTCTGGACGTTGTCGTGAACTGTATATGGCTTTGTATTGTGCTGATATACTGGGCGATGTTCCCGCTTGGCGTTTCATCGGGAGTTTCAGCCGCAGTGCTTGCGGCAGCGCTTTTCCTCCTGATTTTCCTAATCCCGTTCTCTTGGAAGAATCCGGACGACCTCGGCTTCTGGAATCACTCTCTGGATACCGCCCTGTCAATGATTGTGGCGCTTGTTTCCGGGGGGATTCTTGCCGGAGGCCTGTCGCTTCTGCTCCTCGCATTCGAGATGCTGTTCGACCTGGAAATCGGATGGAAACTGTACAGGGACGTGACAGTGGTTTCTTTCGCATTGATAGCGCCTCTCGTTTTCCTGCAGTCTTGTCCCGAGCCTGCCGGAGAACGCCTTTCAAGGACGGACAGACCGGGACTCAATGGATTGAGGCTCATTAATTTCCTGTTCATTCCGCTGGTCTGCGCCTATCTGCTGACATTGTATTTATATGCCGGCAAGATTGTGGTCGAGGCTGAACTGCCGCGCGGATGGGTGTCTGTGCTGGTCAGCATTTCAATGGGCTGTATGCTGCTACTTGTGTTCTTCCTCTACCCTGTACGGTACAGGAAAGAATCTTTCCGCTTTGACCAGTCAGTGCTGAAATATCTGCCGGCTGTTTTCCTGCCTTTGCTGGTGCTGATGACTGTCGGCATTGCCAGACGTCTTTCGGATTATGGAGTGACAATCCTGAGGCTGTATCTTCTTATCTTCAACATCTGGTGTTACGTTGTTTGCATTGGCTTGATAATCAATCGCTCAAAGCATATATGGTGGGTTCCTGCATCATTTCTGGCCGTGTTGCTCATAGCTTCTGTCGGTCCACAGAATGTCTCCTCAGTGACGAAAAGGAAGCTTGTGAGGGAAGTGAAGGAGATTGTCCACTATTCTTCTGGAGGGCGGCAGCTGCCTTTGGAGCACGCTGATTTCAATGCAGTTGTATGCTCCGTTGATTCGTCTGCTGTCAGGACTCTGACTTCAAAACTCCTGTATCTGATGGATACTTATACAGACAGGGAGGTCTCTGCAGTGCTCGGTGCCACAGTCCGGCGGCGTGATGTAATGGAAGTCGTCAACAGGTTAGAAAATGAGGGGCCGGACCGTTCTTATGAATCATATCATCTGTCTGTTCCTTATAATACTGAAATCCCTGTACCTGATGGATATGTGTCTGTAAGCGAGCTTGATTTCTCGGTTTCCGTCCCGGTTTCAGATACCGTTGAGGTGGACAATCAGGTGCGGTTCAGTATTCCGGCCGACGTCCTGAAATCTCTTGACGGAAGTAATGCTCCATTCTGGATTGACTGCGAAGAGGGCCGGCTTTGCATCCTGTTAATGGCCTTTTCCGGAACGGACGATTACAGCCTCCACATCAGGGGCCTGCTCTTCAGGAAATAAAATCCGGGGGCTTTTTCTTTGAAACTATGCAAGAAATCCGTAATATTGCATTTTGTATGTATAGCCCATCCAGGTGATGGGGACATATTGATTCTATACATTAATTTTTATTGCAATGAAGATTTCAACTGTAATCTGCGGCATCTCTGCCGCTGTTTTGGTGGCGTCCTGTATGAACGGAGGCTCCTACAAGTCTGAGTATAATGATTATTGCGCTTTCGAATCCAGCAATATCAATGATTATGGCAATGACAGCCTGTATTTCGAGTCGGATTTCTTCCAGAGCCTTTCCAACTGCTCTCTCGTGTTCCACGGAAAAAGGGACGGAGACAAGATTACGGACTTATCCGATTTCAGAAGCGGTTTCCTTCTCTCCCTGCTCAGGGATACCCTTGTTGCCAAGGGCCATCTTGCTGAAGCTGACCCGAGGAAGATAAGGTACAGCGTCGTCGCGGACACCACGGGAGCTGACAATTCCAAAGGCTTCGCCGTGCTCTGCTATGTGCCGGGAGATATGCCGGAGCACTCTGTCTCTTTCGCAATGACCAATTACGGTACCTGCCTGCCGCGCTACGTGAAGGTCTGCAACACCTCATACGTTGCCAATACAGTGACTTACGGCAACGCATATTGCCGTGCGTTCGAGAAAGGAGACTACCTGAAGCTGTCCATTGCGGCTGTGCTCAACGGCGTTGAGACCCAGAGACTTGACTACAATCTCGTAAAATATGACGAGACCGGGCTCAAAATTGTGGACAGATGGGAGAAATTCGACCTGTCCAAGCTCGGCGATTTCGACTATCTCGAATTCTATATGGACTCCAACGTGCCGGGCGCTCCGCTCTACTGCTGCATTGACGGAATGGTCGTCAGCGTCTCGATAGAGAGATAATAATACCAACTATATGTCTAATCAGGAATATAAGAATTCAGCATTGCGGGCCCTTTCGGGAAATTGGGCCCCGGCATTGATTGCCACCATTGTTTACCTTTTGGTGTCTTACCTGCTTTACGGAGCTCTGTATCTTCCGCAGTTCGGAATCGGGGTGCCGTCTTATGCGGCTTCCGGAGTGTCGCTTCTGATTCTGCTTGGCTACTGGCCGTTCGTGACAGGATTTGAGAACGCTTTCAGGCTGCTCCTTGAGACCGGCGATGACCGGATTCTGGACAATTCATTCTCGCTCGGCTTCGGGAACTGGCTCCATATTGTCTGGGGTATGCTGCTGACATATATTTTTATATTCCTGTGGGCTTTGCTTTTCTTCATTCCCGGCATCGTGAAGTCATTCTCGTACGCAATGACTCCGTATATCCTTGTCGAGCATCCGGAAATGTCAGCCAATCAGGCTATTGACGAAAGCAGGCGGATGATGAGGGGACATAAGTTCGACTTGTTCTATTTGTATCTCAGCTTCATTGGCTGGTGGTTCCTGGCAATATTTACCGCAGGAGTGGGTTTTATCTGGCTTGTGCCGTATATGGAATGTGCAAAGGCTGCATTCTATGCTGACCTGAAATCGGCGTCTGAACCGGCGGTTGAGGCGGAGAGAGTTTTATAGCAGCCCGTCCGGTATTGACATACGGATGATGCGGCTGTCGTTTTCTACGGACAGGATGAGATCCTCATTTAGAGGAATCATTGCCTGTCCGTTTTTTGTATCTATATACAGACAAGGGTTGCCGGGGATGTCCTCGTGCCCCGAAACCGTTCCGGCCTTGTTTCCGTTCTGGTCGATGACTGTCCATCCTTCGAGGTCCTCAAGATTGCCGTCTTCCGCCTCGTCTTCATATTCGGATGCATCGAGAAAAACATCTTTGCCCACTAATTCCTCCGCATCCTGGAGACTGTGGATATCCACAAGCCTGACAAGCGCTTTGCTGTTGCCCTTCAGGCTGAATGATTCAATGAAAAAAGGAACCGGAAGTCCATCAATGTAGATGAACACCGGTCCCTCAATGTCAATGTCCTCGGGAAGTATGCCACGGAAGCCCATAAGGACTTCCCCCTCAGTGCCATTGGACTTAAGAATCCTGGCGGCCTGCAGCATATTCTTCTCTCCGGACACGTTGTCGAGAGATTAAGCCTCTGCAGGAGCTTCTGCTGATGCCTCCTCAGCTGCTTTAGCTGCGGCAGCCTCTTCAGCAGCCTTTCTTGCAGCCTCCTCAGCCTCGGCTTTCTTCTTTGCGAGAGCCTCTTCTCTGGCGGCATTTACTTTGGCCTCTGCCTCAGCGGCAGCTTTGGCTTTAGCGGCGGCGTCCTTGACCAGGCCCTGTTTCTTGGCCTCGATCTTGGCATCTCTCTGGGCTTTCCAGTCAGCGAACTTCTTGTCAGCCTGCTCCTGGGTGAGGGCGCCTTTTGCAACGCCACCGTCAAGATGCTTCCTGAGAAGCACTCCCTCGTAAGAGAGGATGCGGCGAACGACAAGTGTAGGCTCAG
The DNA here is from genome assembly GCA_029007435.1 of Bacteroidales bacterium. Taxonomy (GTDB): domain Bacteria; phylum Bacteroidota; class Bacteroidia; order Bacteroidales; family UBA932; genus Cryptobacteroides. Next base: position 36,550 of record JAQXHU010000125.1, read on the forward strand.
CACCTACTTTCAACCAGGCAAGAGCGCGCTCTCCGTTGAGAACGATTGTTGCAGGGTTTGTGTTAGGGTTGTAAGAGCCGAGCTGCTCGATGTAACGGCCATCGCGAGGTGCGCGTGCGTCTGCCACTACAATGTGGAAGAATGCAAAATTCTTCTTTCCGTGGCGCTGGAGTCTGATTTTAACAGCCATTGTGAATCTGTTTTAATAATTAATAATTTAGCCAGTGCCGCCCAACTCGTGGACAGCTCTGCAAAATTAGTGATTCTCACCGAAAAATACAACATTGGACTAGTTTTTAGCTGGCAAAGTGATAAAAATTCCCGGAAAAGTTTTGGAATTTAAAAAATAGGGTGTATATTTGCAGTCCCAAATGAGGAAAATATCTACCTCACGTTAATTTGCGGACGTGGTGAAATGGTAGACACGCTACTTTGAGGGGGTAGTGGGCGTAGGCCTGTGTGAGTTCGACTCTCACCGTCCGCACAAAATTGAGCTTCGGAATTTCCGGAGCTCTTTTTCTTATTATTGGTATCCGTTTTGCCCACAAAAAATCGTATATTTGAGGTTGTGTTCGAAAATCCCGGATTTGAAACCGAAAATGCAAATATATTTATGAAAAAGTTCTACAGCCTTTTGTTAGGTGGTCTGTTGTTGGTCAACTGCCTTGTAATTAACGCGAATGAGAGAATGAGCATCTGGCCGAAGGGCAAGATGCCCGATGCGCAGGAACACCAGATTGCTGCAATGACGGATGAGGCCGGACAGGATGGTTTCAAGAAAGAGAAACACCGTGCGGCATATCTTGAGTGGTTCGATGCCCCGGCGCCGGAGAAGCGGAACGGATGCTGTATGGTGCTGATTTCCGGGGGCTCGTATGAATGCTGCTGCGACGTAGGGCTGATCAAAAAGTGGTCGGAAAAACTGACTGAACTCGGATTCCAGTGCGTAAATTTCGTTTACAGGACCCCGCGTCCGGTTGGCCTTCCGATTTACCAGTCAGCCTGGGAGGATGGCCAGAGGGCGATCAGAATCGTGCGCGCCGAGGCGGCAAAAAGAGGCTATGATCCGGAAAAGATTGGAACAATCTCAATGTCAGCGGGTTCACATCTCGCCCTTCTGCTTGCCACGAGTTCACAGACAAGGGCATATAAGCCTGTGGACAAACTGGACTCATTGTCCTGCCATATCAACTGGGCCATTGTCAACGCGCCTGCTTACGGAACGACTGACGGAGAAAACGGCACTCCTGCCGTCCGTCAGGGCTATGGCACTGACGTGAAGCTCAGCGACGTATTCAAATTTGATGAGAAAACTTGCCCTATGAGCCTTCACCATGGAGGCCTCGATCCATATACTCCGACCACTTCTACATTGGTTTACAGGCAGTTGCGCAGAATGCACATCCCGGCCGAACTCCATCTGTATGCCGATAAGGGACATGCGGCGCTTGGATTCGACCGCGCGGTCGAGTTTATGAGGCAGATGGGATGGATGGGAGACCTGGAGCCTGCTGTGCCTATAATGGATATCTACAACAGTGACGAAGCGCGTGCCCAGGTCATACGGGAAGACCTCTGGCCTGAAGGGAAAATGCCTGATTTTCAGGAACACCAGTGCTTGCCATACATTGAGTGGCACATCCCGAAGCATCTCACCACCAAGGCCATACAGATAATTTATTCAGGCGGCAGCTATAACGGTAACGGGCCTGACAGTTTTGAGGTCGCTCCTGCAAGACGCTTCCTGAACGAAAAAGGAATGACCGTGGTCACTCTCAAGTACAGGACGCCTCGTCCGGTCGGACTTTCCAAGCATACCACGGCCTGGGAAGACCTTCAGAGGGCTGTGCGTGTGGTGAGAAGGGAAGCCGCTGGACGCGGACTTGACCCGGACAGAATCGGCATCATGGGCAGCTCGGCAGGAGGACATCTTACTTTGATGGGCGTGACTTCGTCATTGCACCAGTCATATCTTCCTGTGGAGGACTGGGAAAAGAATGTGCCTTGCAATGTGCAGTGGGGCATAGGCATCTATCCGGCCTACGCTCTCACGGACGGGGCTGACAGACACAATGTCAACGGAGGAAATGAAGACGGTGACATCCTGGTTCCTGAATTCTCCTTCGACCTCAAAACGTCTCCTATGATATTCATTCACGGAGACGCGGATGGCTGGGCGTCAATGAATTCCGTGAAATGCTGGGAGAAGATGAGGGCTATGGGCATCCAGTGCGACCTGCATACTCTCGCCACCAGGGACCACTGTTTCCAGCGGACTTTCTCACCGGGGACCGGCAGTTTCACCCATCTGGACCGCATCTGGGACTTCCTAAAACGCAAAGGGTTTGTGGACTGATATTCTTGCTGTTAACGGCCGCAGGCACGGTTCACCCTGTAGGCGTATACCGGCATGAAGTCCCTCATTTCCGGATATTTGCCATAATTGTCCCCGCGCTCCTGAAGTGCGTCGATGATGTCCCGTATCAGAATGAATTTCTTGTCCGTCTCATCAATGTCGATGAGACGTCCGAGCAGCTCGTCCATATCCTTGAAGCCTGTCCCTTCCAGGTCGAGAGGGTGTGTCATCAGGTAGCACATCATGCAGGCTTCCACAAAGGTCTCGTTCATCATAAGCTCAGGACTTCCATAGGCAATTGATGCATAGAATTTTGCGTTTTTTCTGAACAGCTTCTCGGCGCTCTCTGCGATTTCGCTCCAGAACTCTTTGTTCAGCGGATTGCAGTAGGAATGGTTGAACTCGTGAATCAATATCGGCAGAGTGTAAACGGCACCGTAATAGATGTCGCCGTTCCTGTCCCTGTCGCAGCATCCCATAACCGCATTGATGACGTCTGCGCCATCCTTCTTCATCTGGTGGACAGCATAGTTTCCTCCTCCGTTCAGCAGGCCTGGGTAAATACTGAATGAGCTGTTCTCCCTCATTCCGAAAAAGCGGTCATACCAGGACAGATCAATTTCCGCAACCACCTTTCTCATGGCGGTTTCGCACTCCTCGTACAAAGCCTTGTGGCCGGCGAAGAACTCCCCGAATCCGCTTTCCTCATAAAAGTCCTCAAGCAGTCTGATGAATTTCTTCTCGTCTTTCCTGCTTATCCTTTCATAATAATCGTCGAAATTTTTCTCAATCCCGTCATTGTAAATCAGCCGTCCGTTTTCCAGGCGGAGTCTTAATGCGAATGCCATGGGGAAATCCCAGCCGAAGCCTCTGGGGAACAGCCGCTCCCTTGCGAATACCACGGCCTTGTGATCCTTGAATCCGGCAAAAGCGCTGTCAACGTCTGCCAGATAGTCCTCCAGCACACCGTCTTCGGCATCGAAACTGTAGCCGTCAATGCCCGCGATGTGGCACAGGACGCCTACAAGCTCGGTTTCTTCACTATATTTCACCGGAATTTCATTTGAACGGGCCGCATTGATGTCAGCAGCCCACGTCACGCTCATCATAAAAGCGAAAACCAGTCCTGCCGTGGACTGGATGATTCTTCTGAAGTCAGTCATTTTTTCAATAAGTAAATTTTAGATACTGCAAATATATAAACAATTAATAGAAATACAGCATTTAATATATTTTGCAAATTTGCAAATAATATTGAAATAATCTATTTTTGAAGAAAAAATTCAATATGCGACTCAAATGTGTTATGGCGGTGGTTGCCGCACTGGTTTTCTGTCTGGACTCCTATGCTGGAGGCAAGCAGGCAAGCTATTCATCTGATTATGGACAGACCTCGTCTTTCTACAACAAGAGGAAGAAATTCCTTTATCTCGGATATACGAACCAGAGCCTTAAGGCTCCGGGACATTCCGACTACTCCTGGGACTCCAAATACAGCGCGAACTTGACCGTCGGCAGGACCAGCTATCTCCACAGGAAACCGATAGCGGGGATAATGAAGTTCGGTCTCGACTACGGAATGTCATTGAATGTTGCGAAATACAACAACGCCCCTTACCAGGATCTCATGTATTCCGGCGGATATGAAGACGGGTATGAGGGTGATGAGGAATCTGACGGAAGCGGTGCTTTCAACAATCTCCAGGCAGACGCGGGTCTTTTCATCGGTCCGTCCCTCACCATCAATCCTGTATCAAAGCTGAGGATTTCCCTCTACGGACGTTTCCTGCCTTCATATTCTGCATTGTATCTCATCGAAGACTACTCCGGATGTTTCGCTCCGTTCATCACATATGGTGCCAACATATCGTGGGGTGTGATTTCAGTAGGCGTGGAGGCAAGATCTGCAACTGTGAAGCGCAGCGTCCCTGAGCTGATGGAGATTTCCGACTATAAGGACAATGCCAAGATGAAGACATCCGCAGTCACATTCTACATCGGTTTCCGTCTTGGAAAGAAATAAGATAATTAGTTGACAATTATATGGATATACGTAGTCTTCTTGCTGTTGCGGCCGCATCTTTCGCAGTCCTCGCATGCGATAAAACAGATCTTCCTGACGATCTTGTGAACAACGATGGCCCCGGTACTGTAAACCCGGCCAATGTCGTTGCGGCGAAACCTGAATACTGGAAAATGCTGAACCTTTCCGATGGTGATGTCACCCTGAATTCCCAGGGCCTTCCTGTCAAGATTCTCGGCTGCGATATAGAATACCTGCCTGCAACCAAGGCTGAAGGGATGACCGTGCGGATGAAGGATTATTGCTACCCGGAGGAGTCCAAATACGATACCTTCGATTTCATAATCGGTGCAAACGGCTTCGCCAACCTGTGCAAGGAGACCCAGGCGGACGGAGAACAATATTACTGGAAGTTCGGATACAATTCCGACGCCCGTCTCGTGCACATCAGTTATGACGGGGAGGTTATAAACATGAGATATGACAAGGCCGGCAATCTTGTGAACATCAAGTACAAAGACAGTGATGAAGAGAAGACTGAGGTCGAGATTTTCTATACTGATTATCCTAATTACGGCTGGATGCCATATACTCTCCAGTCCGGCAGTTTCTGCATTCCCGGGGAAAGTATTTTCTATCTGACGGGAACTGATTTTTTCTGGAAAGTATATCTTGCAGGCCTTGTAGGCCATCCTGCGACGAATGTCCCTTCCTATACCTACACTGTAGATGCCCTGAACAATGAAGAGTACTATCATCACCATCTGTACAAACAGGATTGGGGGAATGGCGAGTATACAATCTGGGACAAGTGGGAATATGCCTGGGATTCTCAATGGACTGAATATGAGCCTCAGATAGAAGACTGGAGGACGTTCTGACAGAATTGAGAATGATAATTTTTGAAGATATGAAAAGAGTAATTATGCTTGTGGCCGCATTGGCCATCTCTGCCCAGGCTTTCGCACAGGCCCAGACCGGCGGGATTTCTCCTGAAGTCCTCCAGCGCATCAGCAGGGGATATTCCGGGAGCGCGTCTGATAAAGCGCTTCGTAACGCATTGGCGGGCAATGCTATAAATGTGCTGGCGACCAATGCGGAGAACGCTCCGATGATAGACACCCATTTCTCGGACGAGGTGAAGACCAAGGGCATCACGGACCAGAAGTCATCCGGCAGATGCTGGCTGTTCACCGGCCTGAATGTAATGAGGGCTTCGGTCATTGACCGTTTCGACCTTGGAGCGTTCACATTCTCGCAGAATTATCTTTTCTTCTATGACCAGCTTGAGAAGGCCAATCTTTTCCTTCAGGGCGTCATTGACACTGAGGAGCTTCCTTTCGACGACAGGAAGGTTGACTGGCTGTTCTCCAACCCGATAGGCGACGGCGGCCAGTTCACCGGAGTGTCGGACCTCGCATTGAAATATGGCCTGGTCCCTTCTGAAGTCATGCCGGAGACATACAGCAGCAACAGCACTTCCCAGATGTCTTCCCAGCTCAAGACCATTCTCCGGCAGGGCGGGCTGAAGCTTCGCAATGCTTATGACGCTTCAGGTGTCCGGGCGTTGAAAGGAAAGAAATCCGACGATGTGTCGGCAAAGGTGAAGGCCGAACTGCAGCGCGTCAAGGAAGACGTGCTTTCGGATGTTTACAGAGTTCTCGCTCTCTGTCTCGGAGTTCCTCCGGCTGAGTTTGAGTGGACAATGTACAATTCCAAAGGCGAGTTCGTGAGCTCCGAGCGCTATACCCCTCAGTCCTTCTACCAGAAATTTGTCGGTGAGGCTCTTGACGACAATTATGTGATGTTGATGAACGACCCGACCAGAGAGTATGGAAAAGTTTATGAGATAGATTATGACCGTCACGTGTATGACGGACATAACTGGCTGTATATCAATTTGCCTATTGAAAGAATCAAAGAGATTGCCATAGCTTCCATCAAGGACGGCAGGGCTATGTATTTCTCTTGTGACGTGGGCAAGTTCCTCAATTCCAAGAAAGGCGTTCTCGACATTGCGAATTATGATTACTCCTCTCTTCTCGGAGTGGACTTCACCATGAACAAGCGGGAGCGGGTGATGACCCACGCCAGCGGCTCGTCCCATGCGATGACACTTATGGCTGTTGACATCAAGGAAGGGGTTCCTGTGAAATGGATGGTGGAGAACAGCTGGGGAGCAGACAGCGGATACAAGGGCCATCTGATAATGACTGACGAATGGTTCAATGAATATATGTTCCGACTCGTGGCCGAGAAAAAATACATTCCGGCTGATGTCCTTGATCTCCTGAAACAGACACCGGTACGTCTCCCTGCCTGGGACCCGATGTTCGCTCCGGAGCAATAATTCCGCATCGCATTAATCATCCGCATCGCAATAATTATGAAAAAAACTTCTTTGACTGTTTTGGGCGGAGTTATGGCCATCTCGATTGCCATATCCTGCTCGCAGAACGCGCCGGCTCCTTATGGTCCGCTGCCGACGCCGGAGCAGGTGGCATGGCAGCAGATGGAAACCAATATGTTCATCCACTTCGGACCGAATACTTTCTCCGGCAAGGAGTGGGGTGACGGAACCGAGACGGAGGATATGTTCTCTCCGGATTCCCTGGACTGCAGGCAGTGGGTCAGAACTGCCAGGCTTGCAGGTTTCAAGGGGGTCATCATCACAGGCAAGCACCACGACGGATTCTGCCTGTGGCCGAATCCTGAAAGTGTCCATACTGTGGCGCAGAGTTCCTGGCGTGACGGCAAGGGCGATGTGCTCAGAGAGCTGTCCGATGCCTGCCGGGAATACGGAATGAAATTCGGAATATACATTTCTCCTTGGGACAGGTTTGACCCGCATTATGGAACACCTGCATATAACGATGTGTATCTCAGGACATTGGAAAATGCCTTGACAAATTATGGAGAAGTGTTCGAACAATGGTTCGACGACGCCTGCGGAGAGGGACCGAACGGCAAACGCCAGGTTTATGACTGGGCCGCGTTCAACCGCAAGGTGGCTGAACTTCAGCCGCAGGCTGTCATCTTCAGCGATGCCGGACCTGGATGCAGATGGGTCGGAAATGAACGCGGAGTGGCGGGGGAGACCTGCTGGAGCACGCTGGACATTGAAGGTTTCGCTCCTGGCAAAGACGCTCCGTCGCAGGACACTCTCGGCACCGGCAATGTGCACGGAGAACGATGGGTCCCTGCTGAATCAGACGTGTCCATACGCCCGGGATGGTTCTGGAGGGAGTCCGAGAACGACAAGGTCAAGTCGGTGGAAGACCTTTTGGGCATATACTACACGAGTACAGGACGCAATTCCCTGATGCTCCTGAATGTGCCGCCTGACACAACTGGAAGAATCAACAGAATCGACTCGCTCCGCCTGATGGAGTTCCGCGCCGCTCTTGACGGGATTTTTGCGGACAATCTTGCCTCAGGATCGAAAATCGACGCGGACAATGTCCGGGGACGCCGCTTCAGGGCGTCAAACCTCATTGACGGAAACTATGATACTTACTGGGCTTGCGATGACGCCTGCCTGACTCCTTCGTTCACAATGACGCTTCCTGAGCCGAGAAGGTTCAACCGCATTGTCCTTCAGGAATATATACCTCTCGGACAGAGGGTCTCCTCGTTTGTGGTTGAGGTCCGCGGCATCAGTGGGGAATGGGTGCCTGCCGGCGAGGGCACGACTATCGGGTACAAACGCATCCTCCGGCTTCCTGTTGTAGAAAC
>JAQXHU010000126.1 GCA_029007435.1 Bacteroidales bacterium
AGATATTGCAATATTTCCTATCGAATAGTTTTTTCATAGGTTAAGTTTTAGGTTAGAATTGCGACTGTCCTGCGTTGTGAAATGCGGGACAGTCCTCTTTTATGGACATAACACACGTATGCCCCCTCTATATCGCATATAAAGGGGGCATACGGAATGTTGATGTGACGAAGTTGCCACTATTTAAGTTCCCTGTATTTCAACAGAGCCTCAAGGAAATAATAATCCGCATAAGTGAGAGGCACGTCAACTTCTGAATTGTCCGGCAGAGAGCCCACGCTGTGACGGAGAAGGAAATTGCAATTCTCTCCAGGAGCGGCGAGATAATCCGGGCCGGCAAGGGTCCTGAGCTGTTTCTCAGCCATTTTCCTGTATTTCGCAGCAGAATTGCGGTCATTGACCAACGAACTGAGCTGTACAAAAGCTGACGACATTATAGCACCGGCGGATGCATCACGATAGTCATCAGGTATCTTCCGGGAATCGAAATCCCAGTACGGGATGCCGTCCTCGGGAAGCCGGGAAACCAGCATATCCGCGATTCCGCACGCCTGGTCAAGATACGCCTGCTCCCCGCTTACCCTGTACATCATCGTGAATCCGTAAAGAGCCCAGGCCTGGCCTCTTGCCCAGGCTGATTCATTATTCAGGCCCTGGACAGTCTCCTTGTGTCTCACCTCACCTGTCTCCGGGTCGTAATCCACAAGATGCCAGGAGGTATAGTCCGGACGGAAATGGTTGGCCATCGTCGTGTTTGCGTGAGCCTTGGCCACAGCCTTGAGAGAATCCTCGCCTGAAATGATGGCGGCATTGTACAGATGCTCAAGATTCATCATATTGTCAATGATGACAGGATATTTCCAGTCACGCCCTTTCCTTACTGAATCCCAGCTGCGGATGACGCCGGTGACCGGAGAGTATCGGGCCGCAAGTTTCCTTGCAGTCGAGACAATGCGGTCAACGTATTCCTCATCGCCTGTGAGCCTGTATGCGTTGCCGTAGCTGCAGTTCATCTGGAAACCAAGGTCGTGGTCTGTCTTCCTGAAAAGGAGGCTGTCGAGTTTGAGGGTGTTCTTGCGCGCAAGATCCTTGAACTGTGGATCAGCTGTGTATTCGTAAATATACCACAGCGAACCCGGATAGAATCCGCTGCACCACCACCTGATGTTCGAGGTGACGAACTCGCCTTCAGGAGAGACTGTCCTCGGCAGGTTGGTGCCCGACAGCCTGCCATCCATCTGGACATACTGCGCTGCAGCCACTTTGAAGACCCTGTCAGTCAGTTCTTCCATCGATTCAACGCCTTTACAGCCTGTAATGAGTGCCAGCACCGCTGCCGCCGGCAATAAAATTTTTCGCATAGTTTTGTGTATTAATATTTTCCCAGGCAAAGGTAAGAATTAGAGCCCTAAAACCGAAAAATATTTACAGCGCAAGCGAGAGTCCGGCGGAGACAGTGTTCTTCATCGGGCCGTCAGCATAGAGCCAGGCAGCATTCAGGGTGAGGCATTTGACAAGCTTCACACCTGCGCCGAGGGAAAAATATGAAGGCAGGCCGGTCTCGCCGGATGACAGATGACCTCCGGTCCGGACATAGACATAATCTTTATAAGCGTATTCAAGACCTAACGATGCGGAAATCGAAGCTCCCTTGAAATACATTCCGACAGAAAGGGACGGACGCAGACTGCAGTCACCCAATGCGATATAATAATCGGCATCCGCACGCAAAGCCATCGGAAGAGCATACTTGTCACCTGAACTGGACTTGACCGGCAGGCCGAGACTTGTGGCGGAAACCGCAAGCCTGAGAGGGAAACTGAAACGGTAGGCAACCTGGACATCGGCAAAGCCGGTCCTGTCCACCTGCTGCTCCCCGTCAATCTCAGGAACAGAATTGCTCTGGGCATAATTAAGTGTCAATCCAGCGCTCAAGCCATCCATTATCTTGTAAGACGCTCCGATTCCAGCACGGATATCAAAAGGCATAAATGTGCCCATTGAATATCCGGACTCGGATGTCACATTGAACTTCTCGCCCGCCCTGTAGAGGACACCTGCAGTGAAAGCAAGCCTGTCAGAATACTTCCATACTCCTGCCGCAGCCGCTATATGCGAAGTATATGCATCCGGCTGGAAATAATTGTATGCCACGCCCACCTGGACATCAGCATCTTCACCCTCTGTCCCGGCAATGCCCGAGAAATGGGAGAATGCGCCTCTTGACGCAGTGCCGCCCATTCCGGAAGCCACCGGATCAGGATTGACAGCCAGAAACGGCATAGCCGCCGTTGAAGAAGATTCCTGGCCGGCCGCCAATGTGCAGAAACCGCACACCAGCAGAGCCGCCAACGAAATTGCTTTATTGTTCATATTTCACTATTTCTTTGAGAATGAAGACTTTAATTTCTTTCCGGAAGACTCCAGCACCACGGTGTAAACGCCTGAAGCAGCATTGCTGATATCAATCTTCAACGGAGAATTGAGCGATATGGAAACTCCGGACGCAGAGAACACGGTCATACCGGTCGATGAATATACCTTCACGGAGCAGGTCATATCCTCACCTGTGCGGATATTCACATAGTCCACTGCCGGATTCGGGTAAACATCCATCGGATTTGAATCATCCCTGACAAGGACCTCGAACGAAGATGTCACGCTTGCGCCCTTCGCGTCAGAAGCGATGACACGTACAGGAGTCACGCCGATACGGCGGCCCACAAATGTGAGAACCCCGTCCTCAAACGTGCAGGCAAGGATTTTCCTGTCCGCAATGGCGGCTGAAACCTGGAGAGGCTCTCCGTCAGCGTCAGTGAAATAATCGGAGACATTGAGCGAGCACTCCCCTCCCACACCGTTGACGGCGAACGACTCAATCTCACGGGCGATCTCTGGCACTGAATTCGGCAGGACCGTATATTTCAATTCATAATTGGAGGAAGCCCCGTATTCGTCCTTGATTTTAAGAATGCAGGTATGCGAGCCCTCCCTGGCCGAAGGAGCGTGGATATTGAGCGATCCCTCTCCCGTGGCGGAATCGAATTCTATGGAAAGCCCGGCCTCGCCCTGGCCGTCGTATGTGACAGTGACAATGTGGTCATCCGGGTCGATTCCCCTGAACCTGAACTTGTAGTCCTCCCAGGCGCGGACAGTGACAGCGCCTTCGGAGACTGGCTCGATATACGGAGCTGTATTGGAGCCGGTGGTGGCGGAAGTCACGGACGTAGCGGCGGATTCATTACGCGCAAAATCCGAAGCGGTGATCGAGTAATAATACAAAGTATTGAACTTCAATCCTTTGACTACGTAACGTTTCTTTCCGGAACCGGCATCTTCAAGCCCGTTCACAGAGAACTGTACTTTCTCCGCCTTGGAAAGAGTCGTGGAAGTGAAAGGAGAAGTGCTGTAATACACATTAAGGTACATCGCCTTGGATTTTCCGCCGTCATCAGAAGGGACTTCCGAAGTGAATACCAAGGAGTTGGCCTTCACCTCAACAGACAGGTCAGACACCGGCTGCGGGGCCTCTGTATTGAGAGAAGAAAGAGCAGTCATCGCATTTATCATTCCTGTTCCCAACTGACCGCGCATCTTCGGATTGTAATCATAGATGGAAGGATCAGTACCGTCTTTGATGGTCTGGAAGAGCTCATCGGCAGTATAACCCTCACCGCCGGAAGCGGAAAGCACCAGGGCCGCAAGGCCTGATACGTGCGGGCAGGCCATTGAAGTGCCCTGCAGCCCGCCGTATGCGCCTCCGCTGACAGTGGAATAAACACCGCCGTTGCTGTAGGAAAGATCTCCTCCAGGGGCGCACACTGTCACCCAGCTACCATAATTGGTATAATATGCGGCTGTGCCGTAAGGGCCTATAGCGGCCACTGAAATGACCTTGTCGTAAGCGGCAGGATAAGCGAGGTCCATAGCGTCATTACCCGCGGCGAAAACCACGAGACCGCCTTTCATAGGACCTGTCTGCTTCCCTGTAGCATCCATTCCTGCATTCTCTATGAAATAATCAATCGCAGTCTTGACAGACGGAGGCAGGGAGGTGACATTCTGGTCTTTCTCATATCCCCAGCTGTTCTGCGCTATCACGGCACCGTTCTGGGCAGCATACTGGAATGCCCTGAGAATGTTGGCTCCGGTGTCAGGATATTTCTCATCCATAATCTGGACAGACATCACCTTGACACCCTTGACATCCGGATAACGCCCGCCGGCTACGCCGCAGACTCCGATGCCGTTGTTGTTGACAGCTGCCACTGTTCCGGCCACGTGGGTGCCGTGAACCTCAGGATTGATAGCTCCGTTTGTAACGAAATTGTACCCATAGACATCATCCCTGTAACCATTGCCGTCATCATCCTTGCCGTTGCCCGGAATCTCATCCTCGTTCACCCACATATTGTCCTTCAAATCAGGATGGTCATACTGGACACCGCCGTCAATGATGGCCACAATCACCTGGTCATTGCCGAAAATGCCGTAATTGTCCCAGGCCTCCTGAAGTTTCATGTCAATGCCGGAGCGGAAGCCGAACTGGCCGGTGTTGTCATAATGCCACTGATATCTGGAATAATACGGGTCATTCATCGATACAGACTGAGGCTTCACCCTGAGCACAGGCTCAGCTGATTCAATCCAACCGGCAGACTCGAGAACAGCTGCGGACCTGGTCACAGGACTTGAAGAGTCCACCTCGGCATCGAACCAGAGATGCAGCCCGCTTTTCCTCTGGACAGCCTCGAACGGGCCACCGATAAGAAAACTGGTGCGCATAGACGAGATGGAGCATCCGTCCATTTCATCACCCAAAGCCTTGGTCCTGATAATGTTGCCGTCTTCGTCACGGGATGCGAGCAGTTTCTCGGCCATATCCTCCGACACTTTCACACGCAGCAGTCCCGGAATATATGCATCCGGCTCCGTCGTCCCGGAGACCGGAAATTTCTCCGCAGTCTCCACCTGCTCTCTCTCGCACGCCGGCAAAAGCAATGCGGCCAGAAGCACCGTATTCAATATATTTCTTTTCATTGTACTTTTCAATTAGCTTTAAGAGTCACTTCGCTGTCGTAAATTTCCACCACATAGCCAGTGCTCTGATTGTGAACGCAATACCACGGAATCACCAG
>JAQXHU010000127.1 GCA_029007435.1 Bacteroidales bacterium
TACCATAACGGCGGTTGCCCTGAACTCATTGGACACCTTGTCAGATGGCCTTGAGTTGAGCTCGAGGACGAGAGTGTTCGTCCTGTCGGACATCTTGTAGGAAGAGTTGTTGAAATAATATGTGCTGTAACCTGAACTGTACTTGTCAGCATAGGCATCCATGAACTGATAGCGGAGCATCAACTTGTTCTTGTCATTGATGTTCCAGTCGAGACGCAGCATTGCGTTGATGGACTGGTCCTGAACCTGATGCTGGCCGAAACTCTCTGAAACAGCTCCGTCCTTATGATAGATGGAGTTATATCTGTCAATCACAGCCTGTGCCACATCAGCATCGAAATACTCATGGTCAACCTCATCGATTTTGACAGGCTTGCTGAGTTTGAGAGCGTCTTTCTCGTAGCTGCCGTGGGCAGGATTATAGACGTTAGGATAATTCTTGCGGTAATATTCACCGCTGGCGAAGATGAAGAGTTTGTTCTTGATGATAGGAGCTCCGATAGTGAATCCGTATGTCTGGGTATTCTGCTGATCGTATTTTGTCCTGTTCTCAACATCCTTTCCAGGTGTTGTTCCGATGAAGTCCTGATTGTTGTAGTAAGCATACGCAGAACCTTTCACGGTGTTGGTACCTGATTTGGTGATGGCGTTGATCGCACCGCCGGTGAAACCTGACTGGCGTACATCGAAAGGAGCTATCACAACCTGAATTTCTTCAATAGCGTCAAGGGAAACAGGGTTGGCACCTGTCTGGCCGCCGTTGGTTCCGGTAGCTGCAAGACCGAATGAGTCATTGGCGACAGCTCCGTCAATCTGGAAACTGTTGTAACGGTTGTTGGAACCGGCGAAGGAGATACCGCCATCTTTGTTGAGAGATGCCTGAGGCGTATATTTCACGACATCGTATATACTTCTGTCAATGGTCGGAGTGTTCTCGAGCTGCGAGAGGCTGAAGTTGGCACTTGCGCCTGTCTTTGAAGAGTTGAACGAGCCTTCGGAAGTGAAAATCACGGCTTCAAGCTCATTGCTGGCTTTCATCACAGCGTCAATAGTATAAGGGTCACCGAGAGAAAGAGTAACATCGGTGTACTTCAAAGTACTCATACCGATGAACGAGATCTCTACTGAATAAGGACCTCCGGCACGCATACCGTTGATGTTGAAACGGCCGTTTTCGTTGGCGATTGCGGAGTACATTGTACCTGAAGGGGTGTGCACGGCGACAACTGCCGCGCCGGCCAATGGTTCCTGATTCTCATCAGTCACACGCCCCGAAAGACTTGAGGTAGTGACCTGCGCGAAAGCGCTTGTGATGGTCATCGCCCCTGCCAGGAGGAATGTTAAAAATTTCAATGAATGTCTCATTACTGTTAAGTTATAAATTATAAAAAATAACGGTGCGAAGATAGGAATTTTTAAATTAAAATTCAACATTTTAACAAAAGTCGGAATTCATAATGCGGTTTTTGGGCGCCAAAAGCTTGATTTTGCGAAAAAAATGCGTATATTTGCGTCCCGAAAATAAATGTGGAGAGATTTGCCTGCTTGCAACCACGTTAAAAAATGCTAAAATGTTGACAACAGCCGTCCTGTGACGGCACCTTTTCATATCAATGTTTTGTGTTTTGTGACGTCTCCACCAAGGGGACGTTTTTTTGTTGCATCAGGCAGCTCATAAGCCACTGGAATATATATAATGGATTTTACAACAATTTGGTTATGAACTACTTATTTACATCTGAATCAGTTTCAGAAGGACATCCGGACAAAGTTGCGGACCAGATTTCCGACGCCATCCTCGATGAGTTCCTCAGGCAGGACCCGGAGTCGAAGGTGGCCTGCGAGACATTCTGCAGCACCGGACTCGTGGTTGTCGGAGGCGAGGTAAGGGCTGAGAACGCCTATGTTGACATCCAGACGACGGTCAGAAATGTCATAAACGGAATCGGCTACAACAAAGCTGAATATATGTTTGACGGCAACTCGTGCGGCGTGCTTTCGGCCATCCACGAGCAGAGCGCCGATATAAACAGGGGTGTCGTGAGGTCAACTCCTGAGGAGCAGGGAGCCGGCGACCAGGGAATGATGTTCGGCTACGCCTGTCGTGACACCGAGGACTATATGCCTCTGCCATTGGCACTTTCGCATCTCACCCTGAGGGTTCTGGCGGACATCCGGAAGAACAGCAGGGACCTGATGCCGTACCTGCGTCCCGACTCCAAATCGCAGTTCACGATTGAGTATGACGAAGCTCACAGGCCTGTGAGGGTCCACACTATTGTGGTGTCAACGCAGCACGATGAGTTCGTCGCTCCGGAACTCGGGAAGATGAGCTACGCCGATGCGGTGAGCCAGTACGGCCAGGAGCGCGTTGACAAGGCTATGCACGACAAGATTGAGAAGGATGTCAGGGAGATTCTCATTCCTAAAGTAATCTCCGGGCTGTCAGAGGAGACTGCCGCGCTGTTCCACGGGGACTTCATCCTTCACGTGAATCCGACCGGCAAGTTCGTGATAGGCGGTCCTCACGGTGACACAGGCCTGACCGGAAGGAAGATAATCGTGGATACTTACGGCGGACGCGGGGCGCACGGCGGCGGAGCGTTCTCCGGGAAGGACCCTTCGAAGGTGGACAGGTCCGCGGCCTATGCGGCACGGTACATAGCCAAGAATCTTGTGGCCGCAGGTGTGGCTGACGAGGTCCTGGTGCAGCTTGCCTACGCCATCGGTGTGGCGCGCCCCGTGAGCATTTTCATCGACACTTACGGAACAGCCGCCTGCAACGCTTCCGGCAAGAAATTGGAAGACAGCTACATAGCAGAAATGGTCGAGAAAATATTCGACCTCAGGCCGGCAAGAATCATCGAGAAGTTCGACCTCAAGAATCCTATTTATGAGCCGACTGCTTCATACGGACATTTCGGACGCAAGCCTTACCGCAAATCTGTCAAGGTGATACGCAACGGCAAGGAGGTGGAGAAGGTTCTCCAGTTCTTCGGCTGGGAGCTTCTCGACGCCGTTCCGCTCGTAAAGAAGGCTTTCGGGCTTTAACCGGGATTCCGGACGGGATAGTGACTACGTTTATTCAGCCAAACGGATGCCATTTTGCTCTCGTTTGGCTGAATAAAATTTTTTATTTGGCCAAACGAGGGTGATTTTATATCTTTGTGGCTAAATAAAACATCGCTTGCCGCCGCTGCCCGGTGCTTCGTATGCTCATTTGCGCTGTTCGACAAGGCCGGCCTTCAGGCAGCGTATCACGGCCGAATTGAAACCTGCGTGGTCAAGTTCGTTAAGTCCCCGGATGGTAAGCCCTCCGGGAGTTGTCACTTTGTCAATGCCGACCGCAGGATGGATGCCCTGGCCTTCGAGAACAGCCACTGCCCCTTTCATTGTCTGCATCGCAATCTCCCGAGCCTCTTTAGGATACAGCCCCATCTCGACACCGCCTTCCATCATCGCATATATGAAACGCATAACGTAGGCGATACCGCAGCCTGACAGCATATTGCCCGGGGCAACATCTTTTTCAGCGCAGACCTTGACCTTGCCTACCTGAAGAAGAAGGTCCCTGACCAGGGCGGTCTCTTCTTCGGGAACTCCATTGGCAGCTGCCAGATATGTCATTGATTCACAATATTCAGCGGCAATATTGGGCATTACATAGAAGACCTTGGCGCTGGAGCATCCGAGATATTCCCTCAAGGTGTCCGTGAAGACATTGGCGGCAACCGACAGAATCAGCTGGCGGCCGAAATCGACCGCTCCGGCAATCTGCCTGCAAACCATCTCGACAAGCCAGGGCTTGACAGCCAACACAATGACATCGGCATCTTTTACAGCCGCAACGTTGTCCAGGGTGGTATCTATCCCGGAGAGTTCCTTATAACGGGAAAGCGTCTCCTCTGTCCTTGCGGTGACGGTAACCATATGCATTGCAGTCCCGGCCCATCCCCGCGCAAGTGCGCCGCCCATATTGCCGGCGCCGATTATCGTGATTCTCATAAGGCAATCAGTGTTTGTCCTCTTTCGGACAAATTTAACAAATTTTCAGGCAAGACAGCGGGAGTGCTGGATATTATTCATATATTTACAAGGATTTGAAGTTGTTTAAATTTATGTCAATTATGAAGATAATCGGGAATATAATCTGGTGGATATTCGGCGGGCTGGAATCCGCTGTCGGCTACTTCACGGGCAG
The DNA here is from genome assembly GCA_029007435.1 of Bacteroidales bacterium. Classification (GTDB taxonomy): domain Bacteria; phylum Bacteroidota; class Bacteroidia; order Bacteroidales; family UBA932; genus Cryptobacteroides. Next base: position 4,202 of record JAQXHU010000127.1, read on the forward strand.
TCTTGCGATGGCCATCACCATCATAGGAATACCGGTAGCGCTGCAGACTATAAAGATCGGGATGTACTGCCTGTGGCCTTTCGGCTCAACTATCCGTAAATCAGAGAGTTCAATAGGATGCATCAGTATTCCGCTGAACATCCTGTGGCTCATTTTCGGCGGGCTTTGGGCCTGCCTGATGCACCTGTTCTTCGGCATTCTGCTCTGCATCACCATCATCGGCATACCTTTCGGCACCCGCCATTTCAAGATGGCCGGACTTGCGCTGATGCCGTTCGGAAAAGAAGTGGTTTTCAATGTCTGAGCCAAATAGCCATAATCGTTTGAGCGCCTATCGGGCAAAACGCAAGCACTGTCGATGAACCTCCTTCTTGACGAAATGATTTCCAATGCCGACCCGTCCCAGGTCGCAGGACTGTCGCGTTTTTTCAAGACCGGACCCGGACAATACGGTGAGGGCGACGTATTCCTCGGCATAAAGGTTCCGGTGACCAGGACTGTCGTAAAGAAATGCTGGCAGGCCTGCAGTTTCGAGGACATCCGGGAATGCCTCGCAAGCCGCTACCACGAGGCCAGGCTGGCAGGGCTCCTCGCACTAGTCCAGATTTTCTCGCATTCGAAGAAGGCTCCGGGCAGGCAGAAGGCCTGTGTTGACCTGTATCTTGAAAATACCGGGAGCATCAACAACTGGGACTTGGTTGACCTCTCCTGCTACCCCCTGCTCGGGGCCTGGCTCCTCGACAAAGACCGTTCACTTCTATACGATCTTGCCCGCAACGGAAGGACAATATGGGAGCAGCGCATCGGCATTGTCAGCACAATGACGTTCATCCGCAACGGGGAGCTCGACGACACTTTCGCCATAGCTGACATCCTTCTACACCATCCTCACGACCTGATTCACAAGGCAGTGGGCTGGCTTCTCCGCGAGGCCGGCAAGCGGGACAAGGCCCGGCTGACGTCCTGGCTGACGGAGGACATAATGGAGAATGATGCCTCCATTCCCCGGCTCAGGACAATGCCCAGGACAATGCTCCGCTACGCAATCGAGAAATTTCCCGAAGACGAGCGCCTGAAGTTCCTCAAGCGCTGAAGTACCGGGCCCCCGTGCCCGAATTTGTGTGCCCATCAGTTTTCGCAAACAGTTTGTCCACCAGAAGGCCAGTTTTTGTGGATAAAACCGTCAAAAGCAGCATTTTGTCCACAAAACAGGGGTGCTTTGTGGACATACTTTCCGTTCAAGCCCTTATGTCGCTATGCGCGTAAGCGCCGGTTCCCCCGTAATGGGGGTCAGGGGGAAATACGAAGTCCCTGTTGGGACCACAAAAAAAGAGAACGCGTGTGCGCTCTCTTTTTTTGTGGTCCCAACAGGGCTTGAACCTGTGACCCTCTGATTATGAGTCAGATGCTACTAACCAACTGAGCTATGGGACCAAGATTGCAAAACCGGAAACTTCCGGTTCTGCAAATATAAGTATTTTTCCTGAGTCCTGAAAAAATATTCATCCCTCAGGATGCTGATTTCCTATCAGACTTTGATCTCGACCTCTACACCTGAAGGCAGTTCGAGCTTCATAAGAGCGTCAACTGTCTTGGCATTTGACTCGTCAATATCAAGAAGACGGCAGTAAGAGCTGAGCTGGAACTGCTCGCGGGACTTCTTGTTCACGAAAGTCGAACGGTTGACAGTGAAAATCTTGGTGCTTGTAGGAAGCGGAATCGGACCGCAAACCTTGGCGCCGGTTGAAGACACTGTCTCGGCGATTTTCTTTGCTGACTTGTCAAGCAGCATATGATCGAATGATTTGAGCTTTATTCTGATTTTCTGACTCATATCAATAATCTTTTTACCATTTAATAATTATTCATCATCGCTGGCTTTGTAGCCGCTCTTCTCGATAATATCCTTAGCCAGGTTAGCCGGAACCTCTGAATAGTGGTCGAAGCTCATTGTGCTGGTAGCACGGCCTGAAGAAAGGGTTCTGAGAACAGTGACATAACCGAACTGCTCTGAAAGCGGAACGAACGCCTTGACGATTCTTGCGCCATTGGCTGTAGAATCCATTGCGTTGATCTGGCCCCTGCGGCGGTTGAGGTCACCCACGATGTCTCCCATATAGTCCTCCGGAGTCACCACTTCGAGATTCATAATAGGCTCAAGGAGAACCGGGTGCGCTTTAGGGCAAGCGTGACGGAATGCCATACGCGCGCATATCTCGAATGAGAGCTGGTCTGAATCGACAGGGTGGAATGAACCGTCGAGCACAGTGACCTTGAGAGAAGGAACCTCGTAACCGGCAAGTACACCGTTCGCCATTGCTGACTCGAAACCTTTCTGGATGCAAGGGATGTACTCCTTCGGAATATTTCCTCCCTTGACCTGGTTGTCGAACTGAAGGCCTGTATGTCCCTCGTCGGCCGGTCCGATTTCAACGATGATGTCAGCGAACTTACCACGTCCACCGGTCTGCTTCTTGAATACCTCGCGGTGCTGGACAGGAACGGTGATAGCCTCTTTGTAGTTGACCTGAGGTGCGCCCTGGTTGATTTCAACACCGAACTCGCGGCGGAGACGGTCAACGATAATGTCAAGGTGAAGCTCACCCATACCGCTGATGACAGTCTGGCCGGTCTCGTGGTCTGATTTCACAGTGAAGGTAGGGTCCTCCTCGGCGAGTTTGCCGAGAGCCACACCGAGCTTCTCAAGATCCTTCTGGGTCTTAGGCTCGACAGCGATACCGATAACCGGATCCGGGAACTCCATAGCCTCGAGAGTAACAGGATGATCCTCGGAGCAGATGGTGTCTCCTGTACGGAGATCCTTGAAACCTACAGCTGCGCAGATATCACCGGCCTCCACGAAGTCAATCGGGTTCTGGTGGTTCGAGTGCATCTGGTAGAGACGGGCAACCCTCTCCTTCTTGCCGGTACGTGTGTTGAGAACATAAGTACCTGCGTCAAGATGACCTGAATAAGCTCTTATATATGCGAGACGTCCTACGAACGGGTCAGTGGCAATCTTGAATACAAGACCTGCAAACGGCTCTGATGCAGACGGTTTTACCGAGGTCTCCTCTCCTGTCTTGGTGTCAGTGGCCTTTACGGCACCGATGTCAAGCGGAGAAGGCAGGTAGCGCACTACTGCGTCGATAAGGAACTGAACGCCTTTGTCCTTGTAAGAAGAACCGCAGGTGGCAGGGACAATCTTCATTGCGATGGTGCCCTTGCGGATAGCTGCGATAATCTCATCCCTGGTAAGGGAGTTCGGATCCTCGAAATATTTCTCCATAAGAGTCTCGTCGCACTCGGCGGCTGTCTCCACGAGTCTGTCTCTCCAGAGCTCAACCTCCCCGGCAAGATTCTCAGGAATAGGAATCTCACGGAAGTTATTTACCTGTGTATCATCGGCTATATACTCAATCGCCTTTCTGTCGATAAGGTCAATGATACCGATGAATTTGTCCTCAGCTCCGATAGGAATGCTGATTGGAACCGCTGTCGCACCGAGCTTGTCCTTGATATCCTGAACGCAGGCGAAGAAGTCAGCTCCGACACGGTCCATCTTGTTGACGTAAGCAATCTTCGGCACACCGAATTTATCAGCCTGACGCCATACAGTCTCGGACTGAGGCTGCACGCGGCCTACTGCATCGAATGTGGCGATGGTGCCATCCAGAACACGGAGAGAACGCTCAACCTCAACGGTGAAGTCAACGTGGCCTGGAGTGTCGATCAGGTTAAGCTGGTAAACGTCATTGCCATAATGCCAGAACGCTGTGGTAGCGGCAGAAGTGATGGTGATACCTCTCTCCTGCTCCTGAACCATCCAGTCCATAGTAGCACCGCCATCGTGCACCTCACCGATTTTATGAATCTTGCCGGTGTAATAAAGGATACGCTCCGATGTGGTCGTCTTACCGGCATC
>JAQXHU010000128.1 GCA_029007435.1 Bacteroidales bacterium
CTACTGCGACATTGACACCCGCAAGATCAGAATCATTGGAGGTGGTTTCAGACGATGGTTCGTCTTTGCTGCAACTCACGGCTATCGCCGCAAGGAGCGTGCTGAAAACCAGCAGTGCATTGTATTTCATAGAACGTTGAATAAATAGTGCGGCAAAATTACGGAAAAACTCCGTAACTCCAAGATTTTTCTTCAGAATGAATATTCAATGCCAGCAAACAGATTGAATCCCGGCATCGGGTAGCCCTGCACCACCTGGTACTGGCTGTTGGTCAGATTCCTGAGATTCAGGCTGAACCGGAGATTTCCGTTTTCAATGCGCCTGCTTTTGGCGGCGACAGTTTTCGACACTGAAGCATCGCAGGTGACCCACCGGTCAATATGGTAGTCGCTGAAATTGGCGCTGCTGCTCCATCTTCCGCCGGTGAACACTGCGCAGACATCAGCCTGCCAGCCTTTCCATCCGGCCGAAGCTGAAATGCTGCCGCTGTGCAACGGGATATATGGTATCTGGCCTCCGAAGGAAGCGCTGCCCCTGTCCGTCCGGTCAACAGATTTCTGGTAGCTGTATTTTGTTGTCAATGAAGTATTTATACTTTTTACGTCCAGTCGCAGCGAAACGGAAATGTCGCTCCCGAAGGTCCTGACCCGTCCGATATTGAACATTGTCCATCTGAACTGGCTCGAACTTGGCAGGGCGACAATCTTGTCCTTGACGTAATTGTGATACACTTCCGCTTTCGGGACAATCAAGATCTGGCCGGCAGTTACAGGCCAGCTCAGTCCGAGGTCGTACTGGCAGGCGGTCTCCGGCCGGAGCGCCGCATTGCCTATCGTGGTGTAATACAGGTCGTTGAAAGACGGCATACGGAAAGTCCGCTTGATGAATCCGTCAACAGCCGGCCCCCTTCCGGAACCGAAAGGGGAGAGATAGAATTGCAGGGAAGGGGAGAAACTGTCCCTTGTCCTGTCCTGTCTTGAGAACGCCCCGGCGTCAGTGTTGTCATATCTGTCGGCTGCCAAAATGTAAACGGCACTGGCGGACACCTGCCCCCATTTCCAGTGGAAATCAGTGGCCGCGGCACCCCAGAAACTCAGCCTTTCCGGCCTGGCAAAGCGTTCCGGATTTCCGTCCAGACTTGCGTACTGGGCATCGGCGGCGATGTTGACAGTCCACCATCTGAATAGTTCCAAAGCTCCTGATGCCGAGATGTAACCGCTTGTCTGCCTGTAGGTGACATCGACCGGCATCGCCTGCGGATTCTTCAGGGGATCATTGTTGTAATGACTTCTGTTCCTGGTGAAACGGCCTCTGAAAAGTCCCTGGGGCCGGAGTTTTCCATTTCCCCATAAGCGGTATGAGCCCTGCACATAGATGTCCCGGTCGGCCTGCCTGTCTCCCTCTCCCGGAAGCATTGATGCCGAACGTACTACCGGGCCGGGAAGTCCCCTGCCGGATTCGTAATAATATGCCGATGTGTTCCACTGTGAACGTTCTCCATTTCCTCCAGCCCTGAGTTCCGCCCGGACCGATGTGATGTCACCGCCCCGGCGGGTCATAGTGGTGTCGTAACCGGACACGCCGCCTCCAGGCAAAGTGATGTATTTCTTCGTGTGGTAACGGTATTTCCCGTTACTGGTGAGGAACTCGGCTCCCATTGAGATGAAAGATGACTTTCCTGCCTGGAAATCAGCTTTGAACGAAGGGGATACTGTGCCCATTGACCCTCCCCTGACACGTCCTGTGAACCGTATTCGTCTGCCTCCGGAAAAAACAGGAGTTGCCGGATTGAGGTAAACGGAACCTGCTGCGGCATACTCTCTCGCTGACTGCAGAACCATTGAGCGGTGCCCGTTGAAAACTTCCACCGATGCCAGTCCGTCCACCGGGAATCTGCCGAGGTCAACCTGCATATTCTGCGCATTGTCAATCGCTATCCCGTCTATGAAAACGGCCGTGTGCTCGCTTCCCAAGCTCCTGATATTCACTGTCTTGAGGCCTCCTGCTCCGCCGTAGTCCTTGACTTGCAGCCCTGTGCCTGACCTCAGTGCGTCAGCTATGGAGACAGAACTTCTCAGTATTTCTTCCCCGATTCTCTGCCCGTTTACCGCAGGTCTGCGGACCATTCCGTTCACCGACGCCTCCGCAATGATGCCTCCATTCACCGAACTGGTGTCTTTCACCTCCTCTGCCGCAGGACAATGCGCATATAAATTCCCCGCCAGGAATGCTCCTGACAGGGAAATATACATTATTGCCAAAAATCGCCGCATCTTCAAGCACGAGCATTGAGAAACCGTAAACTGTGTCAAATATCGGAATTAATTGCTAAATTTACAGCCTTATACTAAAAAATATGGACAAGAACAGTTACGCATTGGGAATGAGCATCGCCCACAATATGCTCCAGTCAGGTGTCAAAGAGATTTCAATGGACGATTTCATCGCCGGGCTTAAAGCCACACTGACAAAGCAGGAACCTGCGATTTCTTATGAGGAGGCAGGCGAACTGCTTGACAAATATTTCCAGCAGATTCAGGAAAAGCAGGCAGCTGAACAGGCTGAGATTGCCGAGGTTATGAAACGTGACGGCGAAAAGTTCCTTGCAGAGAATGCCGGAAAAGAAGGTGTCACGGTATTGCCGAGCGGCCTCCAGTACAAAGTGATCAGAAACGGCAGCGGCCGAAAACCGGGCAGGACTGACAAGGTGAGATGCCACTATGAGGGCACTTTCATCGACGGAGAGAAATTCGACAGTTCCTATGACAGGAAAGAACCTGCAGTGTTCGGTGTCAATCAGGTGATCGCAGGCTGGACAGAAGCCCTCCAGCTTATGAACGAGGGATCTGAGTGGCAACTGTTCATCCCTTACAATCTTGCATACGGCGAGTCCGGAGCGCACGGAGCGATTCCTCCATATGCGGCTTTAGTATTCAAAGTGGAATTGATAGAGGTCCTATAACATTTTGTTGATAGAATAAACAGGTATGCAGGCGATAATACTTGCGGCCGGAATGGGCCGGAGACTCGGGGAATATACGAAGAACAATACGAAATGTATGGTTCCGGTCAATGGCGTTCCGCTGATTGACAGGCTTTTAGGTCAGCTTGCCCGACTCCCGCTCGACCGTGCCGTGATTGTCGTCGGCTACGAGGGCAAGAAACTGATGGACCATATCGCGGAGATTCGTACGGACCT
>JAQXHU010000129.1 GCA_029007435.1 Bacteroidales bacterium
GTTCGGTTCATAATGTCTTCCCTCCTTAGAATGTGATGTTAAGACGGATTGTGTAGAGACGAGGACGAGGATAGATTTCTGTGTCCACGCCGTCCGTGTCGTTGATTTCAGGATCGAGACCTGAATATTTTGTGAACGTGCAAACGTTCTGTACAGAACCTGCGAGGCGGATCTTGAGATCGTTCTTGAGATTGAAAGTGTATCCGAGGTTGATGTCGTCAATCTTGAAGAAGCTTGCGTCTTCGATGAAGAGGTCAGAATACTTCTGGCTCTCTGCTGTGGAAGCGTGCCAGTTCGGGATCAGCCATTCGCGGCTCAGGTTGTTGATGTAGGACTTGGTGTAGTCGTCGCTGTAAGAAGAAGCATAGCCCATCGCGTTCTTGTTGATGAGCTCGGCTCCGATGGCTCCGTGTCCGTTGAGGCCGAGGTCCCAGTTCCTGAACCTCACCTGGGTGTGGATACCGTAGTATGCCCAAGGAGTAGGGCTGCATCCTGTCAGATAACGGTCTTCAGAGTTTACAACGCCGTCTCCGTTGCGGTCAACGAGAGCGTTCTGGATAGGAGCTCCGTCAGCGTCGTAGAGCTGCTCGTACAGATAATATGTGTAAGGAGCGTAGCCTGCCCTGTGGAGGGAGGTGAAACCTACGTTGGAACCCATTGACTTGCCGACCTCGACTCCGAGATAGGTGTCGTCATCATTGGTGAGCTTGGTGATCTTGACATCCTGGAATGTGATGTTTCCGCCGATTTCCCAGTGCCAGTCCTTGGTCTCGACCGGAATGAAGTTGGCAGAGATCTCGATACCCTTGTTCTCCATATTTCCGATATTGGAGATAATCTGTTTTCCGAAGTTGGAACCGAGTGGAATCGAAATATTGTTGAGAAGGTCATAGGTCTTGCGGAAATATCCTTCGACGCTACCGGTGATTCTTCCGTTGAGGAAGCCGAAGTCGATTCCGACGTTGGTGGTCTCAGTGGTCTCCCATTTGATGTTAGGGTTATATGCGAGAGGTGAGAGAACGCTGAATGACTGACCGTTCTGGCCCATTGGATACTGCATTGTCACAGAAGCAGATTTGTAGTATCTTGCAAGGTAAGGATAGTAGTCGTCTCCGATATCCTGCTGTCCGGTGCGTCCCCAGCCCACGCGGAGTTTCAATGCTGATACGGCGTGGCTGTCCTTAAGGAAGCTCTCGTTGGCGATATTCCAGGCGAATGCGGCGGATGGGAAGAAGCCCCACCTGTTGTTGGATGAGAAACGGCTGGATGCGTCACCTCTTGCAGTGAAAGTGAAGAGGTATCTGGAATCATAGCTGTAATTGATACGGCCGAAGAAAGAAAGGAGATAGTATTCCTTTGCGTCTGTAGGTGCGATGTGGTACTCAATGTCCCTGTCGTTGTTGTAATACTGGGAAACATCGTATCTCACATAGTTATGCTGCCAGGAGTAACCGGCCATAGCATTGAAATTGTGCTTCTTGCCGAATGTCTCATTGTAGTCCACATAGGCCTCGAGAAGCATATTCCTGTTGTAGTTCTTGTATGACTCGAAAAGATCCGGAGCGCTTCTGAGGGAACCGACTGAGCCGAGTTCATTGTATTTCTCCCCGTCAGTTCTTGCAACGTCGAGACCGAGGTTGAGGTTGGCCCTGAGGGATTCGAGACCGTGAACCTTGTAATCAATCTGAAGGTTTCCTACACCTCTCCAGGTATGGCCGTAATTTACATAGTCATATACTGATGAGAGAGGGTTTGTGCTTGCCATAGTGTTGGCTGAACCTGCTGAAAGCCAGTTCCAGTAACCGTTGGAAATTATTGATCTGTCGATGTTTCCTTCAGCGTCGGTGAAATATTTCGGTTTGGTAGGGTCGAATGAGAGGGCGCTGCCCACTGCGTTGTTGGCCCAGTTGGTGTGCTGGTAAACAGCCTTTGCGTTGAAATTGATTGACAGGTGCTCGTCGAAGAATTTCGGTGAGAGGCTGATGTCGAGGTTTGCCCTCTGGTTGTCACCGGTCTTGATGGTGGCCTGGTCATAGTTGTAACCGAGACTGGCCCTGAACGGGAGCTTACCGCCTGAATAGAGGCTGAGGTTGTGGTCAGTATTGATTGCCAGCCTGTAAATCTCGGACTGCCAATCGGTATCGTAGATTGTTCCGTTCACTCCGAGAAGGTGTGCGGATTCAGGTCTGTAAGTGTTGATGTATTCAGCGAATTCAGGACCGCTCATCATATCAATGACGTCAGCGTTCTGCTTGAGTGATGCGCTGCCGTTGTAGCTCACGTGAAGGCCTTTGCCCTTGCCCTTCTTGGTTGTGATGATGATCACACCGTTGGAAGCGCGGGAACCGTAGATTGCGGTTGCGGAAGCATCCTTGAGGACTGAGTATGATTCGATGTCGTTAGGGTTTACAGTTGCGAGAGGGTCTCCCATTCCTGCTCCTCCGTCTTTCGTGACAGGCACGCCGTCGATGACGATGAGAGGGTCATTCGAAGCCGTGAGGGAAGCTGCACCGCGGATACGGATGGTGGAAGATGCACCAGGCTGTCCGTTGGCAGGAGTGATGAGAAGTCCGGAAACCTTTCCCACGAGCATTGAGCTTGGAGAGGTCACCGCACCTCTGTTTATCTCTTCGGCCTGGATTGCCACAACCGAACCTGTCATATCGTCTTTCTTGACAGTACCGTAACCAATCACGACCACGTCATCCAGGAAGAGAGCGTCCTCGCTGATGAGGATTTTCGCAGGCATCTGGGATGCTGTGAATGTCTGGGTCGAGTAGCCGATGCAGCTGACTTCAACAACAGCGTCGGCGCTGGATACTTTAAGGACAAAGTCTCCGTCAAGACCTGTGGACACGCCATTGGTGGTCCCTTTCTCGAGGACTGTGGCACCGATGACAGGCCCGGCCTGATCGACGACAATTCCTTTGACCTCATATCCGCCCTGGGCGAATACAGGCGCTGCCATTCCGCAAGAGAGCATCAGGGCAGCAAATAGAGTCATTATTCTATTCATAGAGGATTTTGTTTGGTTATTTATTCTGAAATATTGTTTCTTTTCTCATTGACGAAGAACACTGAGATTGCGGCGACCAGCATAAATACTGCCGCGATGCCTATCATCCACGTGGCGGCCTGGCTGTCCACCGTCACTTTCTCCACTGCGCTGAGAGCCGCATAGTTGTTCCCGGAGAGGATGGCGTTCTTCACAGCTCCCACTATCGAGCCTCCGATGAGACCCATAACAATCTGGGGGATAGTGATGGTGAAATTGAAAATGCCCATATAGGCTCCGCTGCTGCGGGCGTCAATGGCCCTCGACAGGATGGAGTATGGCATTGCCAGGATTCCGGCCCAGGCGATTCCGATGAACACCATCGGGACCATCAGCATATATTGGTTGTGGATAAGAGTCAGTCCGAAGTAGCCCAATGCCCCGCTGAGCAGGCAGGCTGCATAGACCGGCTTGTTCCCGAACCTGTTGGCTATCTGTGTCATAAAAATTGAAGCGATGCAGGCCGGAACAGGATAGACCGCATTCAGCACTCCCGTCCAGGTCTCCGCCGCGCCTATATTGACAGATGTGCCTGCGGCCTCGATGAATGAGCTGGTGATGAGCGGCTTGAGATAGTTCCACATCAGGAAAAGCGCTGCCCAGGAGAAGAATTGGGTCACTCCGAGCTCCAGCATTGTCTTAGGTATGTTGCGCATCAGGGTGATGAATCCCGGCTTTTCCTGAGGCTCGGCATTCTCTTCAGTCTCATTGTACTGGGCGAATTCTGCAGGCGGATACTCCTTCACCTTGAACGCTGTAACAAGCACGGTGAGAAGCAGGATGCCGCCTCCGATGTAATACGAGTATGCGATGTGCTTCGACACTCCGCCTTCCAGAGCCGTGTCAGAGACTCCGCACCAGGTCATAATAAGCGGGAGCAATGCTCCGATTACCGCACCGAGGTTGATCAGGAAGGTCTGGATGACAAATCCTTCCGTCTTCTGGGAATCGTCCAGCATATCTGTCACTAGCGCCCTGAAAGGCTGCATTGTGATATTGAACGAGAGGTCCATAAACAGAAGGATCAGCGCGCCCATCGCAAGCGGCGCGAAAGCCAGCAGGACAGGGCAGTTCGGCATAAGCAGCAGCGCTATCGTGGAAATGATGGCGCCTCCGAGAATGTACGGGATCCTGCGGCCGAATCTGGTCCAGGTCCCGTCGGAGAACATTCCCACAATCGGCTGGATGATAAGTCCGGCCAGAGGAGCCGCCAGCCAGAAATAGCTGAGGTGGCTGAGGTCGGCGCCGAGCGACTGGAGTATGCTTGACGTGTTCGAGTTCTGGAGGGAATAGCCAATCTGGACTCCGAGGAAGCCGAAGCTCAGATTCCATATCTGCCAGAACGATAATTTCGGTTTTTTCTTCATAATGATTGATACAACTTGGCTATCAGTTCATAATAACACGGCAAAAATATCGTTTTAATTACAATATATTATATTGCCGGATGACGAACGGCATATTTTTGCTGACAGGCGGCGAAAAACTTCAGATGAATGAAAACGTTTTTTTGGACTTTTCACAACATATTCATATATTAGTCATCAGAATGAAACAGATGAGGGCATACGGCATTATTCACATCTTCGCGGCGCTTCACGCCGTGACCACAGTCACGTGCCGTCTGGTCGGGATGAACGATGAACTGCTGCTCACCCTTTTGACAATGTTTATGGTGGTGCTGGTATGCCTCCGGAAGAAACTGACACTGGAGTTCACGGCTGCTATTGTCATACTGGTCAATGTGATAGGCTATGTGCTCGGTATCAAGTGCGCGGACATCATAGGGCGCATTTTCAGCTCCGCTGCAGCAGTCCACGCCATATCAACATTCATTACCACCGAGCTGATAGGATGGGGCGCTTTGTGGTCGGGGAGTGTTCTCAGGCGTTTCCAGAGGGGAGAAGACGAAGTTTGGGCCCCGCGTATGACCTGGCTGGTGGTCACGGTGGTCGCAATCTTCCTGTTCAGGCTTTCGATTCTTGCTCTTGGACGGCTGGACATTTTCACGGACGGTATGATGTACGATATGCTGCTCACGTTGCTTTCCAATCTTCCTGCAATCATCATTCTTCTGTGTGTCAATATGATATATGTGAGGTTCGCCAGAAATGCCTACGGACGGACTTCCCGGTCCGGCAGGATGCTCTCGCTCACGCTTTTCATATTGGTCTGCGTCCTGATCGGCACTTTTCTCGTCGGCTATGGTCTTCCGTTTTCGTTCGGCAGGATTGCCGAGTGGCAGGGAATGCTTTCTCTTGCGGTTGTCGTGCTGATGACAGAGGTGGTGATATATGTGGTGGTATATATGCTGGACTTCCTGTGGACTTCCAGGCAGGCCCTGAAGGCGGAGAAGATGAAGCGTCACAAGGCCCAGTTCGAGTATATGAAACTGAAGCAGCAGGTGGATCCTCATTTCCTGTTCAATTCCCTGAATGTGCTGGATTGCCTGGTGGTGGAGGAGAAAACGGCCGAGGCGAGCACGTTTATCCACAAGCTTGCCGGGATGTATCGCTATATGCTCAAGAATGAGGGCTCTATGACTATAGGTCTGCGCGAGGAAATGGATTTTGTGAATATGTACGCGGACCTGATGAAAGTGCGTTTCCAGTCAGGCTTCCTGCTCAACGTGGACATCCCGTCCGGCCTGATGGGCAGGTGTGTGGTGCCATGTTCGTTGCAGATGCTGGTGGAGAATGCCCTGAAGCATAATGCGGCCCTGCCGGCGGATCCGCTCGTGATAGACATCGCTGCTTCAGGGAATTGTGTCAGGGTGAGGAATGCTCTTCGTCCGCGGGCTACCGGTTCTTCCGGGGACAATTCCACCCGGGTGGGACTTAATTATATCAGGCAGCAGTATCTTGACCTTGCCGGCCGGGATATCGAGATTGAGGAGGGAGACGGGAGCTATTCGGTGACTCTTCCGCTCCTTTACTGAGAACCTGGAATCCTTTTGGCTGGAGACAAATGATAATGAGAATATAAAACAAGATAGTATGAAAGTATTGATTGTAGAGGATGAGCCGATGGCGCAGGCAAATCTCTGCCGTACGCTGCTTAAATATTATTCGGACATCGAGGTTGTGGGAATGACGGGCTCCGTCAGCGAGACAGTCGCCTGGCTGCGGGCTCCAGGAAACACCCCGGATGTTATCTTTATGGACGTGGAACTGTCTGATGGCGAATGTTTTGAGATTTTCCGCCAGGTAGATGTCCGCGCCAAGGTGGTGATGACAACCGCTTATGACAATTATGCCGTCAAGGCTTTCGAGGTCAACAGCATTGACTATCTTCTGAAGCCTGTCGAAAAAGAGTCCCTGGACCGGGCGGTGGAGCGCTGCCGCAAAGCATCTGCCAATACTGACGTTGAGGCCCTGCTCCGCACAGTCTCTCCTGCACCTGCGCCGGCGGGAGAATTCAGGCAGCGTTTTATGGTGCGTCTCAATGACAAGATACTGCCTGTCCCGGTGTCGGATATAGCCTATTTCATTTCCGAGGACAAACTCACCTGGCTCTATACTTTCGGAGAATCGAGATATATTATGGACCAGTCGCTTGACATCCTTTACTCGCAGCTTGACCCGTCCCGGTTCTTCCGCATTTCCAGAAACTGCATAATATCATCATCCGCTGTGAAGAGCATAATAAAACTTCAGGGCGGAAGGCTGAAAATCAACCCGCGCCCTGAGATTCCGGCCGAAATTTTGGTCAGCCGGTCCCGTTCCGAAGACTTCCTGAACTGGATGGAAGGCGAATAGCTATTTCCTTCCGCATTCCCTCACCATCTTGCGCACGGTCTCCGTGACATCGTCAGCAAGAAGCGTCTCCAATGTGGTCTTCATCCTGAAACGCCAGTAGTAAGGTGAGATTGCAGGAACGTTGATGCGCTCATCCTCAGGCTTTTCGAAGCAAAGTTCCGGTTTGATGGAGAGATAGTCCTGCAATGGGAGGATGCAGAAAATGGATGCGGACTGGAGATGCATCATAAGAATGCTTCTGCTGGTGTCCGGGCAGCAGTCGGCCGGAGCGCCTCCGGATTTGCCGAGGATGTTGTTCCAGAATCTCTGTGTGACCTCCCTGTCCTCGTGCCACCAGGCCCTGAGCGGAGACATATCGTGGGTGGAAGTGGCGCAAACCGAGAAGTAAGGATACTGCCAGGTGTTTGCGAATTCCCTTGACGGGTCTTTCGGCATCCTCTCTATCTCAAGAGACAGAATCTTCAGTTCTTTCATTACATCCGGCACGCAGTCCGGTATCATTCCGAGATCCTCTCCGCAGGCCAGCATTCCTGTGGACGCCAGCAGGTCAGGGAGTTTGCTCATTGCCGAATCTCTCCAGAACGCATTGTGGCGGCGGTAGAAGAAGTCATCGTACAATGCGTTGAAAGCATCTTTCTGCCACTGCGGAAGATTGCGGTAGCGCTCTGTGTTCTGCGCGGCGATTCTCGGATGCCAATAACCTTTCCGCCTCGGGTCCTCAAGGAAGAGTGTATTGAGCGAATCTTCTGTGTACCAGCCTGTTGAAATGTCGAAGCCTTTATTACGGAGTTCGTCTTCACTGAACGGAAGGGCCGGGTTGAAATGGCCCATAAGTCCGCTCTTCGCACCTGCCGGAATTTCCCAGATGCGGAAAAATCCGAGGATGTGGTCGATCCTGAAGGCATCGAAATACTGCTCCATATTGCGCAGGCGGGCTTTCCACCAGGCATAGCCGTCCTCTGCCATTTTCTCCCAGTTGTATGTCGGGAAGCCCCAGTTCTGTCCGTCGGCTGCGAAAGCGTCAGGCGGTGCTCCGGCCTGTGAGTCGAGGTGGAACTGGGAAGGATTCTGCCAGGCATCCACGCTTGTGCGGCTTACTCCGATAGGCAGGTCGCCTTTCAGAATCACTCCGAGGGAGTGTGCGTAATCTCTGGCCTCTTTCAGCTGGCGGTGCAGGTGGAACTGAACAAATGCATAATAGTCAGCCTCGTTCTTGTTTTCTTCAATGAACTTGGCAATCTTGGCAGCGCTGTATTTGGCGAATTTTCCCCATTTTGACGGATCCGCCGTCCCGGTGCGGGCTGTCAGAATCCTGTATGCGCAATAGGCGGCAAGCCAGAACTTGTTCTCGCTGTAGAACTTGATAAATTCAGGCCTTTCGCTTGTTTTCTTCCAGTTGGTGGCGAAAGATTTGCGCATCAGCCTGTCTTTCTCTGCGTTGACTCTCTCGTAATCCACCTGCGGAAGTGCCTCCAGTTCTGCCTGGAGGGTCTTGTAGGCCTTGTCCCTGCGCACTCCGGCTTCCGGCAGATAGACGAACTGCGGATGGAGGGCATAAATGGAATTGGCGCTGTACGGGTATGAGTCAGTCCAGGTCCCGGTGGCTGTGGTGTCATTCACCGGAAGCAGCTGGATTATTCTCTGGCCTGTAGCCGCAGCCCAGTCAGCCATTTTCTTGAGATCGTGGAAATCACCGACTCCGAAGCTGTCTTCTGTCCTCAATGAGAATACAGGAACTGCCGTACCGGCGCATTTCCAGCCTTTGTAATACATTTCGTCGGCGTCTTTATAGACCTCTCCGTCTTCGCCCTGCCGGATGAAGAACGCTCCTCCGGAAAATGCCGATGTGTGGAACGGCGCATTGCCGGGGATGTCTGTCCAGTGGTCTTCAATCTCGATTTTTGCGGGCAGTTTCCCGTGTCCCGGGACAATGACTCCGGCGATTGTATGGTCACGCCATTCCCTGCGGATGGTCTTTCCGTCCCTGCGCACCTCGTAGTGATAAGATTCGTAGAGGGTCTTGCCCGGGACGGAGGTTGTCACTTTCGCTGTCCAGATGCCTCCGTCGCCGTATTGCATATCGATATGCCTGTCGCCGAGAGCAAGCACGAGCTGTTCGCCCCATACGGTGTGATATTCTATTTTGAATTTCAGAATCATAATATAAAGTGTTTAAAGGTATTGTGGTTTTGCTAATATATGTATTATAAAGGTAATAAAGTCAAGTGATACCGGATTTCCACGACGAATGGCGCTGTTTTGAGGATGACCGGTCAAGCGGACGGCTTTCCCTGCCAATATGTCAGTTATTCGTTGTGGCAGATAATTTGCTGATGCCAGGGCATTATGCTGTGGCTTATATTGATAGCGACTGTTTACGGATTCCTCGTACGAAGACGCAGAAAGCTTAAGAAGCTTGAGCCTGATCTGAAATTGTTCGAGGTTTTGCTGACACGGTCGCGTATTTTGCGGCGTCACGGCAGGATTGGAAATGAAAAAAACGGTAAAAAATATGAAACAGACAAAAGAAGAGCAGAAGAAAAAGAAGGCATCGGCTCCGGAGACAACGGCAACCGGTGAGAAACCGGTGGAGCAGGCGCCGGAGCTTGAAGATGCCGGCGTTAAGGAAGATGAGGTGAAGGAAGAACCGGAGGAGAATTCCATTGATGCGAAAGTTGCTGAACTGGAGAAGAAAAACGAGGAACTCTCTGCCGCTCTGGCAAAGGAAAAAGATGATTACATCAGGCTTATGGCTGAATTTGAGACGTTCCGCAGGCGTACTGCCGAGGAGAAACTCGAACTTGTCACATCCGCCGCTTCAGAGACCATCAAAGGTCTCCTTCCGGTGCTGGATGACTGCGAGCGTGCCATGGAACTTCTCGAGAAATCCAGCGATGAGGCTGCAAAGGAGGGTACGGGCTTGATCTACAATAAATTGATGCAGTATCTCCAGAAGAAAGGACTTGAGAGAATCGAGGCCAAAGGCAAGAAATTCGACACGGATTTCCACGAGGCTGTAGCCCAGGTTCCTGTGCCGGAAGAGGACAGGAAAGGGCTCGTCTATGACGTTATCGAGACCGGCTATCTGCTTGGCGGAAAGATTCTTCGTTATGCCAAAGTCGTGGTTGGCGTGTAAAATGACCCGGGAGGATAGATTATATGGCGGAGAAAAGAGATTATTATGAGGTCCTTGGCGTTGACAAGAACGCCTCGGCTGATGACATAAAGTCAGCATACAGGAAAATGGCCCTCAAGTGGCATCCTGACCGCTGGGTGAATGGGACGGATGCGGAGAAGAAGACTGCCGAGGAGAAATTCAAGGAGGCGTCGGAGGCGTACAGCGTCCTCAGCGACAATGACAAGAGGGCAAGATACGACCGGTTCGGCCAGGCTGGTCTCGGAGGTGACGGAGCCCCTGATTTCAGCGGCGGTTTCGGCAATCTCAACGATATACTGAATGACCTGTTCGGCGGCGGAGGCTTCGGTGGCTTCAGCGGTTTCGGAGGCTTCGGCGGCTTTGGCGGAGGACAGCGTGGCGGCGCACAGCAGCGAGTGGCACGCGGCCGGGATATCCGTACCCGTGTCAGCCTGACTCTCGAGGAGATTGCCAATGGCGTCGAGAAGGATGTGACAATAGAGAGAAACGAGCAGTGTCCGGAATGCGGAGGCAAAGGCGCCGCTAATTCTTCAGACATCAAGACCTGCCCGGTCTGCCATGGAACGGGCCAGGAACAGCGTGTGTCCAACGGATTTTTTGGTCAGACAATCACTTACACTACCTGCTCGCGTTGCGGAGGAGAAGGCCAGGTGGTCACCAACCCTTGCCGTCACTGCGGAGGGACTGGCTTGGTTCGCAAGCGTGTTACCGTGAAAGTCAAGATTCCGGCCGGGGTGGAAGAAGGAATGCAGCTGACTCTCAAGGGCGAAGGCCACGCTGCGAAAGCCGGCGGCATCAATGGAGACCTGCTGGTGGTGATTCAGGAAGTGCAGCATTCGGAACTCAAGAGGGATGGCAAGAATCTCTTCTATACCAAGATAATATCTGTCACGGATGCGATTCTCGGCACAGAAGTGTCGATTCCGTGTCTTGACGGCAATTACAAGGTGAAAGTGGATCCGGGAACCCAGTCAGGTACTGTTGTGAGGCTCAGGGGGCGCGGACTGCCTGCCGTGAAAGGATATGGCAGCGGCACTGGCGATATGTACGTGAAATTCCTTGTATGGATACCTAAGAAATTGAAATCCAGCGAGAAATCTGCTATTGAGTCAATGAGGTCAAGCGACTCGTTCACACCGGACTTGAGCAGGGAGGACAAAAATCTTTTCGATAAAATGAAAGAAAATTTCTAAAAAGTTTGCGGAAAGAAAAATTATTCTTAAATTTGCAGTCCCATTAACGAAGCAACCTCTTACGACCGTTGAGTGAAAAGTAACGTTGCGCTTAAAATTTATTTAGAAATGGATTTGATAAAAGTAGTAGAGCAGGCTTTTACAAACGGTAAAGCTGCCACATATCCTAAATTCAAGGCAGGTGACACACTCACCGTGACTTACAGGATTAAAGAGGGAGACAAGGAAAGACTCCAGAAGTTCAAAGGTGTTGTTATCCAGATCAGCGGCAGCACACCGTTCACAAAGACTTTCACTATCCGCAAGGTGACTGGCGGTATTGGTGTTGAGAGAATTTTCCCGTTTGAGTCTCCGTTCATTGACAGCATCGAGCTCAACAAAGTCGGAAAAGTACGCAGGGCAAGAATCTTCTATCTCAGGAAACTTGCTGGTAAGAAAGCCAGAATCAAGGAGAAGAAGCTCAATATCCTGAAAGAGGAAGGCGCTGCAGAAGCTTAATACAGGAGAAATCCTGAATTGGCCCCATAGCTCAACTGAATAGAGCATTTGACTACGGATCAAAAGGTTATAGGTTTGAATCCTATTGGGGTCACTTGAAGAGATGATTGATTGGTCGTTTGACAGTCAATCATTTCTTTTTATATTGAATTCTCTACATTCCTAAGGATCTCGTTTGGTGGGAATGGCAGAAATGCCTGACTGGCAAAACCTGGTCGGTGGGGTCAGCGGATGTTGCCGGTGACACTGAGGGCGGTGACGTAGCCCATTGTCCAGGCTGCCTGAAGGTTGAAACCGCCTGTGATGGCGTCAACGTCAGTGATTTCCCCGGCGAAATACAGCCCGGGATATTTCTTGCATTCAAGAGTCGCGGGATTGAGATTGGACAGGGCAATGCCACCGCAGGTGACGAA